>JAPOJD010000124.1 GCA_029978585.1 Actinomycetota bacterium
AGCGGACGCCCTGCAGCGCCCGGCCGCTTGCGCGACACGGCTCTTTCGAACCGCAGGGAGGCCCGTAGAGTCGGACGGTGCCCCCCATCGGGAAATCCGCCCTCGACGTCTTTCCGCTCGTCCTCGGCGGCAATGTGTTCGGGTGGACGGCGGATGAGGAAACGTCGTACGACATCCTCGATGCCTTTGTCGCGGCCGGCGGAAACGCGATCGACCTCGCCGACTCCTATCCCTACTGGGCCCCTGGCTGCTCCGGCGGAGAGGCCGAGACCATCGTCGGGGACTGGATGCGCGCGCGCGGGAATCGCGACGACATCATCGTGTGCACGAAGGTCGGCAGGTGGCCCGGGAACCACGGACTGACGCGAGGTCAGATCCTGGGCGGAATCGACGGCTCCCTGCGCAGACTGCAGACCGACCGGGTGGACCTCTACTACTGCCATGCCGACGACGAGGGCACCCCGCTCGAGGAGACACTGGGCACACTCGGCGAACTCATCGCAGACGGCCGAGTACGCACCATCGGCGCATCCAACTACACCGCAGACCGCCTCGCCGAGGCCCTGACTGTCTCGGATCGGCTGGGCGTCGAACGATTCTGCGCAGTGCAGCCGCACTACAGCCTCGTCGAACGCATGACCTACGAGGGACCGCTTGATGAACTCTGCGCGGCCGAGCAACTCTCCTGCCTGCCCTACTGGCCGCTGGCCGCTGGATTCCTCACCGGCAAGTACATCGGCCCCGCCGACTCGGCCCTGGCGCGTAGCGACACCGTCGCCCGATTCCAGACCCCGCACAATGAGTCGATCCTGGACGCCGTGAGAGGCATCGCCGCCCGCCAAGGAGCGGAGCCGGCGACGGTGGCGCTCGCCTGGCTCCTCACGCGCCCCACGGTCGTGGCCCCCATCGCCAGCGCCTCTCGGCCTGATCAACTCCCCGCTCTCCTGGCATCGGTGAGCCTGGAACTGGACCCCGAAGACATCGCCCTGCTCGACGAGCTCTCCCGCTGACGTCGGCGCCCCTCATGCCCCCTCCCAGAGGGAAGGCCTCCGGAAATCGCCTGGGACATGGCCGGGAATTGACCACTTCAGGGCTGCGCTGTCCCACGGGAAGGGGACAATGGGGGCTATGTCAGCGCAGGGGGGGGCCGAGCAGCGCGCGCACGAGCGCACGCCAGAGCCCCAGCGCGTTGCCCAGATCGGGTGGTTCCTGGTCGCTGTCCAGGCTCTGCTCCTCGTATTCCTCCTCTTCCTCCCCAAGCGCACCGGCCTGAGCGAGGTCTGGCCGCCCACCGTCCTCGGGATCGTCGGCCTCATCCTCATGTGCTGCGGCCTCATCCTCACCGCGCTGTCGCTCCTCGCTCTGGGATCGGCGCTCACGCCCACTCCCGTTCCCCAGGGCGGTGCCGCCCTGCGCACCACAGGCGTGTACGGCGTCATCCGGCACCCGATCTATGTCGGCATCCTCATCGCCGCTGCGGGATTCACGGTCGCAGTGGGCTCGTGGTGGCAGGTCGCCATGCTGCTGCTGCTCACGGCGTTCTTCGTGGGCAAGGCGCTGTGGGAGGACCACCTCCTCGCCGAGCGACACGGCGTGGTCTGGTACGACTACGCCGACCACGTCGGCGCCTTCATCCCGCGGATCAGGCCCGGCCGATAGCCGTTGAGGGTCGCCCAACGCAGCGAACCTCCCGGCTGGCCGCCGTCCAGCCGCGGAATCCAGGTCGAAAACGCGGCAGAGCGGCGGCTAGGCGGGGGGGCCCGCGACGTACGATTCAGCGGTGGGACTCCTGGATCGCTTCGAGGACCGGCTCGACCGACTCGTCAACGGCGCCTTCGCCCGCGCCTTCAAGTCCGAGGTCCAGCCGGTGGAGATCGCCGCGGCCATCCAGAAGGAGATGGACGACCGGGTGGCCATCGTCGCGCGAGACCGCACCGTGGTCCCCAATGTCTTCAGCATCGACCTGTCCCCCATGGACGACGACCGCCTCAGCGTCTACCGCGGGCCTCTCGAGGCGGAGCTCGCCACCGTCGTCACCGAGTACGCCACCGAGCAGGGCTACCGCCTCCTCGGACCCCCCGCCGTCACCCTGGAGCGCGACGACACCCTGGAGACCGGCATCTTCCGCGTGCACTCCGAGGCAAGGGCCGCGGTGTCCGCTGCCGGCGCCCAGGCCGTGCTTCCCGGGCAGCCCTACCTCCAGGTGGCAGGCACGGCGTACCCGCTCGTGCGCGCGGTCTGCCGAGTGGGCCGAGGAGCGGAGAGCGACATCCGCATCGAGGACCCCGGCGTCTCCCGCGCGCACTGCGAGATCGTCCTTGGCTCCCCTGCCGTCGTGCGCGACCTCGGTTCCACCAATGGCACCACCGTGGACGGGACCCGCATCACGCAGGCCGCCCTCGTCGACGGGAGTGTGATCACGCTGGGGTCCACGGCCATGACATTCCGGACCGGGTGACGCCATGACCGAGTTCGCCCTCACCCTGCTGCGGCTGGCCTTCCTCGGCGGACTCTGGCTCTTTGTCATCGTGACGGTCGTAGCGCTACGCAAGGACCTGGTCCAGCCGCGCGAGGCCCGCCCCGCAACCGTCCCGGCACGTCCCGCGAAGACCCCCAAACCACCCAAGCCGTCGAAGAACGGTCGCAAGGCCTCCGGCATCAAGGGCCCGGCGCTCGTCGTCACCGAGGGGCCGCTCAACGGCACCGTCATCCCCCTCGAGGGCGCGCAGATCACCATCGGCAGGGCCCCGGACTCCACGTTGATCATCAACGACGACTACGCATCAAGCCGGCACGCCCGCCTGTACCCAAGCGAGGGCGCCTGGGTCATCGAGGACCTCGGATCCACCAACGGCACGTGGATCGACCGCACGCGAATCACGTCGCCGACGGTGCTCGCCCCCGGTGTCCCGCTGCGCATCGGTCGCACCACCATGGTCCTGGAGCGCTGACCATGACCCTCGCCCTTCGCTATGCCGCCCGATCCGACGTGGGACTCGTGCGCCAGGCCAACGAGGACTCCGGCTATGCGGCCCCCCACCTGCTCGTCGTGGCCGATGGCATGGGCGGTCACGCCGCAGGGGAACTCGCCAGCGCCACGGTGGTCGCCACCCTGGCCGAGCTCGTCGACGGCGATCGCCTCCCCCTCACCGACTCCGATGCGCTCCCCGAGCTGGAGAGCGCAGTGAAGGCCGCCGGAGCGAGCATCGGACAGGTCATCACCGAGGAGCCCGACCTCGCGGGGATGGGCACCACGCTCACCGGCACCTACCTCCTGGACGACCAACTGGCCATCGTCCACGTCGGCGACTCGCGCGCCTACCTGCTCCGGGACGGCGTCCTCAGCCAGATAACGCACGATCACACCTACGTGCAGACCCTGGTCGACACCGGGCGCATCACCGCTGAGGAGGCCGCGGTCCATCCGCGCCGCTCGCTGCTCATGCGCGCCATCGACGGGTCGCAGCCGGTGGAGGCCGACCTGTTCTTCCACGACATCCGACCCGGAGACCGACTGCTGCTGTGCAGCGACGGCCTCGCCGGCACCGTCTCCGATGATGAGCTCCGCGAACTCATGTCGGAGGGCGACCCCACCGGAACCGTCATCGCCTGCGTCGACCTCGCCCTCGCGCGAGGCGCACCCGACAACGTCACCGTGGTCGTGGCCGACGTGCTGGACGTGGACAGCACCCACGTCAGCGATCTCACCTCCGGAGAGCCCGTCGTGGTCGGGGCCGCGGGAGAGCCTCGAGTGCGCGCGCGCTTGCCACGCGTGCACTTCCCGCGCGACGCCCAGGTCGATCCCAACCGGCCCGATCCGCCGCCCGCTTTCGACGGCGGTCCACCCACCTCCGAGTTGCCCTTCATCGACGCGGCGGCAGCCGTGCCCGGGTCGGGTGCCTGGTCCTCGCGATCGAGGCGTCGCTTGCGCAACGGGATCATCCTCACTGTCGTGTTCGTCATCGCGGTCGTCGCCGTCGTCGCCGGGGCCATCGCCTGGGTGAACTCGCAGTGGTACGTCGGCACCGATGACAGCCAACGCGTCATCGTGTATCAGGGCTTACCCTTCAACGTCCTCGGCGTGCCCCTGCGCACTCCGGTGATCGTCTCCGACCTCACGGTCGATGAGCTCCCCCGGCGCCTCGCCGACGATGTCGCCGCCGGCCTGCCCGCGCAGAACCGCCCGGATGCCGAGGCCATCGTGACCCGGCTGAAGGCGGAGGCGGCCGCGTGCGCCGTGCCCCGGCCACCGGCGGGATGCCCGGCCGCCGAGATCGTCACCGGCGGCACCGCCCCATGACCGTGGACGCTCCCCCCGCGGCTGCCGTGCGCCAGCGCACCCGGCGCAACATCGAACTCCTCCTGCTGGTCCTGGCCTGGGGCCTCGGAGTCCTCGGCGCCTACCAGGTGACCTTGGCCACAGGGGAGGCGCTGCCGCAAAGGTTCTGGGTGACCACCGCCATCGTGGGGGGCGTCGCTCTGGCGACTCACATCGTCGTGCGCTGGCGCGTTCCCTATGCCGACCCGTTCATGCTCCCGATCGCCACGCTTCTCACGATCCTGGGTCTCGTGGTGATCTACCGGCTCGACGTCGCGGCCCTGCAGCGCGCGGAGCGCGCCGACGTCCCGCTCCCGACACCGGACGTGTACAACCAGCTGACCTGGTACGCCATCGCCGCAGTGCTCTTCATCGTCGTCATCGTGTTCCTTCGGGACCATCGCGTCCTGCAGCGATACACCTACACCGCTGGGCTCATCGGCCTCGTGTTGCTCATCCTGCCGCTTGCACCGTTCATCGGCGCCACGGTCAATGGGGCCACCCTGTGGGTGCGGATCGGTGGCCTCACCTTCCAGCCCGCGGAACTCGCCAAGATCCTGCTCACGATCTTCTTCGCCGGCTACCTCGTGGTCCACCGCGACTCCCTGGCCGTCGTACGCACGAAGTTCCTCGGCATCGGCTTCCCCCGGGCCCGCGACCTAGGACCCATCCTGGTGGCCTGGGCGGTGTCCCTCGGCATCCTCGTCTTCGAACGCGACCTGGGGACCTCGCTGCTGTTCTTCGGTCTCTTCGTCTGCCTCCTCTACATCGCCACCCAGCGCAAGTCCTGGCTGTTCCTGGGAGCCCTCCTGTTCGCCGGCGGCGCCGTCCTGTCCTACCTCCTCTTCGGGCACGTGCGCACCCGCGTGCAGATCTGGCTCGATCCGTTCGCCTACTCCGACACCGGCGGCTACCAGGTCGTCCAGTCGCTGTACGGATTCGCCAATGGCGGGCTCTTCGGCGCGGGCCTCGGACGCGGCTACCCCGAGCTGGTGCCCTTTGCCAACACCGACTTCATCCTGGCCGCCGTCGGCGAGGAGCTGGGATTGGCCGGCGTGGTGGCGATAATCCTGCTCTACGCCATTCTCATCGAACGAGGCCTGCGCGCCGCCGTGGCCGTGCGCGATCCCTTCGGCCAGCTCCTCGCGGCCGGCCTCTCGATCACCCTGGCCATCCAAGTGTTCGTCATCATCGGCGGAGTCACGCGACTCATCCCGCTTACGGGCCTGACCACGCCGTTTCTCTCCTATGGCGGTTCGTCCCTCGTCGCCAACTGGATCATCGTGGCGATCCTCCTCGTGATCTCACACCAGGCCCGCAAACCGCCCATGCCTGCGACGCCGGCCGCGCAGGTCGACGCCGCGACCCAGGTGTTCCGCCGGTGATCCGCTCGATACGCCGCATCGGCTACGTCTTCGGCATCCTGCTGCTGGCGCTCCTCGTCAACATCACCTACGTGCAGGTGTTCCTTGCCGACGACTACCGTTCCCGTGCCGACAACCGACGGGTCATCCTCGACGAGTACGGCCGGGAACGGGGGCCGATCCTCACCGGACCGGAGCCCATCGCACTGTCCGAGGAGACCAAGGGGGCGCTGCGCTACCTGCGCGTATACCCCGAGGGCCCGAAGTACGCGCCGGTCACCGGCTTCTACTCGATCGTCTATGGCGCGACCGGCCTCGAGCGCACCGAGAACGACGTGCTCACCGGATCCTCCGATCTCTTCTTCGTCGACCGGCTCCAGCAGCTCATCGCGGGGCGGCAGCCCCGCGGCGGGGCGGTGACCACGACCATCGACTCCGCGGCGCAGACGGCGGCCTGGGAGGGGCTCAGCGGCACGCGAGGCGCCGTTGTTGCGATCGAGCCGACGACGGGCAGGATCCTCGCCAGCGTCCAATCGCCGTCATTCGACCCAAACATGCTCTCCTCGCATCAGCCGCAGGAGATCCGCGAGTACTACGAGCAACTCCTCGACGACCCCAGCCAGCCGCTGCTCAACAGGCCAATCGTCGCCCTCAACCCGCCCGGGTCAACCTTCAAATTGGTGACCGCTGCTGCCGCTCTCGCATCCGGGGAGTTCACCCTCGACTCCGTTCTCCCGGGCCCTGCGGAGTACGACCTCCCCCTCTCCTCCAGCCCGATCCGCAACTGGACAGGGGAGGAGTGCGGCCCCAACGGCGAGGTGACACTCATCGACGCGCTCGCGATGTCCTGCAACACGGCGTTCGCGTGGCTCGGCAAC
>JAPOJD010000234.1 GCA_029978585.1 Actinomycetota bacterium
GTTCTCCAGGGCGTAGTCGGACATGACCACCGCCTGCTCATGGTGGGGGATCATCATCTGCGCGAACATCACGTCCGCCGGCGACGGCGTCGGCGGCGTCGGAGCATCCGTTCCAGCTGGAGCACTGGACTGCGCAGCGCTGGAGGCACTGGGGGACATGTTCATGGAGCTGCTGGAGCCGCAGGCGGCGAGCGTGCCCGCAGCGAGAAGCGCAGCCGCCGGAAGGGCAAGCGCGCGAAGAGAGCGGTTCATGGGATTCCTTTCGATCGTGGATGGGTGAGGTCGGTCAGCGGACCGCTCTCACGTCCGCGCGATCGACAGGATGTTCAGGTCAGGAGGGTCGAGGAGCCGCGCGATCGCCGGGGAGCCCCGGGGCGTCGCGCGCTCCGAGGAGCGGCGGCGGGCTCCCATGCGCAGAGGGGGAAGGAGCAGGGACAGGAAGCCCAGCAGGACAGCCAGGCAGACCGCGGCAGCACCCACCGCGCCGTGCTCATCGTGGTCACCCGTCGGCGCGGGGGCGTGGTGATCATGATCATGGGCAACCGAGGCTGCGGAGGCGACGGACGCCGAGGAGTGGCAGGCGATCACGAAGTGGTGCATGCCCACCAGGCCCACGGCCACGACTCCCACGAGGACCAGGCGCAGGGCAAGGCTGCGGAGGCCCACCACGGAGTCCAGACCAGCGGCCACGGTCACCATTGTCACCGCAGCATCCCCGGTTTCGCGCGCCGGTAGTCCCGCAGGTACCCGGCCTACCGGCCCAGGCCCTTGAGGCGCTTGTACAGGCCCCGATACTCCGCGTAGGAGGCGGCGTACGTGTCGCGATCGCAGTCCCCGGGCTCGAACACCGCGGAGACGGATACCCGACCGGCTGCCTCTGCCAGGGAGATCTCCCCCAGGCTCACCAGCGCGAAGAGCGCGGCTCCCCGCATCTGGGCATCGCGCGGCTGGGCCACCTGCTCGATCCTGCGGTCAAAGGCCCCCGCGAACATCGAGCACCACAGATCCGACTGCGCCCCGCCGCCGAGGATCCTCAGCGAGTCGATGCGTCGCCTGCAGAACTTCTCGTAGACGTCGAACAGCCAGCGCCCATTGAGGGCAACCCCCTCCATCGCCGCGCGGACCATGGTCGCGCGATCGGTGCGCAGCGACAGTCCGACGAACGCTGCGCGCACCTCCTTGTCCTCGACCGGGCTGCGCTCGCCGTTGAGCCACGGAGCGAAGAGCACGCCATCGCACCCCGGGGGCGCCTCCGCGGCCTCGTCGATGAGGGTGCCGTAGTCGTCGTCGAACACCTGCTCCCGCAGCCAGCGCAGCGCACCTCCCCCGACCTCCTGGTTGTCGGCGACCACCGGGAAGCGCGGATCCAGTCCGGGGACGGAAGCCATCGAGTGGATCACGTCAGTGCGCTTGAACGGCACCCGGGAACTGATCCACGCCGTCGTAGACACCGCGATGTGGGAGGCAAACGGCGCAATCGCGCCGCTGCCGACAACGGCTGCGTGCAGGTCCGGGATGCCGCACGTGACCGGGATGCCCGGCGCGACACCCAGGGCCTCGGCCACCTCGGGGAGCAGCGGCCCGAGGACAGAGCCGGTCGGCAGGAGCGGGGGCAGGAGGCGCGGATCCCGCTTCGCGCGCCTCACCATGTCGGCGACGTACCCCTCGGGTGCGCCGATCCTGTTGTCCGTCAGCCAGGACAGGATCATCGACGCGGGCGTGGCCGCCGCCCGGCCGGTGAGGCGCATGCCGAGGTAGTCGATGGGCTCCAGCAGCCAGCGGGTGCGGGCCAGGACCTCGGGGAACTCCCGTTGGAGCAGGAGCGAGTGGCCGGTCGGGTCCGCGCCACTGGGCGTAGGGGCGCCGCCCGTGGTGCGCACCCACGGGAGCACCCGATGCGGGGCGAAGCCCTGGACGGTGACGGGCCCGCCGATCACTTCCTTCATGTAGCGGCGCGCGCGGGTGTCGGCCCACAGCAGTACGGGCCCCACCGGGCGCCCCTCGGCGTCCACGGGGACGGTAGACCCCCACTGCCCGGTCACCGCAACGGCCATGGGGGCGTTCGCACTGCTCGCAGCCACGACATCGCGAGCCGCGTCGATGAGGCACGTCCACCACTCGTCGGCGTCCTGGGTGGCTCTGCCGTCGATGCCGATGTCGACCGAGACCGCGCGGTGA
>JAPOJD010000197.1 GCA_029978585.1 Actinomycetota bacterium
GATGAGGACAAGACCAAGGTCATGCACGTGGCGCTGCCCATCCTGGGGTGCCACACGCTCATGGGCACCGACATGCTCGAGTCACTCGGGCACCGACTTGCGGTCGGCAACAACGTGTCGATTGCGATCGAGCCGGACTCCCTGGAGCAGGGCGAGCGGCTTCACCGGGATCTGAGCGTCGGCGGGACCGAGGTGCAGGAGTTGTCGCCCGCACCCTGGGGCGGGCACTACGGCTCTGTCGTCGATCGGTTCGGGGTGCGCTGGATGTTCAACGTTCCGGGCTGAGGCACTTCAGGCGCGCGAGGTGAGTGCGACGCGTGCCCCCAGGGCAAGGAGCACCACCCCACTCGCGTAGTCGAGTCGTCGCCGAACGCGCGTGCGACTGAACCACGCCGAAGCACTGCCGACGATCGCCGCAAGACCCAGGTAGAGCACGGTCTCGACGGAGACTTGGATGAGTCCGAGCGCCGCGGTCGTGGCGAGGACGGGACCATCCGCCGGCACGAACTGCGGGTAGAAGGCGAACAGGAAGACCGCTGCCTTGGGATTGGCGAGTTGCACGAGCAGCCCCTCGGCGAATGCCCGGTGCCCCTTGGGCGGCTCGACGCGAGGTAGCGGATCGGTGTCGTCCCGCCTGCGCAGCCGCCATCCCGACATCAGCGCCCGGATGCCGAGATAGGCAAGGAACACCGCACCCGAGATCCGCAGGATGAGAAAGGCGGTCTCGGACGCCGCGACGAGGGCCGCCATGCCCGTGCCGGCTGCGAGAGCCCAGAGGAAGAGGCCGAGTTCGAGTCCGAGCACGGTGGGGATCGCCGCGCGGAAGCCGTGCGCACCGGCCCGTTGGAGGATGAGGACGACGGCTGGCCCAGGGCTTGCGGCGATGATGAGGACGGCGACAAGGAATGCAGGCAGGGAGCTGATTTCCACGTCAGTCCTCGCTAGGCGACCCGAGCACGTCCCGCGTCCTCATCACCGTCGCGAACTCTCCGTGGAGGTTGGCGGCCGTCACTCGCGAGATCTCCTCGGCGGGGATCACCGAGCCGTCAGGAGCGGGACGGTCGAAGGTGTGCGTCGCGTCGATCACGAAGGTGACGTCGTAGCCGAGGTTTCCGGCCATCCGCGCGGTCGTCTCGCAGCAATGGTTGGTGGTCACTCCACAGATCGTGAGCCGCGTGATGCCCCGCTCGGTGAGCCAGGCGTGGAGGTCCGGGTCGCCATAGAAGGCGGAGTTGACGCTCTTGGTGATGAGCACGTCGCCGGAGAGCCCCGGTCTGAGGTCATTGCCGGGTTGGCCCGGGCGCAGGGGCGATCCGGGCGAGCGGGAATCGTGCCGCACGATGACGACCGGGCGCTCCGCCTGCCGCCACGCCTCGATTAGGGATGCGACGTTGGCTTCGCATGCGGGGTTATCGCGCCGCCCCCATACGGGATCGTCGAAGCCCTGCTGGACATCGATGACCACGAGCGCATGGTGAGAGTCCGGGGTGAGGGTCACGAAGCGAGGCTACCCTCCGGGCATGCATGTCGAACTCACCCTCGATGTCAACGATCCCGAGCGCATGATCACCTTCTGGTCGCGAGTGCTGGGCTACGTCGTGGAGGACGAGGGACGTTTCGACGCACCCGACCGCGTCTACTGGTCGCTCGTGGACCCCGCCGGCCGCGGACCGCGCCTGGTGATCCAGCGCGTGCCGGAGCCGGTGACGGCCAAGACACGCGTGCACATCGACGTGCACGTGCCGGATATCGAGTCGGCCGCCGAAGCCGCGGTCGCGCTGGGCGCTTCACGCGTCGATGCCGAGCCCATCGCCGAGGTGGGCACGGCCTGGATCCGGCTCACCGACCCCGAGGGCAACATCTTCTGCATCGTGCGCGAACGCCGGTCCTGACAGCCCGCGACACTTAGCACTCGAGGGTGCTTGTCTGCTAAGGCCCTCGTGTCGCAATCTTCGTGCATGGGTATCGAGGTATCCGCGTTCGCCGGGCAGGACCGCAGCCTGGCTGGCTTCATCCTCTCCGGTCGCTGGCCCGACACCACGCGCGAGTGGACGCAGTTCCTCGCAATCGCGGTGCGCTTCGCCGCCATGCCGGGCCTGCTCCCCACCACGACCGTCTTCCGCGCCGTGGAGGAGCTCCCCGAGGAGCCCCAGCCCGACGTGGTGGGTCTGGTCACCGCCGCAGGCCCGGTGCTCGGTGACGGCGCTCCCCGCCCTGGACAGTTCGCCGACCCCCAGCCCGCCGCGCTCATCGTCCTGCATCCGCCGACGGAGACGCACCCGTCCACCCCGGAGGCGGAGGGTGTCGCGTCAGGCTGCGTGCTCTTGCCCGGCATCCCGCACCTCGGCCTCGATCACCGAGCAGGCTGGGTGGAAGCCGAGGCTGACGGCACGGTGACGCGCCTGCTCAGCCGCGTGAGCGTCGACCTCGGTGAGGATCCTGACATCGCCGTCCTCGCGACGCTGTGCGCCTGATACCGCTGCGCGCCTGACGTCAGGCGGACTGCCCGTCGCCGGAGTCTCCGCTACCGGTGATGTAGATCAATTCAATCCGGGGGAAGACGTCGAGCGGATCGAAGAGCGGAACGGCTTCCACCAGGGGCAGCTTGGCGTCGGCGAAGGTCTCATTCACGGCAGGCTGCGGGCGGAACCATTCGCCCGGGTCCTCCGCGGCCGCCGCCATGTAGGCGACCCAGGCCTGGTTGTGCGCCAGGTAGGCCTCGCGCGCGTCGAGCAACTGTGCGTGCCAGGGCATGACCTGCACCTCAGCGACGCCTTCCCCCGCGGCGGCGATGGCCGCCTCGCCTCGAGTTGCGACGTCCGCGAGCTCGGTGCGCAATTGCTCGCGCTCTTCGTCGGTGAGGCTCTCCGTGTCGTACGTCGACAGCACCTCGTCGAAGTCCGCCTGCGTGGTCTTCATCGCCGTCTCGGACTGCTCCACGGCGCGCACGAGGTTGTCGGCCTCGACGGAACGCAGCGCCAACTCGCCGCCGACCACCATGTTGGCCGCCGTGAGGAGGACCAGGGCGGCGATGCCGACCGTCCACACCAGCCACGAGGGCAGGCCGCGACTCGGTCGCTCCTGTCCGGTCTCCAATACCTCCTGGCTCACCCGCACATCCTGGGCTACGACTACCTTTGCTCGCATGTCGGCCGCCCCCGAGACCGCCGCGCCCGCCTGGCGCGCGGCGTACGACGCCCGGGTCGC
>JAPOJD010000144.1 GCA_029978585.1 Actinomycetota bacterium
CGTGCTGCACGGCGTGTCGCGCGACACCACCCGCCACTCAACGCCTCGGGGGTGACGTGGACGCGGGCGGATCTGCCGTTAGACTGGCGCTTCCGCCGATAGGTGACCGCCCCACCCGGGGGCGGCCGGTGCGCCTGCCCAGGAGCCAGCGTGGGCCTCGTCGTGCAGAAGTACGGAGGCTCGAGCGTCGCGGACGCTGCGAGTGTTCGGCGCGTCGCTCGCCGCATCGTTGACACCCATCGCGCCGGCCACGGCGTCGCCGTCGTGGTGTCGGCCATGGGTGACACGACCGATGACCTCCTCGACCTGGCTGAGCAGGTCTCCCCGAATCCTCCCGGCCGCGAACTCGACATGCTGCTCACGGCGGGCGAGCGCATCTCGATGGCCCTCGTCGCCATGGCGATCAACGACCTCGGCGAAGAGGCCCGCTCCTACACCGGCTCCCAGGCAGGCCTCATCACCGACTCGGCCCACGGAGCGGCCCGGATCATCGACGTGACGCCTGGTCGGATCCAGGAGGCCCTCGCGGCCGGCGCGATCCCCATCGTCGCTGGCTTCCAGGGCGTCGCCCAGGACACCAAGGACATCACCACCCTCGGCCGGGGAGGGTCCGACACCACGGCCGTCGCCCTGGCCGCGGCCCTGGGTGCCGACGTTTGCGAGATCTACACCGACGTCGATGGCGTCTTCAGCGCGGACCCGCGGGTCGTCCCCAAGGCCCGACGGCTCACGGTCGTCACCTACGAGGAGATGCTGGAATTGGCGGCGGCCGGTGCCAAGGTGCTGCACCTGCGCTGCGTGGAATACGCGCGACGCTTCGACCTGCCCATCCACGTGCGCTCGTCGTTCTCCGACCGCGAGGGCACCTTCGTCCTGTCCGAGGCCGCGATTGCGGCGCGCATCGCCAACGGCGAGGGAGACATCATGGAGCAACCGATCATCTCCGGCACCGCTGCGGACCTCAACGATGCCAAGGTCACCGTGGTCGGCGTCCCGGACCGCCCCGGTGAGGCCGCGGCGATCTTCGGAGCCCTCGCGGACGCCGGCATCAATATCGACATGATCGTGCAGAACGTCTCGGTAGCCTCGACCGGCCGTACCGATGTGACGTTCACCTGCCCCCAGGGATCGGTGGCCAAGGCGACCGCGGCGCTCGAGGCGGTGCGGGAGCAGATCGGTTTCGAGAGCCTCATGACGGATGAGGGCATCGCCAAGGTCTCGCTCGTGGGAGCCGGCATGCGTTCCCACCCGGGGGTCTCGGCCACCTTCTTCAAGTCCCTGGCCGACGCCGGCATCAACGTCGAGATGATCTCCACCTCCGAGATTCGGATCTCCATCGTCACGCGCGCGGAGCTCGCGACACCTGCGGTCCAGGCCCTGCACACGGCCTTCGGACTGGACGCCGACGGCGAGGCCGTCGTGTACGCGGGGACGGGCCGCTGATGGACGCCAAGACGGTTGCTGTCGTCGGTGCCACCGGCCAGGTCGGCGGCGTCATGCGGCGCCTCCTGGAAGAGCGTGACTTCCCGGTGGGCCGGATCCGCTACATCGCATCGGCCCGCTCGGCAGGATCGACCCTGCCCTGGAAGGGATCTGAAGTGGTGGTCGAGGACATCGCCACGGCCGACCTGTCGGGGATCGATATCGCCCTCTTCTCCGCGGGCGGCGCCACGTCCAAGGAGCATGCGCCACGCTTCGCCGAGGCCGGTGCAACCGTGATCGACAACTCCTCCGCCTGGCGCATGGACCCCGACGTCCCGCTCATCGTGTCGGAGGTCAATCCGGGCGCTATCGCCGAGATGCGCAAGGGCATCATCGCCAATCCGAACTGCACGACCATGGCCGCGATGCCGGTGCTCATGCCGCTGCATCAGGAAGCCGGCCTGCGCAGGCTCGTCGTCAGCACGTTCCAAGCGGTCTCCGGCAGCGGGCTTGCGGGCGTAGAGGAACTTGACTCGCAGATTCGCGCGGTCATCGATTCCGATGTCACGACGCTCGTGCACGACGGCTCATCCGTGGCCTTCCCCGAGCCGAAGAAGTATGTGCGCACGATCGCTTTCGACGTCGTTCCCATCGCGGGCTCCATCGTCGACGACGGCCTGGGTGAGACCGATGAGGAGAAGAAACTCCGCAACGAGAGCCGCAAGATCCTCGGCATCCCCGACCTGCTCGTCTCGGGCACCTGCGTGCGAGTGCCCGTATTCACGGGTCACTCGCTGGCGATCAACGCCGAGTTTGCCCGCCCGCTCTCGGCGGAGCGTGCGACCGAGATCCTCTCGACCGCTGATGGCGTCGTCGTCACCGATGTGCCCACCCCGCTCCAGGCCGCCGGCGCCGACCCGTCATTCGTGGGTCGTATCCGACCCGATGAGGGTGCGCCGGTCGGTCGAGGCCTGGCGATGTTCGTGAGCAACGACAACCTCCGCAAGGGCGCGGCCCTCAACGCGGTCCAGATCGCCGAACTCCTGCTTTCTCGTTGAGTCTTTCTCGTTGAGTGGCGGGATTTGAACCCACGGCCTCTTCGTCCCGAACGAAGCGCGCTACCAAGCTGCGCCACACCCCGCACGCCTCGCGGCGAGCCAGGCGAGTCTAGCCGCCGACCGTGATGAGAGTGGCCTCGGGTGGGCACGCGAATCGCAGCGGCGCGTACGGCGACGTACCCAGGCCGGCGGAGACATGCAGCCACATCTGCCGGTCGGACGCGGCGCCGACCGGGGTCCGCAGGGTGGGCCGTGGGTACGACGACATCCCCCGTGCGCGTGACGGGGGAAGGTCGCAGTTGGTCACGAGCGCGCCCACTCCCGGCACCCGAACCTGCCCGCCATGGGTGTGTCCCGCCAGCATGACGTCGACGCCGTCGGCGGCCATGGCGTTGATGACGCGCAGGTAGGGGGCGTGCGCGATGCCCAGGGTGAGATCGGCCTCGGCCCGGCCGGCGACCGGTGCATAGTCATCGCGACCGATATGGGGATCGTCCACTCCCCGGACATGCAGGCTCATGCCCCGCACGACGACCGACGTGTCGGTGTTGGCGAGGTGTGCCCATCCGGACTCCTCGAGAGGGGCGACCAGGTCAGGCCACGGGAGTTCCCGACGCCGGGGATCGACATCGGACGGACCTGCGAAGTACTGCAGGGGATTGATCGGGCGCGGGGCAAAGTAGTCATTGCTGCCCAGGACGAAGGCGCCCGGCGCATCGCGCAGGGGCCCGAGCGCTTCGAGAGCAGGGCGGATCGCGTCGGGGTGGGCGAGGAAGTCCCCGGTGACCACGACATAGTCGGGTGCAAGAGAGGCAAGGCCGGAGACCCAGTCCCGCAGGCGCCGGCGCCGCGGGGTCATGTGCAGGTCCGAGAGGTGGAGGATGCGCAGGCTCCCACCGGCTGAGGGGGCAGGGACGTTCACGCGCCGCAGTCGGTACGACGCGGCCTCTGCCCGTGCGTATGCGATCCCCGCGATCGCTCCCACGGCCGCAGCACCGAGGGCTATTGCGCGGGGACTGGGCACCTGGCCAGTGTCGCATGCGGCGGCGCTCTAGCTCCTGTCACCATGGAGCCATGACCAGCCTCAAGGAGCAGATGCAGTCGGACCTCACCTCGGCCATGAAGTCGGAGGACGAGCTCACCAAGGCCACACTGCGCATGGCGCTGGCGGCGGTGACCAATGCCGAGGTGTCGGGCAAGCAGGCGCGTCAGCTCAGCGATGACGAGGTCGTGAGCGTCCTCGCCGGTGAGGCGAAGAAGCGCCGGGAGGCGGCCCAGTCCTATGACGATGCAGGAGCACCCGAGAGGGCGGCCCGCGAACGCGCCGAACTGGGGGTGCTCGAGCGCTACCTGCCCCAGCAGCTCACCGACGCCGAACTCGACGCCATGGTGGACGACGCGGTCCGCCAGGCAGCAGAGTCGGGACAGACGGGGCCGGCGGCGATGGGCTCGGTGATGAAGATCCTGCAGCCCCTCACGCGCGGACGCGCTGATGGCGCCGCGGTGGCTGCCCGTGTGCGGGCGGCGCTGGGCTCCTAGCCGCGGCTCCTAGGGCACTGCCGGCCTAACTGGGCTCAGGCTCGGGCTCCGGCTCGGGTGCCGGCGAGGGCTCTGGCGGCGGCTCGGGCTCGGTCGTGGGCTCGGGCTCGGGTGTCGGCTCGGGCTCGGGCTCAGGCGGGGGGCTGGGGAAGGGAAGGCCGCCGCCGTCACCGTTGCCCCCGCCGTTGCCACCTCCGCCGTTCCCGTTGTCGTTGCCGCCGCCGTTGTCGTTGCCGTTCCCGTTGTCATTGCCGTTGTCGTTCCCGTTCTCCTCGTCCTTCTGGTCCTTGTCCTCCTCCGGAGCCGGCTGGTCCCAGGAGCCCTGGGGCGTATACACGGGCGAGGGGCCGACGCCGCGGACCGGACCGATCCCAAACGGGGTCATCAGGTCGAAGGCGGTGGGAACGACATTGGCGAGCGCCGCGGTCATGGCCTCACGCCAGATGGGACCGGGGATTTGGCCGCCGGTGACGTAGGAGTAGTAGGTGCCGTTGATGGTGACGTCGGTCATCGGGTACTTGAACCCGCCGCGCGGATCGCCCACCCACACGGCCGCCGCCAGCTGGGGGGTGAATCCGGCGAACCAGATCGCCGCGTTGTCGTTCGTGCTGCCGGTCTTGCCAGCAGCGGGCCGGTCCGTGAGCGACATCGCCGAGCCAGTACGGCCGTCGAAGGGCCCGTCGATGACATTCGTGAGCACGGCCGTCACCGTGTCGGCAACCTCGCGTGTGATGACCTCCCGGCAACGCGGGTCGGGGACGTCGACCTGCTCGCCGTATCGATCGGTGATCTCGAGCACCACGCGGGGCTTGCAGTACGTCCCGTGATTTGCGAACGTGGCGTATGCATTCGCCATGGACAGCGGCGACACCTCCATGGTGCCGAGGGAGAACGTCGGCACGCGAAGCAGAGGATCCCCGGTGGCGAGCTTGACGCCCATCGATTCGGCGATCTCAGCCTGGCGGCACAGGCCGAATCGCTCGGCCAGGCTCACGAAGTAGGTATTCGTCGAGAATGCCGTCGCCTGGAACATGTCGAAGAATCCGGCCGATCCGGAGTTGTTGACCGTCACCGGCTGGAACTTCTCCCCGGTCGAG
>JAPOJD010000130.1 GCA_029978585.1 Actinomycetota bacterium
GACGGGCACGGCGACAGCGGATTGACTCGTCGCTCCGCTTGCGCCGTGGGACCTGCGGCAGGTTCCCTCCAGGATCGCCCCGCACAGCTGGTCGTCGTCCCAGACGGACAGGCGGGAGTACCGGCCGCGCTCCGGGCCGGATAGCCCGAAGGACCCCACCAGCCGCAGGCGGGCGCCCGCGTCAATGGCGACGATCGCGCAGGACCGGGCCCGGAAGCCTCTCAGGGCGGCGAGCGTGACGTGCTCGGCAACCTGGTCCATTGTTGGTCGCATCTTGAGTAGTTGGATTGTTTCCGCGTGGCCAGCCCCCTCCATGGCCGCCTCCTTCCGTGCGCCGATCGACTGGGACCTAGGCACACCATCGTGACCCGTGAGACGGGTGACAACGAACCACACGGGTGTCATGGGACATGACCCGTACATGTCCGCCGATCACTCGCGCGCGGGCTCGGAGCGCGGATGCCGGGCGACCGGAATGCGTTCCTTCGGGAAGGGGCTAGCCTCCCTCCATGGCCGTTTACACCTGTCCCTCATGCGATATGTCCGTCAACACCACCTGTGGGCACTGCGGCGCCGATCTGCGGGACGACGTCATCGTTCTCGACAGCGGCGCCGAGGTGCGCATTGCCGAGTGCCCCGAGGGCCACGGCAATATCAAGTCGCCGCTGTGCTGCGGCAGCGACATGGCCTGCTCCGCCTGACCCCTCAGGCGTCGAGGTCCACCCGCCGGCTCAGTTGGTCGTGGTCGGCGTAGATCAGGTGACGCAGTCGCATGGCCTCGTCCGTGGCCAGGGCCATGTCGTCCAGGTCTACGTCCCCGGACAGGATTGCCTGCAGTTGCAGATAGTCGTGCCCGTACTCGCCGAAGGGGACTAGCGCACACGCGAAGTGGTCGTAGACGCGCAGCATGTCCACGATCTCATCGAGCTGCTCGACCGTGAGCGTGTGGAGGTCGAGCCGGGTGTAGTTCATCGGCGCCGGGCCTCGAACGACGTCGCGCATGGCATCCAGCAGCTCGCCTCGCAGCTCGGGTGACCATCGACGCACGACGATGGATCCCGGACTGCGCTCGGAGCCGATCGTGAACTCGATGCTCGGCGAGGATCCAATCTCACCCAGTGCGCGCTCCACGTCCGGCTCGATGAGGCGCTGGTCCAACTGCCGGTAGATGTCCCGCACGACCGGCTCGTACCGGCTGGGCAGGGAGACCGGGCGGTCGCGGCGTTGCAGGGGAAGGTGAGCGCAGAGGAAGGCGAACTGGCCTTCGCGTCCGTCGGTCCCGACCGGCGATATGCCGAGGAGCAGCCCGGTGGGAATGAATCCGGAGCGCAGGGCCGTCGACTGAGAGTGGGTGTGTTGCGTGGTGAGCATCGCCAGGATGGCGGGAGTATCGAGGTTCGGGAAGGTCTCGAAGAGCGCCAGGTTGGCGTGTAGTGCGACCCCCTGCCCCCGGTAGGCAGGATCGACCAGAAGGGCTCCTGCCTCGAGGCACTCCCCGTGCGGGTCGCGAAGGAGCGCGGCGTGTACCACGACGCGGTCGCCGTCCAGGCCCACGACCGAGTGCATGCGGCCGGCATGCCACGTCGCGACGAGCCGCTCCGGGTCGTAGAACTCCTCATGCACGTAGTCGAGTCCGTAGTTCGCGTGCATGAGGGCTCCCACCTCGACCGCGTCGTCGGCGGTCGCCACGCGAAACTCCAGGGCTGCGGGATCGAACTCCACCTGCTCCTCGGCCTGCACGTCCTCGGCCACCCGCAGGCCGGGACACGGGATCCAGCACGCGAGTCGCTTCCCGCCGCTGCCGAGGTTGCGCAGGCGCAGGTCGCGGACCCTGGTGTTCAACGCCGTGAGCTCGTGCGGTGGCGGATCGTCGGGGCCTCCGAAGCCGGCGAGGGGTCGGCCCACGTCCCGCGTCTCGAGGTGGACGCCATCCTCCTCCACGCGAACGGTGGCCTTGACCTGTCCCGGGCGGTCGTCGTAGGCGGTGGAGAGCACCCACTCGATCATGGACGCCAAGGCCTCGGACACCTCGCGAGAGGCCTCCTCCCCTGCGCCACGGCCTCGCGCAAATGCGCCCGCCGCGGCCACGGCGGCATCGCCGTCGATGTCCGCACGCGCGATGTCGATCCGGATCCCTACTCCCATGGCGAAAACAATAGGGGGATGGCGCAAGTCCCCTGCTACCCTGCGCGCGTGAGTGACGAGAAGATGCAATTCCATCGCATGGACGACATGACGACGGAGGACTTCGCCATCCTCCGGCACGTCCATGAAGAGAACCTCGCAGCACTGCCCGACCTGCTGCTGCGACTGCTCGATGACCTCGGCGGAGACGAGGCCTACCCGGTCGACCGCCGTACGCACAGCATCCAGGCCGCTACCAGGGCGCTGCGGGACGGACGCGACGAGGAGTACGTCGTGATGGCGCTCCTGCACGACATCGGCGAGACGCTGGGGCCGCTCAACCACGGCGAGGTGATCGCCGCCATCATGAAGCCGTTCCTCAGCGAGGCCAACTACTGGACGCTGGAGCACCATCCGCTCTTCCAGACGTACTACTACGGCAGCCACGTCGGCATCGACCCCAACGGCCGTGACATCTATCGCGACAGTCCCTACTTCGACCGGACCGCGGAGTTCTGCTCTCTCTACGACGAGGTGTCCTTCGACCCCGACTACCCCAACGAGCCCCTGGAGACCTTCGTGCCCATGGTCCACCGGGTGCTGTCCAAGACGTGGACCCCGCCCAGCGGCTCCACGTCCTGAGGACGCCGTGCCGTCGATCGCGCCCCACGATGCGCTCGGGCCCTGCGACATCGGACGAGGATTGTCAGGTTAGACTCGCCACCCGCAAGGCGCCCGTAGCTCAACGGATAGAGCATCTGACTACGGATCAGAAGGTTAGGGGTTCGAATCCCTTCGGGCGCGCCCTGTGAAATCCCGCACGGGATGCGACGTGCGCGGGCCTGCGCCAGACTCCCCACATGACCACCGACTCCACGGCCCGCCACCTCACCCGTCGTGAGGCGCTCGGCAGTGCCGCTGCCCTGTGCGGCCTCGCCGTCCTCGCCAGCGGGCTCACGCAGGGCCAGGCCCAAGCCCGGATGCTCCCGTCGGCGGAGACCCTGCCCGACGGCCGTGTGAAGGTGCCCCTGTCCCAGCTCTCCAGGGTTGGCGCCGTGGTAGTCATCGACGTGCGGGGCGAACGCACGGCCGTGGTGCGAGTGTCGAGGTCGACGTATCGCGCCCTCGTCCTGGTGTGCACGCACCAGGGGGCACCAGTGAACCCTTCCGGCAAGGGCTTCGCCTGCAGCGACACGAGTCAGGGCCACCGTTCGCGCTTCCGCCGCAACGGCTCCGTCGAGAGCGGCCCCGCCTACGGCCCACTGGAGAGACTGCCTCTCCGCAAGGACGGCACGTCCCTCATCGTCGGCTGAGTAGGCCGCCACGACGCTGTGGCCGTGACCGCGCGCGGTCGCGATGCCCTGGGGGCACCGCATGGCGGAGGCGGAGGGATTTGAACCCTCGATGGGGTTTTAGCCCCAAACCCGCTTAGCAGGCGGGCGCCATAGACCGGACTAGGCGACGCCTCCGTGTCGATTTCGACCGGGTTAGGCTACCGGGTCCGGCCATGACAGGGCACACTGCTGTCGCGTGAGCCCAGAAGACCCCGAAGAGCCGACTCTCGTCATCGACTGCGGAGGCGGCGGAATCAAGGGCACCGTCCTCGATGAGGCGGGCACGATGCGAGCGCAGCCCATCCGCGTGCCCACCCCCTATCCGCTGTCGACGGACCTGTTCCTAGCCACGCTGGCCGAGCTCGCCGGTCGCCTCCCGCACGCCATGCGGGCCACGGTTGGCATGCCGGGCATGATCCGCCATGGCGTGGTCGTGTCGACCCCCCACTACGTCACCGTCCGCGGCCCCCGAACCCGAGTCGATCCCGCGCTCATGGCGCAGTGGAACGGGTTCGATGCGCGCGAGGCCCTGCGTGAGGCCCTCGGCATCCCGGTTCTCGTACTCAACGACGCCGAGGTCCACGGGGCAGGAGTCGTCGCGGGCAAGGGTCTCGAACTCGTCCTCACTCTCGGCACCGGACTGGGATGCGCCCTATTCGACGGAGGCCGCATGGCCCCGCACCTGGAACTCTCGCAGGCCCCCGTGCGCTGGGGGCTGTCCTACGACACCTACATCGGAGAGCACGAACGGCGCCGACTGGGCGACAGTCTCTGGTCGCGGCGCGTGGTGCGATGCATAGACGGCCTGCGCCCGATGTTCCTGTGGGACCGCCTCTACATCGGCGGCGGGAACTCCCGTCACATCACCCCGTCGCAAGTCGCCAAGCTCGGGGACGACACCATCATCGTCCCGAATGCCGCTGCTCTCGTCGGCGGCGCGCGCGCCTGGCAGATGCAGACGGACTGACTTGCTCAGGAGCGCCTCAGGATCGGGCGCGTGAGGCAGGTTGGCCCTCCTTCGCCCTTGGTGATCTCGCTGGCCTCGTAGACGTGCACGTCGCAACCTCGCGCAGCGAGGAGTTCGGCAGTCGCGTCGTTGCCCGACGCGATCACCGCGACGCCCGGAGCGACTGCTAGGACATTCCCGCCAAGCGTCAGCCAGTCCTCCTCGGGTACCGCGACCAACTCGACCCCGCGGCGCCGCAGGTCCTGCAGCATCGCCACTGGTGCGAGGCGTTCGTAGACCACCGCGAGATCATCACGCACCGGAGATACGACTGACATCAGGTGCAGGCACCATTCGGGACCCTGGTCATGCGGGACGTCGTATACCGCAACGCGGATGCCCCGCGGTCGCAGGATCTCCTCGAGTTGCGCGACCGCCGCCGCATTGGTGCGGTAGGAACGGCCCACCGCGAGGGTCGTGTCGTCGAACCAGAACATGTCGCCGCCATCCGCGGTCGCATCCCCCGCCAGCTGGGCGATCGTGGGAACACCCGCCTGCGCGAGGTCCGCAGCCAGGCGCTCTCCCTCGCCGACGCGAGCTGCCTTGGCCGAGCGCAGGGCGATGGCCCCATCGGCGACCACGAACACCGGGTCGTAGACGAAGCACGAGTCGGGGAGGCCCTCCAGGGCCGGCAGTTCGACGACATCGGCGCCGAGGCGCTGGAGCAGGCGGGCGAACTCCGCGTGCTGATCAAGGAGAAGATCCACGTCGAGGGGCTGGCCCCAGTGAGCGCTGGCGAAGTCGCATGCCCGTGCCGGAGGGCGGACCGCCACACGGCGCAGTGGTGCCGTCATCGAGGTGACCCCGTAGTCCATGTCGCTCCCTTCGCCGCTGAAGGTTACCGGGTCATGCGCGCGAGGAGAGAAGTGATCCGAACCTGGTTGTAGCGCAGGACGAGGAAGAAGACCGTGTTGCCGACCCCGACAATGAGGAACCACAGGAGGATCAACTGCCACGGGTTGAACGGCACGATCACGAGGAAGGTGAACGCCGACAGGAAGTGCACCCACTCCCCGCGGCGCACCTCGATGAGGTACGCGCGCAGGCTGTCCGCGTCGAAGCCGAAGAGGTTCGACTTGCTCTCGCCTCCCATCCAGGACCCGCCCTCGGGCAGCCACTTGGCAAACCAGCGGATTCCCAAGCGCCGGTAGAGGGCCACCCGATCCCAGCGGGTCAGATGCAGGGGTCCGACGTCGCGGGAGAACCACCTGTTCGGGCACCGCGGTGCCACGAAGCCGATGAGGAGCGCGAGGGCGGCCAGGATGACCAGGTCGATGAGGAGGAGACGAAGCGTCTCGCCCGGATCCAGGGCGCCCACGGGGACAGGATTCCACGGCCTCGCTGCCCTCGGTCAGACCGCCTGTTGACCGGGTTGGCCCTACTTAGCGCACGGGATGCCGTCAGGCTCGATCAGTAAAGGCATTGCGGGCAGGAAGGCAGTCGTGCAGAGAGGATTCGCAGCCGGTCTCGTCTTAGCGCTCGTGGCCCTATTCCTCGGCGTGGCGACGGCCAGTGGCATGAGCATCGATGCCACGGGTGGCCGATCCTCCGAGACCACGGCCTGCGTCAACCGCTCGAACGGCGCCGTGCGGA
>JAPOJD010000067.1 GCA_029978585.1 Actinomycetota bacterium
CCGGAGGCATTCGGCACTGGTGCGGCCATCCTGCTCGGCGACCTGTGCCTGTCGTGGGCAGACGAGATGCTGCTAACCTGCGGTCTGCCCGACGCCGACCTGCGTCGCGCCAAGGCTGTCTACGACGAGATGCGCACGGAGCTCATGGCCGGGCAGTACCTCGATCTACTCGAGCAGGCACGCGGCGGCGGCTCGGTCGAGCGCGCCATGCTCGTCGTCAGGTACAAGTCCGCGAAGTACACCATCGAGCGCCCGCTCCACCTCGGCGCTGCACTCGCCGGGGCGGCACCGGACGTCATGGAGGCGTACACCGGTTACGGGCTTCCGCTCGGCGAAGCCTTCCAGCTGCGCGATGACATCCTCGGCGTCTTCGGCGATCCCGAGGAGACCGGCAAGCCTGCCGGCGATGACCTGCGCGAGGGCAAGCGCACCGTGCTCATCGCCGCCGCGATGGGCCGGGCGACGCCCGCGCAAGCCGCCGAGCTCCGCCGCCACCTCGGTGATCCCGGCCTGGACGCGGCCGGGGTCGAGGCCCTGCGCGGCGTCATCGCGGACACGGGCGCGCTCGCCGAGGCCGAGGCCCTCATCAGCGAGCTCACCGACCGGTCACTCGATGCGCTGTCACGGGTCGAACTCGTCGCGCCGGCCCGCGAGGTGCTCACCGGACTCGCGTACGCCGCCACCCGGAGGAGTGTGTGATGGCCCGCACCGTCAGCGGACCCACGGACCGCGTCGTCGTCGTCGGCGCTGGCCTCGCCGGGCTGTCAGCAGCCCTTCGCCTCGCCGGTGCCGGCCGCGAGGTGGTCGTCCTCGAGCGCGAGGACGTCCCAGGCGGCCGCGCCGGCCGCCTCGTCCTGGAGGGAAGTTCCGGCGCGTACCACGTCGACACGGGCCCCACCGTCCTGACCATGCCCGACCTCATCGCCGATGCCTTCGACTGCGTCGGCGAGGAGATGGGCGACTGGCTCGAGCTCATGCCCGTCGATCCGCTGTACCGCGCGTTCTACCCCGACGGGTCCCAGCTCGACGTGCGCGCTGACGTCGGCGAGATGGCCGAGGAGATCCGCCGGGTCATCGGTCCCGAGGAGGCGGCCGGCTACCTGAAGTACGTCGACTTCGTCTCCCAGCTCTACAAGTACGAGATGACCGACTTCATCGACCGCAACATCGACTCCCCCTTCGACCTGCTCACTCCGAACCTGGCGCGGCTGGCCGCTCTCGGCGGGTTCCGCAAGCTCGCGCCCAAGGTCCGCCAGTACCTCCGCGACCCCAGGACCGAGCGCGTCTTCTCATTCCAGGCGATGTACGCCGGTCTCTCGCCGTACGACGCCCTCGCGATCTACGCCGTCATCGCCTACATGGACTCCGTTGCCGGTGTCTTCTTCCCCAAGGGCGGCATGCACGCCGTGCCCCAGGCCATGGCCGCGGCTGCGCAGAAGCATGGGGTGCAGATCCACTACGGCACCACGGTCACCCGGGTCGAGACGCGCGGCAACCGCGCTGTCGCGGTGCACACGGCGGCAGGCGAGCGCATCGAGGCCGACGCGGTGGTCCTCAACCCGGACCTGCCGGTCGCCTACCGGGACCTGCTGGGTCGCACCCCGTGGAGCGTCCGCAGGCTGCGCTACTCCCCGTCGTGCTTCCTTCTCCTCGCCGGCTCGCAGGCGACGTACTCCAAGATCGCCCACCACAACATCCACTTCGGCCGTTCCTGGAGGGGCGTGTTCCGCGAGCTCATCGACGAGCAGCGGCTCATGAGCGACCCCAGCCTGCTCGTGACGAATCCCTCTCACTCGGACCCCGATCTGGCGCCGGAGGGCGGCGAGGTCTACTACGTCCTGTTCCCCACGCCGAACCTCGATGCGGGGATCGACTGGGAGTCCGAGGGCCCGCGGTACCGCGACGAGGTCGTGCGAGTTCTCGAGGAGCGCGGTTACCGCGGGTTCGGAGACGCCATCGAGGTCGAGGCGACCACGACGCCCCTGGACTGGGAGCGACGCGGCATGGAGCGCGGTGCACCGTTCGCCGCCGCGCATTCCTTCCTGCAGACGGGCCCCTTCCGCCCCGGCAACCTGTGGGGCGAGAACGTCGTCTTCACCGGCTCGGGCACGCAGCCGGGGGTCGGCGTCCCCATGGTGCTCGTGTCCGGGCGGCTGGCCGCCGAGCGCATCGTGGGCCGCGACCCGCTGTACCGCTCGCGCGCGCTTCGCTGATCACGCCGGGCCGTACCCTGGCCCGGTGACCTCGTGGAGCCTCGACGTCCGCGCGCTGGGCCGCTACGGCCTGCCGGGCTTCGCCGGCTCCCTGCTCCTCACCGTCGGCGCCTTCGGCGTCGGCTGGCTGCCCCTGCGCACGGGCCTGCTCGATATCGTCTACGTGGAGATGCTTCGCGGCACCCCCGCGGGGCAGTTGCTGTCGCGGGCCATCGTGTTCGTGGGCGTGGCATTGCTTCTCCAAGCCTGGCTCGTCCTCGGGCACGACCTGTTCGCCGATCAGATCAGCGGTGCCCCCGATGATCAGGCCTCTGCCATCACGCTCAATCCGGCGACGATGTCCGCCATCCTCGCCGCCTGGTGCCTGCCGCTGCTCGTCTCCCCGCCGCTGTTCAGTCGCGACGTGTACTCCTACTACGCGCAGGGCCGCGTCATGGAACTCGGGCAGGACCCCTACAGCACCGGCGTCGCCGACGTGCCCGGATGGTTCCAGGACGGGGTGGACCCGATGTGGGGCGAGACCCCCACGCCGTACGGCCCGCTCTTCCTGCTGTTCTCCCGGGGCGTCGCCAACTTCGCGGTCGACCAGCCGGCCTTGGCGGCGCTGGTGTTCCGGCTCATCGCGCTCATCGGGGTCGTCCTCCTCGCCGTCTACGTTCCCCGGCTGGCCTTCCTCCACGGGATCGATCCCGGGCGCGCGCTGTGGCTCGGCGTCCTGAACCCCCTCGTCGTCATGCACTTCGTCGCGGGCGCGCACAACGACGCGCTCATGGCAGGCCTCATCGCCATGGGGCTGTGCCTGGCCGCCGAGAGGCGAGCCGCCTGGGGCGCCGCCGTGATCTCGCTCGGGGCGGCGATCAAGCCCATCGCTTTCCTCGCGCTGCCCTTCGTCGGGCTCTCGTGGGCCGGGCTGCGGTCCGGCTGGGGCCGTCGCATCGGTGCCTGGGTGCTGACGGCCGTCGTCGCCGGCGCAGTATTCGTCGCGATCAGCATTGTCGCGGGGCTGGGCTGGGGCTGGATCGGTGCCCTCACCACGCCAGGCGAGGTGCGCACGTGGCTATCACCGGCCACCGCGCTCGGGATGCTCTCCGGCGCGGCGATCGAGGCACTCGGGTTCGCGGAGAACGGCGATATCGCCGTCACCGTCGTACGCCTCATCGGAACCCTCCTCGGAGTGGCCGCGGTCGCCTGGTTGGTGCTGCGG
Organism: Actinomycetota bacterium; assembly: GCA_029978585.1. Classification (GTDB taxonomy): domain Bacteria; phylum Actinomycetota; class Actinomycetes; order S36-B12; family S36-B12; genus Mxb001. The sequence continues at coordinate 3,418 of JAPOJD010000067.1, forward strand.
CCCGAAGGCCGCAGCCCGACGCGCGGAGCAGCCCTCGCGTTCACCGCCGTGGTGGTGCTCGGCCCCGTCATCCAGCCGTGGTACCTGCTGTGGTTCCTCCCCCTCTTCGCCGCCACGGGGCTCAGCCCGACGCAACTGCGCTGGATCATCATCCTGGTCGCGGGGTTCTCGGTTCACGCGATGGCCGAGTCCAGTTCGACGCAGGACAACCTCTTCGAGTTGAGCGACGCCCTGGCCATCGTCGCCGCCTTCGCCATCGTCGCCCTAGTGCTCCTGGTGAGCCCGCGCGAACGCCGCCTCATGCTCGGCAGCGCTTTGTCGCACGGCCTCCTCCCCACGACCCCGGTCGACGAGTCTCGCGCTGAGCAGGCAGTCTTCCGGGGACCGCGTGACACGGATCCCGGGAGGCCATCGTGAAGGAGCTCGACGCAGCCGGCATACGCGATGCCTCGGTGCGGGCGTCGTACGAGCGGTGCAAGCGCCTCAATGCCCAGCACGGCAAGACGTACTATCTCGCCACCCTCCTCCTCCCGCCGGAGAAGCGGCCCTACGTCCACGCGCTCTACGGCTTCGCCCGCTACGCCGACGAGATCGTCGACGACCTGTCCTCCACTCTCACCGACGCGGAGAAGGCGGAATGGCTGGGTCGCTGGGGCGACGACATCCTGGCCGACCTGCGCCGCGGCCGCTCGCACGACCCCGTGGGCCGCGCCCTCGTCGACACCGTGCTCACCTGGGACATCCCCCTCGAGCACTTCGAGGCCTTCCTGCACTCCATGCGGATGGACCTCACCGTGACCGAGTACGAGGACTACGAGGCGCTCTTCGAGTACGTCTACGGCTCGGCCGCCGTCATCGGACTGCAGATGGTCCCCATCCTGGAGCCTTCCTCACCGGAGGCGTACCCGCGGGCGATGGACCTGGGGGTGTCATTCCAGCTGGCCAACTTCATCCGCGATGTCGGGGAGGACCTCGACCGCGGGCGCGTCTACCTCCCCCTCGACGAGCTCGCCCGGCACGGCGTCGACCGCGCGACGCTGGAGCGCCGCCTTGTCACGCCGCAGGTCCGCGCGGCGCTGGCCGAGCAGGTGGCCCGGGTGCGCATGCTCGAGGAGCGGTCGAGGCCCGGGATCGCGCTCCTGTCCCCCGACTCGCAGCCTTGCATCGACGCGGCCCGCGTCCTGTACTGCGGCATCGTCGATGAGGTCGAGCGCAACGACTTCGAGGTCTTCGAGCGGCGCGCGAAGGTGCCGCTACGCCGACGCCTCGCCGTGGCTGGCCCCGCCTGGGTCCGTGCCCGGCGTGCGCGTCGGCGCAGTGTCGCGTGAGGTCTCCGCGTCGGCTCCTGACGACGTACGACGCCAGGTCCGCCACAGCGGCGGTCCCGACAACGGCGTGCGCTGCACGCCTCGCCGTCCCCAGAAGACCCACAGCGCCATCGCGAGAAGGCATAGCGAGAAGCCCATCAGCAGGTCCTCGAATGGCTGGAACACGATGCGGCCCTCACCGAAGAAGGGCGGCGGCCCGTCGGAGGCAGGCTGGCTGCCCACGATGACCGCGTCGGCGTATCGGAAGACGTGCAGCGCGGTGAGGACGCCGTTGGTGAGGAGCTGGAAGAACAGCACGATCGCGTAGGCGACCCAGAATCCGCGGCGCGTGACCAGGCGGGTGCGCAGGACCAGGAGGTCGGCGAGGACGGCACCAGCCACCATGAGGATGCCGATCTGGGTGTAGGTCACGGTGACGAGGCCTCCTCGTCTCCCAGCGGCCATCCCTTCACCGCGCGGACCGCCTCCAGGCTCAAGATGGCGGCCGTGGGAACTACGAGGAAGAAGATGAGCTCCTCCACCGGCAGGATGCCGAAGAGCACGATGCCGATCGTGCTCTCGGGGTCGATCGACCAGTGCCCCGAGGCGATCGCCCACATGTCCCAGACCACGAAGATGAGAACCGGCACCGACAGCGACAGCAGCAGCCGCTTCCAGCGCCGGAAGACGCGGGTGCGCAGCGCCACCTCCAGCCAGGCCGACCCCAGGAAGATGAACGCGAGGACGGCGAGGTACGTGAACTGGCGCATCAGGGCACCAGCTTGCGGTGGTCCCAGGAGACGACCCGCTCGGGCACAAGCCTGATGGCCACCTGCTTCGCCGCCGCGGATGCGCGGTAAGCCTCGCGCACCGCGGGGACGTCCTGCTCGGCGAGGCCCTCGTACTTCACCAGGAGGCCCGCGGCGATGTCGCAGATGCGGTCGAGATCGTCGTCGAGCTCGACGCGCCCGGAGATCTGCACTCCGCGCAGTTCGGCATAGCGGTCGCCATCCTCCACCAGGACGGCGACTCGAGGATCCCGGCGCAGATTGGCCACCTTCTGGGACTTCGCATAGGTGCGCATCCAGATGTCCTCTCCGTCGAGCAGGAACCACATGCCCACCGGATCCGGGACCCCGTCGGGCCCGATGGTGGTGAGGATCATCGTGCGAGACGTGGCGAGGAACTCGCGCACCTCGTCCGGCGACATGGCGATCTCGGCCCGACGACTCATGCATCCCATCCTGCCCACGTTCCCCAGGGGCTGCCACGCCGGACCTGCTCATCCCCGCCTCATCGGGCCGTGCCACCTAGACTCGAAGGACGATGGACGCGTCCACCCAGCCCCTGCCCACCTCCTCGTCGGGGGGTGCCAACGACGCGCTCATCGGGACCGTGGTGGACGGCCGCTACCGCATCATGAGCCGCCTGGCCCGCGGCGGGATGGCCACCGTCTACGAGGCGCTCGACACCCGCCTGGACCGCACCGTGGCGCTCAAGGTGATGAACCCCGCCCTCGCCGAGGATCCGGACTTCGTGAGCCGCTTCCGCCGCGAGGCCCGGGCGGCGGCCCAGCTCACGCACCCGCACGTCGTCGCCGTCTACGACCAGGGCGAGACCGACGGCATCCCCTACCTGGCGATGGAGTACGTCCCCGGCCAGACCCTGCGCGACGTCCTCCGCGAGCACGGCCCCCTCACCCCCGAGCAGGCGCTCACTGTCCTCGACCCGGTCCTGGAAGCCCTGGGCGCCGCGCACGATGCGGGGTTCGTGCACCGCGATGTCAAGCCGGAGAACATCCTCATCTCCGACGACGGGCGCGTGAAGGTCACCGACTTCGGGCTGGCGCGCGCGGTCACCAACGTCACCTCCGCGACCCAGGGGATGCTCATCGGGACCGTCGCGTACCTCTCCCCCGAGCACGTGGAGCGCGGTGTCGCGGACGGGCGCTCCGACGTCTACGGCGCGGGGATCTGCCTGTTCGAGATGGTCACCGGCCAGGTGCCCTTCGCCGCCGAGAACCCCCTCAGCGTCGCGTATCAGCACGTCAACAGCGATGTCCCGCCACCGTCGTCCCTGCGCCCCGGGCTCCCCCCGGACGTCGATGCGCTCGTGGCGAGGGCAACGCGTCGCGACCCGGACCTGCGCTATCCCGACGCCCGCAGTTTCCTCGCCGACGTACGCCGCGTGCGGCGCGAACTCCCGCCGCCGCGACCGCTCGCGCCAGGCCCCACCGACACACTGGTCGTGCCCGCCGGGCTCCTGCCCGCCGCCACCGCCAGCCCGGCGCCCTCCTCGACCGCGTCGCAGCCGCCGACGCCCCCGGTGTCGCGTGCGGCACCTCGCCGCCGACGCCGCGGGCGGGGCTGGGCGGTCGCCATCATCCTGCTCCTTCTCGTGGTCGCGGGTGCAGCGGCGGCCGGGTGGTACCTCGCGGCTGGTCCCGGCAAGACCGTCGCCGTTCCCGGGATCCTCGGGCTTGACCGCGCCGCGGCCGAGGCCGAGCTCGCCGCCGTCGAGCTCACCCTGACCGTTTCGTCCGAGGAATACAGCGAGACCGTCGACAAGGGCCTCATCATCTCCGCGGACCCGGAGCCGGGATCCGAAGCCAGCGCCGGGTCGGCCGTCGCGGTCGTGATCTCGCTGGGCCCCGAGCGGTTCGGCGTACCCGAACTCATCGGCCTCACCGTCGACGAGGCGTCCGCCGCATTGGCCTCAGCAAATCTCGCGCTCGGATCGGTGAGCGAGGAGTACGACCCGGTGGCGCCCGTCGGCCAGGTGATCGCGACCGACCCGCCCGTAGGCGAAAGCCTGAAATCGGGCACCCCGGTCAACCTCGTGGTCTCCAAGGGCCCCAAGCCGGTCAAGGTTCCCGACCTCGCGGGCACCCCCGTGGACGAGGCCAAGGCGCAGTTGGAGGACGAGGGGCTCGTCGTGACCGTGACCGAGGAGTTCTCCAGCGACTACTCCTTCGGCAACGTCATCTCAACCAACCCATCGGCCGGGACGAAGGTCGATGTCGGCGGTGCGGTCGAGTTGGTGGTGTCCAAGGGGCCACCCCCGGTTCCGGTCCCCGACGTCATCGGGATGAGCCGGGACGACGCGGTCTTTGTGCTGGAGGATGCGGGCTTCGTCGTCGCCGTGAACGAGCCGCCGGTCACGCCGCTGGACGAAGTCGTCCTGCAGGATCCGGGCGGCGGCACCGAGGTGCCCTACGGCAGCACCGTCACCATCACGGTGATCTAGCCGCGCCTGCAGTCACAGCAGGGCGCCCTCGTGCTCGAGCAGGAGAACCTTCAGCTCCGGGCCGAAGCCGTAAGCGCTGATGGTGCCGTCCGTGTGAATGATCCGGTGGCACGGCACGAACGGCGCCACATGGTTGAGCGCACATGCGGTCCCGGCCGCGCGCACCGCCTTGGGGTTGCCCGCCATGCGAGCGAGGTCGGCGTATGTCACCGTCGTTCCGCCACGCACTCGCCGCATGGCCTTCCACGCCTTCTGCTGGAAGGGGCCGCCCGGCTGGTCCACCGGGACATCGAGGATGGCGTCCATGTCGCCGTCGACCCAGGCCGAGATCGCATCGCTCGCGCCGTCGATGTGACGGACCCTGCGAGCCGAGCCGAGATCGATGTGCGCGGCATCCGACTCCCTGGGCTCGCCGAACCACGATGCCACCACGACACCGTCCTCATCAGCGACGATCCCCACCGGGCGCCACGGCGTCCTCACCGATGTTCGGACCAGGGGCGCGAAGCGACGGGAACTCATGCCGCCATCACCGACCGTGGCGAGGTCCCCAACTCCTGGCGCATCAGCCTTCGCAGGTGCCGTTCGCTGACGTGGAGTCTCGCGGCCGTGTCCCTCACCGACAGTCCAAGGCGCAGATAGCCCACCGCACGGGTGACGACCTCCGCCCGGTAGGCGAGTTGCGGGTGCTCGGCGTCGGGCCGGCATCGGCGGCAGGGCCGGAATCCGGACGCCATCGCTGCCTCGAGGTCGTCGAACCACACGACGTTCTCCGGACGCGGGGCCCGGCTCGCGCAACCGACGCGGCACACGATGCCGGTGGTGCGTACGGCGTAGAAGGCGCTCACAGGGCCATCCTGCCCCTCCGACACGCTCGGGGCCAGGCCGACACCGGACATGCAATTCGCCCGGAGAGACCCGGAGGAGGAGCTACCGCTTGAGGAGCATGTCCGCAACGAGGAATGCCAGTTCGAGCGACTGCTCGCGGTTGAGGCGCGGATCGCAGGCGGTCTCGTACCGGACGCCGAGGCCGTCCTCCGCGATCCCCATGGTGCCGCCGACGCACTCCGTTACGTCGTCACCGGTGAGTTCGATGTGGATGCCGCCGGGGATGGTGCCCAGCTGCCGGTGCACCTCGAAGAAGCCCTCGACCTCGCCGATGACGTCGTCGAAGGAGCGGGTCTTGTGGCCGCTGCTGGCCTCGAAGGTGTTGCCGTGCATCGGGTCGCACACCCACACGACCGGATTGCCGCTCGCCTCGACCTTCTGCACGATCGGCGGGAGCGACTCCGCCACCCGCCCCGCTCCCATGCGCGTGATGAGGCTCAGCCGGCCCGGTACGCGGTCGGGGTTGAGGATCTCCACGATCTCGAGGATCTCGTCCGGGCTCGCCGCGGGACCCACCTTGAGCCCGATGGGGTTGCGGATGGTCGACGCGAACTGCACGTGCGCGCCTCCCACCTGCCGGGTGCGCTCTCCCACCCACAGGAAATGGCCGGAGACGTCGTAGGGCAGGCCGGTGCGGGAGTCAATGCGCGTGAGTGCCCGCTCGTAGTCGAGCCCGAGCGCTTCATGAGCGGCGTAGAAGTCGACTCGCTTGAACTCCTCCGGGTCGGCACCGCATGCGTGCATGAAGGACAAGGCCCGGTCGATGTCGGTAGCGAGGCGGTCGTACAGCTGGCCCGCCGTGGACTCGCGCACGAAATCCTGGTTCCATGCGTGCACCTGACGAAGGTCGGCGTAGCCGCCCTGGGTGAACGCGCGGATGAGGTTGATGGCGGCGCCCGACGCGTGGTAGGCCTTGAGCATCCGGCGCGGATCGGGGCGACGCGCATCGGCGTCGAACTCCAGAGAGTTGACGGCATCTCCCAGGTAGCTCGGCAGTTCGAGGCCATCCCTGGTCTCCGAGGGCTTGGAGCGCGGCTTGAAGTACTGGCCCGCAACGCGGCCCATCTTGACGACGGGCAGGGATGCGGCGTACGTCAGGACGATCGACATCTGCAGGACCGTCTTGAGCCGCGCGCGGATCGAGTCGGCCGTGTTGGCGGCGAACGTCTCGGCGCAGTCGCCGCCGGTGAGGACGAAGGCGCTGCCGAGGGCTGCCTGGCCGAGCTGCTCGGTCAGGGTGTCGCACTCCCCGGCGAACACCAGGGGGGGCTGGGCCCGCAGTTCTTCGAGGACCGCCTCGAGCTCGGCCGCGTCCGGCCACACCGGCTGCTGGGCAGCAGGCAGGTCGGGCCAGGTCAGGGCGGACATGGCTCCAGGGTACGGGGCGAGCTCGCCCTATCCGAAGAAGGCCGCGGCCTCCTCGTAGCGGGACAGGGGGACCGTCTTGAGAGTGCCCGTCGCATCGGCCAGCGGGACGCGCACGATGTCGGTCCCGCGCAGGGCGACCATCTTGCCGGAATCACCGTCCTTGACCGCGTCGATGGCATGCAATCCGAACCGGGTCGCGAGCACCCGATCGAATGCCGTCGGGGTGCCTCCGCGCTGGATATGGCCGAGGACAGCGGCCCGGGACTCCTTGCCCGTGCGGGCCTCGATCGCCGACGCCAGCCAGTCCCCGATGCCGGAGAGCTTCACGTGGCCGAAGGCATCGACCGTGGCGTCCTTGGTGATGAGGTCGCCATCCGCGGGAAGAGCACCCTCAGCCACGCAGATGATGGGGGCGTACTGCTGCTGGAAGCGCTGCTCGACCCATCCGCAGACCTGGTCCAGGTCGAATGGCACCTCGGGGATGAGGATGACGTTGGCACCGCCGGCCATGCCCGAGTGCAGCGCGATCCAGCCGGCGTGCCGGCCCATCACCTCGATGACGAGGACGCGATGGTGGGACTCTGCCGTGGTGTGCAGCCGGTCGATCGCCTCCGTGGCGATGGTGACCGCGGTGTCGAAGCCAAAGGTGTAGTCAGTGGCGTTGAGGTCGTTGTCGATGGTCTTGGGAACGCCCACCACGGGCAGGCCATGCTCGGCCAGCTGCGTTGCCACGCCCAGGGTGTCCTCCCCGCCGATCGCCACGAGGGCATCGACCCCGAGGTCGGCAAGGTTGGCCTCGATGCGCTCGACCCCGCCCTCCACCTTCA
>JAPOJD010000128.1 GCA_029978585.1 Actinomycetota bacterium
GGGAGTCGCCCGCCATCTGCAGCTGGAGCAGCGCCTCCTCGCCGATGATCGTCTGGTGGAGCAGGACGTGGTTCAGCACGGACCCGAGGGCATAGCGGGTATCGGGATTCGTCGCCGCGACCTCGACAGCCTCGGAGATGGCGATGCCCAGCGAACCGGACCAGTTGTTCGGGTCCTTGGCGAGCTCGCGGCCGATCGCGGTGACGTCGGAGGGCGAGCGGTGGATGGTCGCGCCGAACGTCTCGATCATGAGGCGGCGATAGGGCTTCGCGTCGTACGACGCCCCCACCTGCCAGACCTCGCACTCGAGGTCGTAGAGCGCGCAGGCGAACGCGAGGGCGGTGCCCCACTGGCCCGCGCCCGTCTCGGTCGTGAGCTTCTTCGTGCCCTCCTTCTTGTTGTAGTAGGCCTGGGGCACGGAGGTGTTGGGCTTGTGCGAGCCGGCGGGTGAGACTCCCTCGTACTTGTAGTAGATGCGCGCGGGGGTGTCGAGGAGCCGCTCGAGCCGGTGTGCGCGGAAGAGCGGGGACGGGCGCCACTGGCGGTAGACGTCCAGCACGCCGCCGGGAATGTCGACGTACCTCTCGCCGGTGACCTCCTGCATGATGAGGTCCATCGGGAAGAGCGGCGCCAGGTCATCGGGTCCGACAGGGTCCATGCGACCCGGGTGCAGCGGAGGGGGCGGTGGCGCCGGAAGGTCGGCGATGAGGTTGTACCAGGTGGTGGGCATCTGGTCCTCGCTGAGCACGTACTTGTGCTGCTGCACGGTGTCGTCCATCGTGGCCTCCTGAGTCGCGCGGAATGTGCCGCTCAGCCGCGACGCTACCCGACCTGCGAGCATGTCACCCATGGAATCAAGGAGTCCGGTCCCCGTCCCCGGGGGGACCCGGCTCCTGGCTTCGGACCTCGACGGCACCCTGCTGCTGTCCGACGGCTCGGTCGGACGCCGTACGCGCGAGGCCCTGGATCGGCTGTCGGAGAGCGATCTCGACCTCATCATCGTCACGGGCCGGCCACCCCGATGGATTTCACCGATCGTGGAGATGACCGGCCACCGCGGTGTGGGGATCGCCGCCAACGGCGCAGTCGTCCTCGACCTCGCCGACGGGCACGTGACCGAGGTCTTCCCCATGAGCGGCGATGACGCGCTCGAGGCGGTCGACCGCCTGCGCCGCGAGGTGCCGGGCATGGTCTTCGCGGTGGAGCGGGCGCGCCCGGGTGGCCGACTGGCACCCACCGGCGGGGCGTCGTACGACGCTCTCGACGCCACGCTCGCCGATGCGACGGAGTTCGCGCTGGCCGACGGCTACACCCCGCGCTGGCCGGTGCCCCCGGAGACGCATGTTGGACCGATCGAGGAACTCGTGGCCGCCGGGGATGTCGTGAAGATCCTCGCGCGACCCGGACAGGGCGCGCCGATGGATCCCGAGGAGCTCTACGCGCGTGGCCTGCGTGCGATCGGCGATCTCGCGGAGGTGACGCACTCCGGTTACGGCGACTCCCTCATCGAGCTCAGCGCGGCCGGTGTGACCAAGGCGACAACCCTGGAGCGCGTTGCCGCGGCTGAAGGACACGGTGCCCTGCACGTGGTCGCGGCGGGCGACGGCCCCAACGACCTGCCGATGCTCGCCTGGGCGGGAACGTCGTACGCCGTGGCCAACGCGCATCCCGAGGTGCTCGAGATCGCGACCCACGTGCTACCGAGCAATGACGACGAGGGTGTGGCCGACCTCATCGATGCGGTCCTCGCCGAGCAGGCGGCCGATCCCTTCCGCCGCTGACCGCTGCGGGACGGCCGATCAGGGCGCGACCGCGAGCACGATCTTGCCGGTCACCGCCCCGGCCTCGAGGTCGCGGTGCGCCTGGGCGGCCTCGCTCACGGGCATGACCCGGTCGACGACCGGCCGGACCAGGCCGGCGGAGATCCATGGCCAGACGTGGCGCTGCACCTGCGCGCAGATGTCGGCCTTCTCGCTCTCGGGTCGCGAGCGTAGGGATGTCGCATGCACGGTGCCATTGCGACGGAGAAGGACGCCGATGTCGAACTCGGCCTTGACCCCGCCCTGCATTCCGATGACGACGATGCGGCCGTTGCGCGCTAGCGCCTCGATATTGCGCATGAGGTATGCCGCCCCCATGTTGTCGAGGATCACGTCGGCACCGCGGCCCCCGGTCTCGGCGCGCATCACCTCGACGAAGTCCTGCTCGCGGTAGTTGATGAGCACCTCTGCGCCGAGGCGCTCGCACTCGGCGAGCTTCTCGGCCGATCCCGCCGTCACGGCAACCCTGGCCCCGAGCATTCGGGCCACCTGTATCGCCATGGTGCCGATCCCGCTGCCACCACCGTGCACGAGCAGCCACTGCCCGCGCTCGAGGTGCGCCACCATGACGAGGTTGGACCACACGGTGCAGGCGACCTCGGGAAGTCCGGCGGCGGTGACCACGTCGATCCCGGTGGGCACGTCCATGGCCTGCCCGACGGGCACGACGGCGTACTCGGCGTAGCCTCCCCCGGACAGCAGGCAGCACACGGCGTCGCCCGGCTGACGAGAAGCAACCCCCTCGCCAATGGCAATCACCTCACCGGAGCACTCCAGGCCCAGCCACTCTGGCGCCCCAGGCGGGGGCGGGTAGAGGCCCTGGCGCTGCAGGATGTCCGCGCGGTTCACCGCGCAGGCGGCAACCCGGACCAGGACCTCGCCGGGGCCGGCCACCGGGTCGGGGACCTCACTCCAGGACAGGACCTCGGGACCGCCCGGCTCGCTGACAATGATCGCCCGCACGCTAGGCGCCGTGGGGGGCTCGTGGGCCGTGCTCGGCATCCGTGTGCTTGATCACGACGAGTTGGTCGCCTTTCTGGAGTACCCGGATATTGCTCGTGTCGAAGCGGTTGACGTTGCCGTCTCGGATGACCGCCAGCACGAGTTCGCCGCGGTCGTCGAGTTCGGCGGGCGAGAGGCCGAGTTCCTCCTTCGTGATGCCGCGCTGCACGATCTCCAGTCCACGCCCCGAGTCGAGGAGGTCCTCCATGAGGTTGCCCGCGACCGGGGAGATGAGCGACAGCGCCATGAGGTGCCCCGCGGATTCCGCGGTGGGGATGACGCTGGTCGCGCCGGACTGCCGCAGGATCTGCGCGTTGGCGGCCTCACGCACGGCGCAGACGATATCCGCCTGGGGTGCGAGCCGGCGCGCGGTGAGAGTGACGAGAACTGACGTGTCGTCCTCGTCGGTGGCAACGATGACCTTGGACGCCCGGTCGGTGGCCGCGTCCAGCAGGATGTCCTCCCGCCGGCCATCGCCGATCACCCCGGCAAGGCCCATTCGATTGGCCTCCTCGATCGCGTCGCGGTCCTTGGAGACGACCACGATCGACAACGGAGTCATGCCGCTGTCGAGGAGCATGCGGGCGGCGGAGCGACCCTTGACCCCGAAGCCCACGATGACGGTGTGATCCTTCACGCGCTGCCTCCAGCGGGTCGTGCGGAGCTCCGTGCGCGTCTTGCGCGTGAGCACCTCGATGGTGGTGCCGACGAGGACGATCAGGAAGAGGAACCTCAGCGGCGTGATGATGAGGATGTTGACGACGCGAGCCGATTCGCAGACGGGCACGATGTCGCCGTACCCGGTGGTGGAAAGGCTCACGGTGGCGTAATAGAAGGCATCGACCCAGGTGATCCCGCCGATATCGCCGCGATCGGCGTAGCAGTCGCCCTCCACGTACACGATGACGGCGGCAATGACGAGCGCCGCGAGGGCGATGAGGAGGCGGAACCCGATGTTGCGGATGGGCCCGATCGTCCGTGTCGGGAGCTTGATCCGCGCGATCAGGGCCTCGGCGTCATAGCCCTCGGGGAGGTCGAGCGGCAGGGGGTTCCCCTTGCGCTTGGCAGCCACGTCTCCCGACGGTACCCCTCGGGCTCAGGGGAGGTGCGGAAGCGGCAGCACCTCGACGCGTGCGCCGCGCTCTCCGGCCTGCGGAGGGATGACGGCGATGCCGTCGGCGAGGGCGAGTCCACGCAGCATGGCGGGACCGCCGTAGAGCAGCGGGCGTGCCACGCCGCCTGCCTCCAGGGTGACGGGGATGAGGCGGGTGTCGTGGGGATGCGCGCGAACGTCGTCCAGCAGGGTTGCGACGGTCGAAGGCGGGTTCGCGGCGAGGTCGGGCAGGCCGCGCAGCGACATGATGAGAGGCATGGCCAGGGTCACCAGGCCGGATACCGCGGCCAGCGGGTTGCCGGGGAGGCCGATGACGTGGCGCCCGTCGAGCAGCTTGGCGAGGACCATGGGGTGGCCGGGGCGGACCTGCACGCCGTCGACGATCCACCGCGCCCCCAGGTGGTCGAGGACGTCGTGGACGAAGTCCACCGGGCCGCTCGCGGTGGAACCGGTGGTGACGATGACGTCCGCGGTGGAGTCCTCGATCTCGTCCACGAGAGCCTGCCGGGAGTCCGGCACGCGCACGGGAGGGTTGGCGCGGGCGCCGAACGAGGCAAGCCACGGCGGCACGAGCGGCCCCAGTGCGTCGCGCACGCGTCCACCGCGCGGGAGCCCCCGCTCAAGGAGTTCGTCCCCGAGCACCATGACGGCCACCGTGGGGGCCGGGATCACCTCGAGGACGTCGTAGCCGGCAGCAGCGGCGAGGCCCACCGCCGCGGGGCCGAGGATGGCCCCGGCCGGGATGAGGGTGTCACCGACGGAGCACTCCTCGCCCTGAGGGCGGATGTCGGTGCCGGGGGCAGGCGGGCGGTTGAGGTCGTCGGCGAGACCGGTGAGCGGGTCGCGCGCGTACAAGCGCGCACCGTGCAGGGCGTTCTCCACCACCGCGTCCTCGCGACGGAGCACGGCCGAGGCTCCCTCAGGAAGGAGTGCGCCGGTCGCGATAGGGATCGCATGACCCTCGTCCAGTGCGGCCGAGGGTGCCTGGCCGGCCAGTTGGGGATTCTCCTCGGAGATCCGCCAGGGCCCGTCGCCCCGGACGGCGTACCCGTCCATCGCCGCGCTCGCGAACGGCGGGAGGTCGGTGAGCGCGACGATCGGTCGGGCCAGGACAGAACCCACGGACTCGGTAAGGCGAGCCTCGGCTACGGCGAGGGGGCCCGAGGAGGCTGCCGCGACGCGGCGGGCCTGCTCCCAGGGCAGCGAGGTGTCGCGCATGGCTTCAGCCTGCCACCGAGAGGCCCTCGTCCGCGGGAGCCGCGTCCTTACCTTCACTTCACGTCGGCTTGACCGTCTCCTACCGAAACTCCGGTCTAGTAGGGGTGTCGCCACCAAGGCGGCCGGGTGCCGGGTTCGTCGGCATGGAGCAGGGAGGAACCTGATGAGGCAGAGCAAGCGCGCGATCCTGGCCGCGGTGGCCGCGACCGGTGCGGTGGTGGCGGGCGCGGCGGCGGTGACCACCATCCCGACGGCCGCCCTCACGGCAGGGACCACCCAGGCCGTGGCCGCCGAGCAGGCCGGTCCGTCTGGAGACCGCGAGGAATGGGAACGGCGGCTTGCCGAGGCTCAGGAGGATCTCGACGAAGCCCGTGACGAGCGGGCCCGGGCACGCTCGGAACAGCAGGCCGCATCGTCCCCCACGTCAGGAGATGTCGGGACTCGCGGCGCCGTCGCGGCATCGGCACGGTCCGGCGAAGCCGACGCCTACACCGGGGCCTCCGGCTACGCCGAGGGCGCTGCTTCGGGTGGAGGCGGGGTCAACGCAGAACCTCAGCCCGCCGCGGATGCCGGGACCGGTGCGTCGGGATACACCGAGGGCGGCGGGAATGGCGGCGGTGGAGGCAATGGCGGCGGCGGCGGTGGCGGCAACTCGGGGTACTCCGATGCCCAGCCAGGCTCCGATGCCAGCACGGGCGCGTCCGGCGGCGGTGGAGGCAATGGCGGCGGCGGTGGCGGCGGTGGAAGCAACGCCGGGGGCAACAACGGCGGCGGCAACGGCGGCGGCGGCAACGGTGGCGGTGGCTACCAGGAGCCGGAGCCGGGCTCGGACTCCAACACCGGTGCCTCCGGAGGCGGCGGCAATGGCGGAGGCGGCGGCAATGGAGGCGGCGGCGGCAACGGCGGCGGCTACGAAGACGACGATGACCACGGCAACGGGGGCGGCTACGAAGACGACGATGACCC
>JAPOJD010000002.1 GCA_029978585.1 Actinomycetota bacterium
ATCCGGCCTCGCGGGTGAGGGACATGACCTCCTCCACCGATGAGTCGCCGTTGTCGCCCACGCGCAGGCCGTAGCGCATGCCGTCGAAGCGGGCGAGGTTGGAGGAGCACTCGCTCGGGAGGATGAGGTAGTACGCGCCCAGCGCATAGTCGAAGTGCGGGCAGGACACCTCGACGACCTCGGCACCGAGATGCTCCAGGATCGCCACCGCCTCGGTGAATCGCTGCAGGACGCCCGGCTGGTAGCCCTCGCCGGAGAGCTCGCGCACCAGGCCGATGCGCATCCCGCGCACGTTGGCGCGCTCGGCCGCGGCGACAACGTCGGGCACCGGTTGCGGGATCGACGTCGAGTCGCGCGGGTCGTGCCCGCCGATGACTGACTGGAGCAGCGCCGCGTCCATCACGGTGCGCGTGCACGGACCGGCCTGGTCCAGGCTGGAGGCGAGTGCCACCAGGCCGTAGCGGGAGACACCGCCGTAGGTCGGCTTCACGCCCACGGTGCCCGTGACCGCGGCGGGCTGACGGATCGAGCCACCGGGGTCGGTGCCGATCGCCAGCGGCGATTCGAAGGACGCCACCGCCGCGGCCGACCCGCCGCCGGATCCGCCGGGGATGCGGTCGAGGGCCCACGGGTTGTGCGTGGGCCCGTAGGCGGAGTGCTCGGTGGAGGAGCCCATCGCGAACTCGTCCATGTTGGTCTTGCCGAGGATGACGAGCCCGGCACCGCGCAGCCGCTCGACGACGGTCGCGTCGTACGGCGGGTGCCAGCCCTCGAGGATGCGGCTGCCGCAGGTGGTGGGCATGCCTCGGGTGGCGAGGACGTCCTTGACCGCGATGGGGACTCCGGCAAGCGGGCCGAGCGTGTCGCCTGCCGCTCGCGCGCGGTCGACCCCGTCGGCCGCGGCCAGGGCTCCCTCGGCATCGACGTGGAGGAAAGCGTGGACCCGGTCGTCCACGTCGACGATGCGCTCGAGGTGGGCCTGGGTCACCTCCCGAGCGGTCACCTCGCCGACGGCGATGGCCTCGGCGAGGACGGCGGCAGGCTGGCGGACGAGGTCCGCGGCGGCACTCACTCCAGGTCCAGGATGCGCGGGACGCGGAAGCGGCCCTCCTCCACCGCGGGTGCGGCGGCCAGGGCCTCCTCCTGCGGCAGGGAGGGGCGCACTTCGTCGGGGCGGTACACGTTGACGAGGGGGACCGGGTGCGAGGTCGGGGGGACGTCGTCGGTCGCGATCTCCGACACGCGTGCGACGGACTGCAGGATCACGTCGAGCTGGGCGGCGTAGTGGTCGAGTTCGTCATCGTCGAGGGCGAGGCGGGCGAGGCGGGCGAGATGCGCTACCTCCCCGCGGGTGATCGCGGACATGGTGGCCAGTCTAGGGAGGGGCATGACCCCTCCGAAGGGGGCCGGGAGTTCCTGCCGGCCGACTCGACGTGCGGTCGACGCCGACCGCATTGGATAGCGTGTAGAGGATCGTGGTCGCGGCGCGGGAGAACTGCGCGCATGGGAGGGGGACAGCATGATCGCGAGAGGCGTTCGCTTGCTCGCCCTGGGCGCAGCGTGCGTTCTGCTGGTCGCCGGGTGCTCGTCGTCACCGCCGCCCGAGGCGTCGTCCGCGAGCGAATCGACTTCGCAGGCATCGAATCCCTGCGCGAATCCCGACACCTTCTGCATCGGGCTCGTGCTGGAGTCCGGGGTTGTCGACGACGGAGCCTTCAACGAGGCCTCCTGGGAGGGCGTGCAGGAGGGTGCCGCAGCCACCGGCGGCGAGGCGGCCTACTTCGAGAGCACGGATGCCGAGTCCTACGCCGCCAACCTCGATGACCTAGGTTCCCGTGGCTATGACGTCGTGGTCACGACAGGCGTGGGTTTTCCGGAGGCCACCGTGACGGCAGCCGTGGCTCACCCGGCGACCCGCTACGTCGGCATCAGCCAGAACATGTCGGAAGGCCCGGCCAATGCCACCGGCCTGCTCTTCCGAGACGACGAGGCCGGGTACCTCGCGGGGTACCTCGCGGGGCTCATGACCCAGACCGGCACCGTGAGCGCAGTCTTGGGCAGTGAGAGCGTGCTGCCGTTGAAGCGCTTCGGGGAGGGCTACCGCCTCGGTGCACTGGCTGCCCGTCCTGGTGCGACGGTAATCATGTCCTACGACAACGACAGCGCGGACTCCTTCAACGACCCCGAGTGGGGAGCTGCCACGACTGCCGACCAGATTGCCGAGGGCGCGGACGTGATCTTCGGTGCCGGCGGGACAACGGGCATCGCTGCACTCCAGACGACGGCGCAGTCCCCGGGGGCTGGCACGACGCTGTTCTGCATCGGCATCGACGTGGACCAGTACGAAACAGTGCCGCAGGCCAGGCCATGCCTGCTGACGTCGGCCGAGAAGTTCATCGCCGAGGGCGTGAGCGCCGTGATCTCCGACATCTACGCGGGTGTCCCGACGGGACAGAACGTGGAGGGCAAGGTCGGGCTCGCGCCGTACCACGATATGGCGTCCCAGGTGCCCGAGAGCGTGAAGCTGCGGATGGTCGAGATCGAGACCGGTCTCGCGAACAACTCGATCATGACGGGAGTGACGTTCTAGGGGACCTCCCTGTCGCTATTCCCTCGAGCCACCGCTCGGGCCGGCCCGTCGGGGGCAGCGTGCGGCTAGGAGCGGGCGGCGTCGGGGCCGTCGGCGAGCAGGACCCCGAATCGCTCGGCGGGGGTGATCGGCACGACGAGCTGTTCGGCCTTGGCTGCCTTGCTACCGGCGCCCTCGCCCACGACGACGTAGTCGGTCTTCTTCGACACCGAGCCGGCCGCCTTGGCGCCGAGGGACGTCAGCGCCATCGTGGCCTCGTCGCGGGAGTAGCCGGGAACCGACCCCGTGACGACGATGGTGAGTCCGGCGAGCGGCTGCGGCCCGGTCTCGGCCGGCGCATCGGCCATGCGCACGCCGGCTGCCTTCCACTTGTCGACAACCTCGCGGTGCCAGGGCTCGGCGAACCACTCCTCGAGCGCCTCCGCGATGACCGGGCCTACGCCCTCCACCTCGGCCAGCCGAGCGGCATCGGCGTCGGCGATCGCATCCATCGACCCTAGTTCGCGCGCGAGGGCCTGCGCCGCGGTCGGCCCGACGTGGCGGATCGACAGCGCGACGAGCGCCCGCCACAGCGGACGGTCCATGGCCGCCTGGATCTGCTCGAGCATGCCCTTGGCGTTCTCCGACAACTGCGGGCCGGTCTCTCCCTTACCCGGCTCGCGGGTGAAGAAGTCGCAGGTGAGCAGGTCGGCGGCGGTGAGGGCGAAGATGTCGCCCTCGTCGGCCACGAGCCCGCAGTCGAGCAGGGCGATGGCAGCCTTCCAGCCCAGTCCCTCGATGTCCATGGCCCCTCGCGAGGCGACGTGGAACACCCGCTCACGAAGTTGCGCGGGGCACGAGCGGGTGTTCGGGCAGCGGATGTCGACGTCGCCCTCCTTCTCCGGGCCGAGAAGGGTGCCGCACTCGGGGCAGTGGGTCGGCATGACGAAGGCACGCTCGCTGCCGTCGCGGTCTTCCACGACCGGGCCGAGGATCTCGGGAATGACGTCGCCGGCCTTGCGCAGGAACACCATGTCGCCGATGAGCACGCCCTTGCGCTCGACCTCCTGGGCATTGTGCAGCGTCGCCATCGACACCGTCGAGCCGGCGACCCGCGCCGGCTCCATCACGCCGAACGGCGTCACCCGGCCCGTGCGGCCGACGTTGACCTGGATGTCGAGCAGGCGAGTGCGGACCACCTCAGGGGGGTACTTGAACGCGATGGCCCAGCGGGGAGCCCGGGAGGTTGCGCCCAGCCTCGCCTGCAGGGCCAGGTCGTCCACCTTGAGCACGACGCCGTCGATCTCGTGGGATACGTCGTGGCGGTGCTCGCCGTAGTACTCGATGTACTCGCGCGCGCCCGCGAGGTCGCCAACGACGCGGACCCGGTCGCTCGTGGGCAGGCCGAGCCTCGCGAGGACCTCGTAGGCACCGCTCTGGCTGCTGAAGTCGACGCCCTCGTGGGCGCCGATGCCGTGGACGACCAGTTGCAGGGCGTCCAGCCGCGACACCGCGACCGCAAGCTCGGCCTGCAGGCGCTCCACCCGCGCGATCTCGCGGTCGGTGCCGCGGCTGCGGGACTCGACGTCGGCGAGGTCCTCCCGGCGACGGTCGATTCGCTGGCGCAGGGTGCCCGCGGCGGCATTGCGCGGGTTGGCGAACGGCGATCCGCCGGCCGCCAACTGCTCGGCATTGATCCGCTCGAACGCCTCCAGCGGGAAGTAGATCTCCCCGCGCACCTCCAGCAGCGGCGGGACCTTGCGCCCCTTGAGGGTCGCGGGGATCGCCGGGATGAACGAGGCGTTGTAGGTGACGTCCTCTCCCACGCGCCCGTCGCCTCGGGTGGCGACCGAGCGCAGGCGTCCGCCCTCGTAGACCAGGTCCACGGCGAGACCGTCGACCTTGAGCTCGCACAGCAGCGCCGGCACCTCGCCGATGGCCCGGTCGATGCGGTCCGCCCACGCCTGCACCTCCTCCATCGAGAAGGCGTTGTCCAGGCTGTACATCCGCTCCAGGTGCTCGACCGGCTCGAACATCTCCGATCGAGCGCCGCCGACCGACTGAGTCGGCGACTCCCCCGACGCGAGCTCGGGGTACGCCGCCTCCAACTCGGTGAGCTCGCGGTAGAGGGAGTCGTACTCCTCGTCGGACAGCGTGGGCGCATCGCGCTCGTAGTAGCGCTCGCGCGCCTCGTTGATGGCATCGACGAGTTCGGTCCAGCGGCCGCGAGCCTTCGCGGGGATGCTCGGGTTGCTCATGAGCCCTCCTCCTGCGCGGGCGCATCATCCCGCACCAGGCGGCCCGCCTCACGGACGCCCGTGTAGGCCTCGCGTGCCCACGCGGGATCGGCCCCGGCGAGCCCGCACGTCGGCGTGGGGCTCACCCGCGCGTTGGCGGCGTCCGCGGAGAAGCCCCAGCGTGAGTACTGGTCGAGCAGTCGAGACGCCGCGCGCTCGGCGATGCCGCGGCTGGGCGCGGGGAGCGAGGGGAATACGCCCAGGAGCAGGCGGCACCCGGCGTCGAGCGCCTCGCCGAGCGCCTCCTCCTGAGTGGCGTCCAAGGTGAGCAGGTCAACGGAGATCAGGCCGGCACCGGACCGGCGGATGAGGTCGACCGGCACCCGCGGATCGCAGCAGTGCACGCCCGCAACCCGATCGCCCGCCGCTGCCAGCGAAATGCCCAGGTGGTCGCGGGCGCGCTGCTCGTCGACGGCGCGGTATGTCGCCAGGCCGCTCGCGGTGCTCACCCCGCCGGCGAGCACGGTGGGCAGGGAGGGCTCGTCGTACTGCAGCACCGGCGTGACGTGCGGCATGCGGCGCTCGACGTCGGCCAGGTGGCGGGCGGCTGCCTCGGCCAGGGCCTCCGCGAGTTCGCGGCAGGCTCCCGCGTCGCGGACCGCCCGCTCGCCGTTGCGCATCTCGATGTTGGCAGCGAGGGTCCACGGACCGGCCAGTTGGAGTTTCAGCGGCGTAGCCGTCGCGCCGATCACCGCCTCCATGCCGTCGAGGTCCTCGCTGAGCCACGAGCGCGCACGGGCCATGACGCGCCCGGGGGCGTCGGCGAAGCGCCATCCCCGGGGCGTCGTCTCGACGGCGAGGTCACCGGCGACATCGGATAGCAGTCCCATTGTCCGGCCGACGAGGTCGGCGCCGGGACCGCGCTGCGGCAACTCGGGCAGGTGGGGGAACTCGGGCAGCTCGCCGACGATCGTGCGCGCCCACTCATGGGATTCGGTACCCGGCAGCGACCCGATGCCGGTCGCCGCCGCCGGGGCGGTCACCGGGTCGCTCATCGGCGCACGATGGTCGCCGAACCGACCACCCGGGTGCCGTCGTACATCGCCATCGCCTGCCCCGGCGCGACGCCGCGGGCCGGCTCGTCGAGGTGCGCGATCACGCGATGACCCTGCACGTCGAGGACGGCGCCGACCGGATCGCCGTGCGCACGGATCTGCACGCTCACCCGGTCGCCGGACGCCGCGGCCGGTCCGCACCACAGGGGATCGTGCGCCTCGATCGTCGATGCCGCGAGCAATTGCTCCTCCCCCACGAACACGCGCGCCTCCGCATGGTCCACATCGACGACGTAGCGGCGGCCGCCTGACGGCGCAGGCTCGCGCAGGTCGAGGCCGCGGCGCTGCCCTATGGTGAACGCATAGGCACCCGAGTGCTGCCCGACGACCGCGCCCGTCGCCACGTCGACGATCTCCCCGGGCGCCTCGCCCAGGCGCTCGCGCAGCCAGGCACTCGTGTCGCCGTCGGGAATGAAGCAGATGTCGTGGCTGTCGGGCTTGTCGGCGACCCGCATGCCGCGCTGGGCCGCCTCCTCGCGCACCTGTGGCTTGCGGCTGTGGCCCAGCGGCAGGAGCGTCGCGGCGATCTGGTCGGGGGTGAGTACCGACAGGACGTAGGACTGGTCCTTGACGGGATCGATCGCGCGGTGGAGCTCGGGGCCGTGCGGGCCCTCCTCGATGCGGGCGTAGTGCCCGGTGCAGACGGCCTCGAAACCCAGCGCGAGAGCGCGGTCGAGCACGGCCGCGAACTTGATGGTCTCGTTGCAGCGCAGGCAGGGGTTGGGGGTGAGCCCCTCACGGTAGGACTCCACGAAGTCGTCGACCACGTCGCGGGCGAAGTCCTCGGACAGGTCCCAGACGTAGTACGGAATGTCGAGGACGTCGGCCACGCGCCGGGCGTCCTGGGCGTCGGCGACGGAGCAGCAGCCCTTCGACCTGCCGGTGGCGGACTGCGCGCGGCTCAGCGCCAGGTGGACGCCGACGACCTCGTGGCCGGCGTCGACAGCTCGTGCGGCGGCGACGGCGGAGTCGACACCGCCGGATAGCGCCGCGATGACGCGCATGTCAGCGCGTGCGCCGCAGGCGCGGGGCGGCGGCGCGCGACGCGCGGTCCACAGCCGAGGGAAGCACCTCGAGCAGGCGGTCCACGTCGGCCTCGGTGCTCGTGCAGCCGAGCGAGAAGCGCAGGGAGCCGCGCGCGAGCGCCGGATCGATACCCATGGCCTCGAGGACATGGGAGGGCTCGGGAACTCCGGCGGTGCACGCCGAGCCCGTGGAGCACTCCACCCCGGCGGCGTCGAGGAGCATGAGAAGCGTGTCCCCCTCGCAGCCGGGGAAGGACACGTGGACGTTGCCGGGCAGCCTGTCGACGGGGTCTCCGTTGAGGATCGCCCCAGGGGCGACGCGCTGAATGCCGTCGACGAGTTCCCCGCGGAGCGAGACCATCCGCGCTGCGTGGTCAGCCTGCGCTGCCACCGCATGGCGCACGGCCACCGCGAAGGCCGCGATGGACGGAGCGTCGAGCGTGCCGGAGCGCACGTCGCGTTCCTGCCCGCCGCCGTGCAGCACCGGGGTGATGCGGGCGTCGCGCCGCGCGATGAGCGCACCCACGCCCACCGGGGCGCCGATCTTGTGACCGCTGAGCGCCAGGGAGGTCAGGCCCGGCAGCGCGCCATTGACCGGCAACTGGCCCAGCGCCTGCACTGCGTCGGTGTGGAAGGCAACGCCGGCCTCGCCGCAGGCCGCAGCGATCGCGGCGACCGGCTGGACGGTGCCCACCTCGTTGTTGGCCCACATGACCGTGCACAGCGCGACGTCATCGCCGAGCCGCGCGCGCACGACGTCGGGATCGACCCGGCCGAGCTCGTCGACGGGCAGCCAGTCGATCTCGCGGCCCGTCTCCCCCAGCCATGCCACCGGATCCAGGACGGCGTGGTGCTCGATCGTCGAGCACAGGATGCGCGGTCGCTGCGGCTGCTCCCAGGCCAGGCCCTTGACCGCGAGGTTGTCCGCCTCGGTGCCACCGGCGGTGAAGATGACCTCGCTGGGCCTCACGCCGAGGTCGGCGGCGACGCTCTCGCGGGACTCCTCCACGAGGCGCCGGGCGAGGCGACCGGAGGTGTGGAGGGAGGAGGGATTGCCCACCGACTCAGAGGCCGCGAGCCACGCCTCGCGCGCCTCGGGCAGCATCGGCGCCGAAGCCGCGTGATCGAGGTACGCGCGGGCCTGGGTCACGGGGCGATGGTATCCGGCGGGTCCGTCAGGCCCGACGCTTCGCGATCTCCTCGGTCAGCTGGGGCACGACCGCGAAGAGGTCGCCCACCACGCCGAAGTCGGCAAGCTCGAAGATCGGTGCCTCGGGGTCCTTGTTGACCACGACGATGGTCTTGGAGGTCTGCATGCCGGCGCGGTGCTGGATGGCGCCGCTGATGCCGTTGGCGATGTAGAGCTGCGGGGAGACCGTCTTGCCGGTCTGGCCGACCTGGAACTGGTGGGGGTACCACCCGGCGTCGGTCGCCGCGCGTGAAGCGCCGACCGCCGCGCCGAGGGTGTCGGCGAGCGCCTCGACGACACCGAAGCCCTCCGAACCGCCCACGCCGCGGCCCCCGGACACGACGATCGCGGCCTCGGCCAGGTCGGGACGCCCGCCGCGCTGGGCGACCGTGCGGCCGGTGACACGGGCGGACTTCGCCGCGTCCGAGACGCTCACAGCCACGTCGGCGCGGTTGCCGGCGGCCGGGGCCGCCTCGGGCGCGGTGGAGTTGGGGCGAACGGTGATGATCGGGGTGCCGCGGGTGACCTTCGACTTGACCACGGTGGACCCGCCGAAGACGCTCTGCGTCGCGGTGAGGTCAGCGTCGACGCCCACGGCGTCGGTGATGATGCCCGACTCGGCCTTGATGGCGACGCGTCCGGCGATCTCCTTGCCGTCCGCGGTCGACGCGATGAGCACGGCGGTCGGCGCCTTGTCGGCGATGAGCGAGGCGAGCGCCTCGGCCTTGGGCGCGACGAGGTAGTCGTCGAGGTCGGCGGAGTCAGCGACGTAGACCGTCTCGGCGCCGTACTCCGCGAGTTGCGCCAGCGCCGCTGCGTCAGCACCGCCGCCCAGCCAGACTGCGGACGGCGTGCCGAGGCTGCGCGCGAGGGTGAGCAGCTCGAGCGTGACCTTCTTGACGGAGCCCTCGGAGTGATCGACGAGGACGAGAATCTCGGCCATGGTGGGCTGCCTTTCGGATCGGTGCGGACGAGGGGAGGACTAGATGAACTTCTGCACGGTGAGGAACTCCGCGATCTGCACGCCGCCCTGCCCGTCGTCGGACACGACGGTGCCTGCGGCCTTGGGGGGGCGCGCGGCGAAGTCGGCGACACCGGACCAGGCGGCACCGAGGCCCACCGTGGCGGGCTCGAGGCCGAGGTCAGCAACGGCGAGGGTCTCGACCGGCTTCTTCTTCGCGGCCATGATCCCCTTGAACGACGGGTAGCGCGGCTCGTTGATCTTCTCCACCACGCTGACGACCGCGGGCAGCGGCGCCTCGACAGTGTCGAAGCCGTACTCCGTCTGCCGCTCGATGCGCACGGTCGAGCCGTCCACCTCGACCTTCTGCGCGAAGGTGACCTGCGGGAGGCCGAGGCGCTCGGCCACCATCGCGGGGACGACACTCATGCGCGCATCGGTGGACTCCGAGCCGAACACGATGAGGTCGAAGCCGCGGCCCTCCAGCGCCTTTGCGAGCGCGGCCGAGGTGGCGATGGCATCCGAGCCGTGCAGGGCGTCGTCGATGACGTGGATGCCGGCGTCGGCGCCCATGCTCAGCGCCTTGCGGATGGTCTCGCCCGCGCGCTCCGGGCCCATCGACACAACGACGACCTCGCCGCCGTGCGCCTCGATGAGGCGCAGCGACTCCTCGACGGCGTACTCGTCGAGCTCATTGAGGACGCCCTCGGCCGACTCGCGGTCGAGGGTGGAGTCCTCGGGCTTGAGGCGCTTCTCCGCCCAGGTGTCGGGGACCTGCTTGACGCACACGGCGACCTTCACGAGTGGCTCCTTCGCGGCGAGGGTGCTTCGGCGGCACGAGCCTGCCTGGGTCCTATGTTACCCGTCGGTCACTTAGCTCGCCCCCCGGGAGGCGACGGCCTGCACCCCGGGACCGGGGGCGCGAATGGGGTGCTTGACCTCGGGTCGAACGGCAGGCGCCCTAGGCTCGTGCGTCGTGCGGCCCTCACCCCCCATCCCCCTCGCACCGACCGGCGAGCGCACCGCGCCGGGCCTTGACCGCGAGGGCTACTGGTTCGCCCGCCACG
Organism: Actinomycetota bacterium; assembly: GCA_029978585.1. Taxonomy (GTDB): domain Bacteria; phylum Actinomycetota; class Actinomycetes; order S36-B12; family S36-B12; genus Mxb001. The sequence continues at coordinate 10,164 of JAPOJD010000002.1, forward strand.
AGGCCGCCTACTCCTGGATCGCCCGCACCTACGCCCGCGACCTCGCGGGGGGCCTCGCCGTCGACGCCGGGTCGGGCGAGGGCTACGGCGCGGCCATGCTGGCCGGCCCCACCAGCGCCTGCCTGGCCCTGGAATACGACGACCTCGCCTGCCGCCACGCCGCGGCCGCCTATCCCGACGTCGCCTCGATCCGCGCGAACCTGTGCGCCCTCCCCCTGCGCGATGGCCGCGTCGACGCGCTGGTGAGCCTGCAGGTGGTCGAACACCTGTGGTCGCTGCCCGACTTCCTCTCCGAGTGCCATCGCGTGCTGCGCCCCGGCGGCCTCATCGTCGTCACCACCCCGAACCGCCTCACCTTCTCCCCCGGCCTCGCGCGCGGGGCGAAGCCGGTGAACCCGTTCCACGTCGAGGAGTTCGACGCCGAACAGGTGCGCATGATGCTCGTGAACGCCGGATTCGCTGATGTCGACGTGCTCGGCCTGCGCCACGGTGCGCGCATCGGCGACTGGGAGTCGCGCCACGGCTCGATCGTTCAGGCGCAGGTCGACGCCGTGCTCTCCGGCGACTGGCCGGCGCATCTTGACGCGATCGTGGACAGCGTCACGGCCGACGACTTCCTTGTCTCGCGCGACGACATCGACGACTCCTGCGACCTCATCGGCGTCGCGCGCCGGGGAGACGCGTCGTGACCGCTCCCCTCGGCACGTTCTGCCTGGTCCTTCACAGCCACCTACCCTGTGTCGCCCACCACGGCGCCTGGCCGGTCGGCGAAGAGTGGCTGCACCAGGCGTGGGCTGGCTCCTACGCCCCGCTGCGCCGCCTGCTCGACGACCTCGCGCGCGAGGGACGACGCGACGTGCTCACCCTCGGCGTCACGCCCGTGCTCGCCGCGATGCTCGACGACCCCTATTGCCTGCGCCAGCACCACACCTGGCTTGCCGACGCGCAGTTGCGCGCCCTCGGGATGTCCACCGCCACCGATCCGCAACGCCGTGACGAGGCTGCACGCCAGTACGCCCTGGCCACCCGGGGCCTCGCGGAGTTCGAGGGCCACTGGGGCCGTGGCGGCTCCGCAGCGCTGCGCCCGCTCGTCGACTCGGGCGTCGTCGAACTCCTTGGCGGACCGCTCACTCACTCCTTCACCCCCCTGCTGCCCAATGAGCTGGCCGAGGCCACGCTGCGCTCCGGCCTGGACGACGCCGCACTGCGCATCGGCACCCGTCCCGCCGGCATCTGGGCCCCCGAGTGCGCCTACGCGCCCGGCCTCGAGAAGCTGTACGCCGCCGCGGGCGTCAGCCACGTCGTCGTCGATGGGCCCACCCTGCTGCACGTCGGCGCCAGCACTGACCGGCCGTGGCGGCTCGGGGAGTCCGGGGTCATCGCGTTCGGCCGCGACCTCGACGTCACCTACCGGGTGTGGTCTCCGCGTCGCGGATACCCCGGCGACCCCGCCTACCTCGACTTCCACTCCTACGACCACGAGTGGGGATTCCGCACCCGGCGCGTCACCGGCCGAGAGATCCCGCCCCATGACAAGGCGCCATACGAGCCGGTGATGGCGCGCGACGCCGTCGACCGGCACGTGGCGGACTTCATCGGCGTCGTCGTCGACCGGCTGCACGAGATCCGCGACCAGCGCGAGGGCAGGCCGGGCCTGGTGGTGGCGGCGTACGACACCGAGCTCTTCGGCCACTGGTGGCACGAGGGGGTGGACTTCCTCGGCGGCATCCTGCGCGGCCTGCCCGAGGCGGGCGTGCGCGTGAGCACGCTGCGCTCGTCCGTGGACGACGTCGACGACCTCCCGGTGCACCCGGAGCCGTCGTCATGGGGGTCGGGCAAGGACTGGCACGTGTGGAACGGCGAGCCCGTCGCCGACATCGCCGACACCCAGCGATGGCTCGCCTCGGCCGCGCTGGACTGCCTGGAGTCGACGCATCCGCGCACCCACCGGTCGCGCGCACACGACCAACTCGTCCAGGACACCCTGCTCGCGCTCTCCAGCGACTGGGCCTTCATGGTCACCAAGGACTCCGCCGCGGATTACGCCCGCGCGCGATTCCGGGGCCATGTCGCCGCGGCGACGGACCTCATCGACGCTCTCGCTGAGGGGAACTCTGCACGTGCGACCGAGACCGCAAGGTTGCACGCGCTCGTCGATGCGCCGTTCGGCCACCTGGACGCGCGGCGATTCCTGTCCTCCCGCCCCTGACATCGCGCCTATCCTCGGATGATGCGCATCCTGCACCTGTCGTGGGAGTACCCCCCGGTGGTGTACGGCGGCCTCGGCCGGCACGTCCATGCGCTCGCCTAGGCGCAGGCCGCGCTCGGCCACGACGTCTGCGTGGTCACCCAGGCGCCGAGCACCGCGGCGAGCACGGGCTGGGCGGCGTCCGCGAGTACGGACGTTCCGCACGACGAGGTCGTCAACGGCGTGCGCGTTATCCGCGTCGACCGTGATCCGCCGGTGCAGGAGCTCAGCGCGGACACCCTCCTCTCCTGGGCCGCATCACTGGAGAGCGCCATGTCGCGGCGGATCCTCCGCTCCGACGACGGCATCGCGCGCGCCGACCTCGTGCACGCCCACGACTGGATGGTCGCCCACACCGCCGTCCTCCTGCGCGCTGCATGGGAGGCCCCTCTCGTGACGACGCTGCACGCGACCGAGGCGGGCCGGCACCAGGGCTGGCTGCCCGGAGACCTCTCGCGCGCGATCCATGCGGTCGAAGGCTGGCTCGCACACACCTCCGATGCCGTGGTCACGTGCTCCGCACACATGCGCGGTGAGGTGTCGCGGCTGTTCGCCGTCGAGAACGTCGACGTCATCCCCAACGGGATCGACACCCGTCACTGGCGCACGAGCGCCCGCGACATCGCCGCCGCCCGCGAGCGCTACGCCCCGCACGGCCCGCTCGTGGCTTATTGCGGGCGCCTGGAGTGGGAGAAGGGCGTGCACACCTTCGTCGATGCGCTCCCGCGGCTGCGGCGGCGGTTCCCGTCGCTGCGCGTCGTCATCGCCGGCCACGGCGGCGCCTCGCGCGACCTCGAGCAGCAGGCCCGTGAACGCCGGGTGGCCCCGGCCGTGGAGTTCACCGGGTGGCTGCCCGAGCGCGAGCTGCACGCACTCATGGCAGCGGCGGACGCCCTCGTGGTGCCCAGCCTGTACGAGCCCTTCGGCCTCGTCGCCCTCGAGGGGGCTGCCCTCGGGGCTCCGCTGGTCGTCGCGCGCAGCGGCGGACTCGTGGAGTTCGTGGAGGACGGCGTCACCGGGCGCACGTTCGCCACCGGCGACCCCGCCGACCTGGCACGGGCCGTGACGGAGTGCCTCGACCAGCCGGACCAGTCGCGTGCCTGGGCGGACGAGGCACGGCGCCGGGTCCGCGACGACCATCCGTGGGACGGGATCGCCCGGCGGCTCGACGCGGTGTACGCCGGCGCTGTCTCGGCGCGGGCCGACCGCACCGGCGAGGTGGCGCCGTTCGCCACGCCCCCTGCGTCATCGGGCAACCTGCTGTACGGCGGGCCCTGAGCCTCAGTCTCCCGCGTTGACCCGCGCCGCGACCGTGGTCTTGCGCGCGATGTCGGCGATAGCCCGACGGCGCTCCTCCTGGGCGGCATACGCCTCGCGGCGGTCGCGGAGCACCCGCGCGGGAATCCCCCCGATGATCGAGTACGCAGGCACATCGCCCTTGACGACGGCGTGGGCCGCGACCACGCTGCCCCGGCCGATGCGCGTGCCGCGCAGCACCGTCGCCTTCGCGCCGATCCACACGTCCGGCCCGATGCGCACCGGGGACTTGGTGATGCCCTGGTCCTTGATGGGGACGTGGACGTCCTCGGTCACGTGGTCGAAGTCGCAGATGTACACCCAGTCGGCCACGATCGTGGCGTCGCCGAACTCGATGTCGAGGTAGCAGTTCACGGTGTTGTCCCGGCCGAAGACGCACTTGTCGCCCACGCGCATTGTGCCCTCGTGGCAGCGCAGCCTGTTCTCGTCGCCGATGTGGATCCATCGACCGAGGATCAGCCGGCCGTAGCCGGGCCGCGCGTAGACCTGTACGCGCCGACCCAGGAAGACGAAGCCCTCCGTGATGATGTGGGGGTAGCGCACCTTGAGCAGGAAGAAGCGCCAGTACCTCACGAGATACCACCAGGACCAGGCCCTGTTCCGCCACACCCAGCGCAGCGAGGCCCAGGTGAGGAAGCGGGCCTGGCGGGGATCGCGTCGCGGGCTCAGGGCCGGACCCCGGTGATGCACACGTTGTAGAAGAACTCGTCGGGCACCACCCGCGACAGCACGCGCTCGTCGAGTGCGGACAGCCGCATCCACGTGTGGTAGGCGAAGAGCGCCCAGTTCCAGCCGAGCGACCCCGGCCGCACCGCGGACTCCACCGTGCGGATCGGCCAGCCGAACCACGATGCCGTGAACTCCTCGGTCACCGTGCGCACATCGATCGCGCCCGCGCGGATTGCGGTGCGCGCCAGGCTGTCCGGGTCGAAGGTGTGCAGGTCGACGACAGATTCGAGCCGGGCCGCCTCGGAGGACGCCACGATCTCCTCGGCCGGACGGCCGTAGCGCTCACGCAGGTAGGGCAGGCGGATGGCCCTCGTCGCGGCCCACCAGGTCGCGCGGGACAGCCGCCGGGCCACGAAGTCGCCGCGCCGGGTGGGCTCGCCGCAGAACACGAATCGGCCGCCCGGCCTGAGCACGCGCAGCACCTCGCGCAGGGCCAGTTCGACGTCCGGGATGTGGTGGAGCACCGCGTGGCCGATGACGAGGTCGAACTCGCCGTCCTCGAAGGGAAGTGTCTCCGCGTCGGCGACCTGGCCGGTGACGTCGAGGCCGAGCCCGGCTCCATTGCGAACCGCCACCTCGACCATGCCGGGGCTGATGTCGGTGACGACCGCGGACTTCGCCAGCCCGGCCTGCATGAGATTGAGGACGAAGAAGCCCGTACCTGCCCCGATCTCCAGGGCCCGGTCATACGGCCACTCCGCGTCGCCCGCGACGTGGACGAAACGATCGCGGGCGTAGTCGATGCAGCGCTCGTCGTAGGAGATGCTCCACTTCTCGTCGTAGGTGGACGCCTCCCAGTCGTGATAGAGGACGTTTGCGAGCTTCGGATCGCCCCACGCCTCGGAGATATCGGTCATGACCCGGTGAACTCCGCCTTGCCAGGGCCGCTCTCGAGGAACGAGCGCATGCCGATCTCCTGGTCGCGGGTGCCGAAGAGCGCGGAGAACTGGACACGCTCGATGTCGAGCCCGGTCTCCAGGTCGGTCTCAATGCCGCGATCGATCGCGGACTTGGCAGCGCGCATCGCGAACGCGGGTCCGCGGGCGAGCTGCTGCGCCCACGCCACGGACTCCGCGTAGACATCGTCGGGTGCCACGATGCGGTCGACCAGGCCAATGGACTGCGCCTCGTCCGCCGCGACGAAGCGGCCAGACAGGATGATCTCCTTGGCGCGCGCGATACCGACGAGGCGCGGCAGTCGCTGGGTGCCGCCTGCCCCGGGGATGATGCCGAGCAGGATCTCGGGCTGGCCCAGTCGCGCGTTGTCCCCCGCCACCCGGAAGTCGCAGCACATCGCGAGCTCGCATCCGCCCCCGAGCGCGTAACCGGCGACCGCGGCGATCGTGGGCTGCGGGATTCGGGCAACCGCGGTGAAGGCCGACTGCAGGTGGGCTGAGCGGGCCAGGGCGTCGGTGAGCGACCAGTCGGCCATCTCCTTGACATCGGCCCCCGCCGCGAAGACCTTGGGTCCGCCGTACAGCACGACGGCCCGGATGTCCGCGCGCTGGGAGACCTCGTCCGCGGCCGCGCGGATCTCCTCTTGCACCTGGACCGACAGGGCGTTCATGGGCGGCCGGTCGATGCGGATCGTGCCGACGCCATCGGCGACGTCTACGCTCACGAACTCGCTCGTCATCGCTCTGCCTCCGTCATCGCCCACGAAACCGCCTTCGTCCCGACCCGCAGCCTATGGGCGATGCCGCGGCCGCGGGTCTCCGGGAGAGTAGGTTAGGGCTCCGGGGCGGGGCCGAAGAGCCGAAGGGCCGAAGGAGGGAACCGACGTGGAGTGGGCGATCGACGGCCCCGGTGCGTGGGATCCCCTCGGCGTCACCCTCGACGCGGCCGGGGCAAATGTCGCGCTGTGGGCGCCCGGGGCCGACTCCGTGGACCTGTGTCTCTTCGACGACGACGGCCAGGAGCACCGGGTCCGGCTCCCCGAGCAGACCTTCGGCGTCTTCCACGGCCATGTGGCCGGGATAGTTGCCGGAGCGGCCTACGGCTTCCGCGTCCACGGCCCCTGGGACCCGGCCAGCGGCAAGCGATGGAACCCGGCCAAGCTGCTCGCCGACCCGTATGCCCGCGCCCTCGACGGCCGCTTCGTTGCCGACCCGGCGGTCTTCGGCCACGTCGGCAACGACGACCTCGTGCGCAATGACGCCGACTCCGCGCCCTTCGTCCCGCGGTCCATCGCCGTGTCGAGCGCGTTCGACTGGTACGACGACCGGGCGCCGAACATCCCGTGGAACCACACGATCATCTACGAGACGCACGTCCGGGGGCTCACCATGCGCCATCCGGGGGTGCCCGAGCAGCTGCGGGGCACCTACGCTGGCCTGGCGCATCCCGCGGTCGTCGAGCACCTCACGTCGCTGGGCATCACGGCCGTGGAACTCATGCCCACCCATCACTTCGTCGACGAGGTCCACCTCATCGAGCTGGGCCTCACCAATTACTGGGGCTACAACACCCTCGGCTTCTTCGCCCCGCACGCGTCGTACAGCTCCTCGGGCACCCGGGGCGAGCAGGTGCGGGAGTTCAAGGAGATGGTCCGCACCCTGCACGCCGCGGGCCTGGAGGTCATCCTCGACGTCGTCTACAACCACACGGCGGAGGGCAATCAGCTCGGGCCGACACTGTCCTTCCGCGGCATCGACAACGGCGGCTACTACCGACTCAGTGACGGCCGCTACTACACCGACTACACCGGCTGCGGCAACACCCTGGACGTCTCCAACCCCCATGTCCTGCAGATGGTGATGGACTCCCTGCGCTACTGGGTTGAGGAGATGCACGTCGACGGCTTCCGCTTCGACCTCGCCGCTGCGCTGGCCCGCTCGTTCCACGACGTCGACATGCTGGGGACGTTCGTCACGACCATTCAGCAGGATCCGGTCCTGAGGCGCGTCAAGCTCATCGCCGAGCCGTGGGACGTCGGCCCCGGCGGCTACCAGGTGGGCGAGTTCCCGACGCTGTGGACGGAGTGGAACGGCAAGTACCGCGACTGCCTGCGCGACTTCTGGCGGGGCGCGGCGGGCGTGAGCGAACTCGGCTGGCGCCTGTCGGGGTCCGCGGACCTCTACGCCGGCGACGGGCGGCGGCCGTACGCCTCGATCAACTTCATCACCGCGCACGACGGCTTCCCGATGCGCGACCTCACGACGTACGAGCACAAGCACAACGAGGCCAACCTCGAGGACAATCGCGACGGGACGGACGACAATAGGTCAGCGAACTACGGGCACGAGGGCGAGACGGACGATCCGGCGATCAACGAGGTACGCCGACGCCAGATCCGCAACATGCTCTCCACCCTGCTGCTCAGCACAGGCGTCCCGATGATCCTGGGCGGCGACGAGATCGGCCGCACCCAGGGCGGCAACAACAACGCGTACTGCCAGGACAATCAGATCTCGTGGTTCGACTGGGACCTGCAGCCCTGGCAGGAGGAACTGCTGGGCTTCGCGCGCATGGTCATCGGGCTTCGGCGCGACCATCGCGTCTTCCGGCAGCGGTTCTTCTTCGACGGCCGGCCGGTGCGGGAGGGCGGGGCACCCGACCTCGCCTGGATCGGGCCGGACGGCTCCCCCCTCGACGAGGCCGAGTGGCACTCGTGGGAGACCAAGACGCTGGGGATGTACCTCTCGGGGGACCTCCACCCGGTGCCGGGCGAGCCCCGGCCGGCACCGGACGACTCCTTCCTGGTGATCCTGCATGCCTCCGACGACGAACTGCCCTTCAGGCTTCCCGGGGAGCCCTTCGCGGGTCGCTATGAGGTCGTCTTCGACACGGGACTCCCCGGCGACGGGACAGAGGCCGAGCCGCGCGTGCTCGATCCCGGCTCGACGGTCGACCTCGTGCCGCGCAGCGTCGTCCTGCTGCGGGTCATCGACGAGCGCGACCCGGAGGACTAGCGCAGCGGCGTGTCGCCCACGGCCGACGGAGGCACCGGGGCCGCGACGAGCCCCATCTCGACCGGCGAGATCAGCATCTCGTGACGCGGCAGCACTCGCACGGTGTAGCCGAACGGCCCCGTCCGCATGAGCGCCAGCGATCCCTCGTACCTCCACCGGCCGTCGTCGTAGGCCTCGACCGGCTTGAGCTCCGTGCGGTCAGGAGACGACAGGCGATCATCGGCATCGACGCGGCCCGACAGCACCTCGACGAGTACGTCATCGGGGGTGAGTGCACCGAGGCGCACATATGCCTTGAGGTCCGCCGTCGAGCCCTGCAGTGCGACGTCCTCAACCCCGGTGGCCTCGAGGTGCTCGACCGCAACCCCCGGCCAGGCCGATTGGACTCGCGACTTCCAGGCCGCGAGGGCCCGGGCCGGCGCGAAGTAGTCCGATGACACCGCGCGCGCGGCCTGCGCGGCCGGGTCGTACAGCCGGTCGACGTACTCCCCGACCATCCGGCTCGCGAGGACCTTGGGGCCCAGGTGCTCCAGGGTGTGCCGCACCATCTCGATCCAGCGGTGGGGCAGCCCATCGTCGCCGCGCTGGTAGAACGCCGGGGCGACATGCCGCTCGATGAGGTTGTAAAGGCTGGCTGCCTCGAGGTCATCGCGTCGCTCGGGGTCGTCGACATTGTCGGCCGTGGGGATCGCCCAGCCGTTCTCGCCGTCGAACCACTCGTCCCACCACCCGTCGAGGATGGACAGGTTGAGGGCGCCGTTGAGCGCCGCCTTCATGCCGGAGGTGCCGCTGGCCTCGAGGGGCCGGATCGGGTTGTTCAGCCACACGTCGCAGCCGGGGTAGAGCACCGTCGCCATGCCGATGTCGTAGTCGGGGAGGAAGGCGATGCGATGGCGCACCTCGGGGTCGTCGGTGAAGCGCACGAGTTCCTGGATCAGCCCCTTGCCTCCGTCATCCGCCGGATGCGCCTTGCCCGCGACGACGATCTGCAGGGGTCGCTCGGGGTGCAGCAGCAGCTCCCGGAGCCGATCGGGGTCGCGCAGCATGAGGGTGAGCCGCTTGTACGACGGCACCCGCCGGGCGAAGCCGATGGTGAGGATGTCGGGGTCCAGCACGCCGTCGATCCACCCGAGCTCTGCCTCCGCGGCGCCGCGTGCGAGCCACGAGTCGCGCAGGCGCGTGCGTGCCATGCGCACGAGGTCTTCGCGCAGGCGTCGCTTGACCGGCCAGATCTCGTGGTCGGGGATGCGCCCGATCGCCTCCCAGCCGCGCGCCTCCTCGACGAGTTCGGGGCCAACCTCGCGCGTGGCGAGCTCGAGCACCTCGCGGGCGACCCAGGTCGGCGCGTGCACGCCATTGGTGATCGAGGTGATGAGCACCTCGTCCGGGTCGAAGCCCGGCCACAGCCCGGCGAACATCTCGCGGCTGACCCGCCCGTGCAGCAGGCTCACGCCATTGGCGCGCTGGGCCAGGCGCAGGCCCATCACCGCCATGTTGAACACGCCGGGATCGCCGTCCTCGAAGGTCTCCTGGCCCAGGGCCAGGATGCTCTCCACCGGCATGCCCGGTACGGCGTTGTCACCGCCGAAGAAGCGCGCGACCATCTCGCGCGGGAAGCGGTCGATGCCCGCGGGCACGGGGGTGTGCGTGGTGAACACCGTCCCAGCCCGCACGGCCTGAAGTGCCGCGTCGAAGTCCAGCGCCGCCGGCCCGGTGATCAGCTCGCGCATGCGCTCCAACCCGAGGAAGCCCGCGTGACCCTCGTTGGAGTGGAAGACCTCCGGGGCGTCCGTGCCGGTGACCCGGCAGTACTCCCGGATCGCTCGAACTCCGCCGATGCCGAGCAGGACCTCCTGCAGGAGCCGGTTGTCGCTGCCACCGCCGTACAGCCGATCGGTCACCTCACGCAGGGACGGGTCGTTCGCCTGGATGTTCGTGTCGAGAAGCAGCAGCGGGACGCGTCCGACCGTGGCCACCCACACCTGCGCGCTGAGCACCTGTCCGCCGGGCATCCCCACGCGCACGAGCACGGGGCTGCCGGGGTCCCCCACGGATCCGTCCGCCGATCCACTCGCTGCTGCGCTCCCCTCGCGCAGCAGCGCGATGGGCATCTCCTGCGGGTCCGTGACCGGGTACGTCTCGAGCTGCCAGCCCTCGCGCGACAGGGTCTGGCGGAAGTAGCCGGAGCGGTAGAACAGCCCCACGCCGAGGATGGGCACGCCGAGGTCCGAGGCCGCCTTGAGGTGGTCCCCGGCGAGGATGCCGAGGCCGCCGGAGTACTGCGGCAGCGCCGCGGCGATGCCGAACTCGGGGGAGAAGTACGCGATGCGGCGCGGGCCGGCCTCCTGGCGGGACTGGAACCACGCCTCGCGCTCGAGGTAGGCCCGCAGGTCGTCCCGGGTGCGGTGCACCCAGTCGACGTACCCCTGGTCGGCCGCCCGCTCGGCCAGCCGCTCGGGCGAGACCTCCGCGAGCATGCGGACCGGATTGCCGTCGACCCGGGCCCACACCTCGTCGTCGAGGGCGGCGAAGACATCACGGGTCGGCGGGTGCCAGGACCAGCGCAGGTTCTCCGCGAGTTCGACCAGCGGCCCGAGGGCCGGCGGCAGAACGGTGCGGACGGTCAGACGCCGGATCGCTTTCACGGCGGTCACGCTATCGCCCCCGCCCCGATACCCTTTCGGGGTGACCGGGCCCGTCGCGGGGATCTCCGCGGGAATCTCCGTGCCCCGGACCCTGGGGGGCCGCTTCCCAATCACCGACGTCTCCCCCGCCGTCGAAGGCGGCCGCCTGCCGGCGAAGGCCGTCGTCGGTGAGCAGGTGCCCATCCGCGCCGTCGCCTTCCGGGAAGGCCACGACAGCCTCGGGGTCGAGGTGGTGTTGCAGGCTCCGGACGGATCCCAGCGGCGCACCCGCATGGCTGACCTCGGTACGGGCGTGGACGTCTGGGGCGCACTGGTCTACCCCGACGCGGAAGGCGAGTGGGCGTTCACGATCGAGGCCTGGGGCGACCCCTGGGCCACGTGGGCCCATCGCGCCGCCATCAAGGTGCCCGCGGGCCAGGACATCGACCTCGAACTCGAGGAGGGGGCGCGCATCCTCGAGGAGGTCGCGCGCGGTCTGCCGCGCGGCAGCGGGGATGCCCGCAAGGCCCTGCGCGCCGGGGCCGCGCGCATGCGCAAGTCGTCCCTTCCGCCGGCCGTGCGCCTGGCCGCGGCCGAGGACCCCTCCGTGTCAGCGATCGTGCAAGACCATCCAGTGCGCGAGCACGTGACGGCGTGCGGCCCGTGGCCGCTGCGCGTCGAGCGGCGGCGAGCACTCGTCGGATCGTGGTACGAGTTCTTCCCGCGCAGCGAGGGAGCCACGGGTACCCCCGCGCGGTCGGGGACCTTCGCCACCGCGGCGAAGCGCCTGCCCGACATCGCGGCGATGGGGTTCGATGTCGTCTACCTCCCCCCGATCCACCCCATCGGCACGGCGCACCGCAAGGGGCCCAACAACACCCTGGTGACCGAGCCCGGCGACCCCGGGTCGCCGTGGGCCATCGGCTCGGCGGAAGGGGGTCACGACGCCGTGCACCCCGACCTCGGCACGCAGGCCGACTTCGCCGCGTTCATCGCCGAGGCCGCGCGGCACGGACTCGAGGTCGCCCTCGACCTGGCCCTGCAGGCCTCACCCGACCACCCGTGGGTGACGGAGCATCCCGAGTGGTTCCGACCCCGGGCGGACGGCTCGATCGCCTACGCCGAGAACCCGCCGAAGAAGTACCAGGACATCTACCCCCTGTACTTCGACGCGGACCCCGAGGGGCTCTATGCCGAGATCGTGCGCGTCGTACGGCACTGGATGTCGCTCGGCGTGCGCATCTTCCGCGTCGACAACCCCCACACGAAGCCGCTGTGGGTGTGGCATCGCCTCACCGAGGAACTGTGGGCCACCGATCCCGACATCATCTTCCTCGCCGAGGCGTTCACGCGACCGCCGATGATGCGCGCCCTGGCCGAGGTCGGGTTCCAGCAGAGCTATACGTATTTCACCTGGCGGAATGACCGGCGCGGCCTGGAGGACTACCTGTCCGAGTTGGCCGGACCGGCGGCGGCGTACATGCGGCCCAATGTCTTCGTCAACACCCCGGACATCCTCACCGAATACCTCCAGCGCGGCGGGCCGCCGGCGTTCGCCATCCGGGCCACGCTCGCCGCGACCCTGTCCCCGACCTGGGGCGTCTATAGCGGCTTCGAGCTCTTCGAGCACGAGCCCGCGCGACCGGGCAGTGAGGAGTACCTCGACTCCGAGAAGTTCCAGTACCGCCCTCGCGACTGGGCCGCGGCGGCCAAGGCCGGGGCGACGCTCGCGCCGTACATCGCCCGGCTCAACGCCGCGCGGCGCGAGCAGCCGGCGCTGCAGGATCTGCGCAGCCTCGCCTTCCACTACCCCGAGGACGAGCAGGTGATCGCGTACTCCAAGCAGGTGGGCGACGACATCGTGCTCGTCGCCTGCACCCTGGACCCATTCTGGAGCCGGGAGACGACGGTCTGGTGGGACATGCCCAGGATCGGCCTGGCCGACGACGACCTCTTCCTTGCCGAGGACCTCGTCACCGGCGAATCATGGACCTGGGGCCGGGCGACGTATGTGCGCTTCACCCCCGGCGACCGCATCGCCCACGTGGTGCGGGTGCGCAGGCCCGGATCGCCGTGACGAAGGGACCGTGATGGGACGCAAGGTCAAGCCCGTGCCCGTGGACGTCAACGAGCTCAATCGGCTCGTCGACGGCACGCATCACGACCCCCACTCCATCCTCGGCCCGCATCCGGGCAAGGACGGGGTCACGGTGCGGGCCCTGCGCCCGATGGCCGAGGCGGTCGAGGTGGTGATGGGCGACACCCGGGTGCCGCTCACGCACGAGTACCGCGGGGTGTGGGTCGGCGTGCTCCCCGTCACGAAGGTGCCCGACTACTCACTCGACGTCACCTACCGCGGCAGCGTCATTCCCTCCGACGACCCGTACCGCTTCCTGCCGACCCTGGGAGAGGTCGACCTCCACCTCATCGGCGAAGGTCGTCACGAGCAGCTGTGGGAGGTGCTGGGCGCCCACGTGCGCACTTACCCGAGCCTCCATGGCGACGTCAGGGGCGTCTCCTTCGCCGTGTGGGCGCCGAACGCCCGCGGGGTGCGCGTCTCGGGCAGCTTCAACTACTGGGACAGCCTGGCCCATCCGATGCGCAGCCTCGGCTCGTCGGGTGTCTGGGAGATCTTCATCCCGGCGATCAGCGACGGTGTCGTCTACAAATTCTCCGTTCTCGGGGCCGACGGCCGATGGCGCGACAAGGCCGACCCCTTCGCGTTCGCCACCGAGGTGCCCCCCGCGACCGGGTCGGTGGTGTTCACGAGCACCTACGCCTGGGGCGACGGCGCGTGGCAGGCCGACAAGGCGGCGTCGAACCCGCTGGCGCGGCCGATGTCCATCTACGAGGTCCACCTCGGCTCGTGGCGCCCGGGCCTGTCCTACCGGGAACTCGCCGAGGAGCTCACGGCATACGTCCTTGAGGAGGGCTTCACGCACGTGGAGTTCCTCCCCGTGGCCGAGCACCCGTTCGGGGGGTCGTGGGGCTACCAGGTCACGTCGTACTTCGCCCCGACGTCGCGCCTGGGCAGCCCCGACGACCTGCGCTACCTCATCGACCGGCTGCATCGGGCCGGGATCGGCGTGATCGTCGACTGGGTGCCCGCGCACTTCCCCAAGGACGACTGGGCCCTGGCCCGATTCGACGGAACGCCGCTGTACGAGCATCCCGATCCGCGGCGCGGCGAGCAGCCGGACTGGGGGACGTACGTCTTCGACTTCGGGCGTACCGAGGTGCGCAACTTCCTGGTGTCGAACGCGCTGTTCTGGCTGGAGGAGTACCACGTCGACGGGCTGCGGGTGGACGCCGTGGCGTCCATGCTCTACCTCGACTACTCGCGCCAGGACGGCGAGTGGCTGCCCAACGAGTACGGCGGCCGCGAGAACCTAGACGCCGTCAGCTTCTTGCAGGAGATGAACGCGACGGCCTACAAGCGCTGCCCCGGCATCGTGACGATTGCGGAGGAGTCGACCGCCTGGCCGGGCGTGACGAGGCCGACGTACCTCGGCGGCCTGGGCTTCGGCCTGAAGTGGAACATGGGGTGGATGCACGACTCGCTCAGCTACATGCGTCGCGAGGCGATCTACCGCCAGTACCACCACAATGAGCTCACCTTCGCGATGATGTACGCCTACAGCGAGCACTTCGTCCTCCCCATCTCCCACGACGAGGTCGTGCACGGCAAGGGCTCCCTCATCGCCCGCATGCCCGGGGACCGGTGGCAGGAGTTGGCGAACCTGCGGGCCTACCTGGGCTTCATGTGGGCGCACCCGGGCCGGAAGCTGCTCTTCATGGGCTGTGAGTTCGCGCAGTCCCGCGAATGGAGCGCCGACGACGGCCTGGACTGGTGGCTCACGCAGTTCGACGAGCACGCCGGGATACAGAGGGCCGTGCGCGAGATCAATCGCGTCTACCGCGAGACCCCGGCGCTGTGGCAGCGCGACGACGATCCCGGCGGCTTCCAGTGGATCGATGCGAACGACTCGCTTAACAACGTGTTCAGCTGGATCCGCTGGGACGACGAGGGCCGGCCGCTCGTGTGCGCGGTCAACATGTCGCCGCTGCCCCGGCCGGGCTACCGCGTCGGCCTGCCGCGCTCGGGACGCTGGGACGAGGTCCTCAACACCGACGCGGCGGAGTTCGGCGGGAGCGGTCAGGGCAACCTCGGTGCCGTGCACGCCGAGCCGGACCCCTGGCATGGACTCCCGGCCTCGGCGGACGTCATGCTGCCGCCGCTCGCAACGGTCTGGTTGCGCCCACCCGCTGACTGACAGGCGAAACCCGAGGAACTGGCTCAGAAGAGGGCGTTGGAGAGGGCTACGCGGGCAGGCCCCACCGCGGGATCGTCCCCGGCCATCGCGAACAGCCCGACCAGACGCTCGCGCGCGCGATCGCGATCTTCTCCCGAGGTCGCCCGGACCTCGGCGATGAGTGCGGCGAACGCCGTTGGCCAGTCCCCAGCTGCCGCCGCGAGGTCGGCATCGCGCAGCGCACCGCTCTCGGCGCCTGACTCGAGGCGGACCTGCATCTCGCACAGTGCCAGCCCGGCCTGCGCATCTGCGTCGGCTGGCGCGGCAGCGAGGACCGCGCGATAGGCGTCGGCGGCCGCGGCCCAATCGCCGGACTCGATCGCGTCGTACGCCGCTGCGAAGCGCGGGTCGACCGGCTCCTCGACCGGAGCGGTCTCGGGCTCGACGGCAGCCGCATCCGCAGACACGGTGCCGGAGACCCCATTGTCCGCGGCCACCTTGAGGACCTCATCGATGTACGCGCGAACCTGCGGCTCGGGGAGCGCGCCCTGGAAGAGCGGGATGGGCTGCCCTCCGATCACCGCGAAGACGCTGGGGATCGACTGCACCTGGAAGGCGGCGGCAATGCGCTGCTCGGCATCGACGTCCACCTTGGCGAGGATGAACCGGCCGGCGTACTCCGCCGCCAGTGTCTCGAGGATCGGCGAGAGCGTCTTGCACGGCCCGCACCACTCGGCCCACAGGTCGAGGATGACGGGCACGGTCTGACTGCGCTCGAGGACGTCCGCGGGGAAGGTCTCCTCCGTCACGTCGATGACGACCCCGGAGGGCGCCCCCGACATCGCGGACTCGCGCCGCTGCTCGGCCTCCCGCTGGCTGGCGAGCGCACCGAGGTCCACGGCACCGCGCAGGGGCGGTAGGGACGGGCTGCTCATGGCCTCATCCTGTCACTCGCGCTGTCACTCGCGTTCCGGGCCCGGGGCGACCTGGATCGCCGCTGGACCGGCCAAGCCGACCTTCTCTCCCGCCCGGTTCGCCTCCAGCAGGTCCACCGCGGCCGAGAAGGGGTCGAGCGTGCCGTCCGCGACGCGCGTCGCGAGGGCGTCCAGGGCGGTGCCGTCGTCCTCCGCGAGGCGGCGACGCACCTGGCCGAGCGCGATCGCGAGGATCTCCTCGGCCGCACGGCGGCGGCGACGGTCGCGAAGGTGGCCTGCGTCCGCGAGCCACTCCTCGCGCTCGTCGAGGGCGGCCACCACGGGCTCGACCTCGCCCCGCGATGCCACCGAGAGGACCACCGCCGGGGTCCAGTCCCCTTGCGCACGCGGGGTCATGGCGACCATCTGGCGGATCTCCCGCGCCGTGGACTCCGCTCCGTCCCGGTCGGACTTGTTGACGCACAGCACGTCGCCGACCTCGAGGATCCCGGCCTTGGCCGCCTGGATCCCGTCACCCATGCCGGGGGCCAGCACGACGATGGTGGAGTCCGCGGTGGCGGCGACATCGACCTCGGACTGCCCGACGCCCACGGTCTCGACGAGGACCACGTCGTAGCCGGCCGCCTCGAGGACCCGGATGGCCTGCGGAGTGGCGGCGGCGATACCCCCGAGATGACCGCGCGAGGCCATCGAGCGGATGAACACCCCCGGGTCGGTGGAGTGCTCCTGCATACGGATGCGATCGCCGAGGAGCGCACCGCCGGAGAAGGGCGACGAGGGGTCCACGGCGAGCACGCCCACGCGACGACCGCGGCGGCGGTACTCCCCGACGAGCGCGGACGTCAGCGTGGACTTGCCGACCCCGGGTGCCCCGGTGACGCCGATGACGTGCGCCGCCGACCCCCCCGCGGACAGGGCGCCCATGGCCGCGCCGAGACCGGGCGCGCCGTCCTCGACCCAGGACAGCAGGCGCGCCGTCGCGCGCACGTCCCCGGCCCGTACCCGATCGACGAGGTCGGACTCCGGCACGGCTACCCCTGCGGGACCGACAGGATGAGGGCGTCGCCCTGGCCGCCGCCGCCGCACAGCGCAGCCGCCCCCACGCCGCCGCCCCGGCGACGCAGTTCATGGGCCAGGTGGAGCACGAGGCGAGCCCCTGACATCCCGATGGGGTGGCCGAGGGCGATCGCCCCGCCGTTGACGTTGACGATCTCCTCGTCCACGCCCAGCTGGCGCATCGACACGACCCCGACCGCGGCGAATGCCTCGTTGATCTCGACCAGATCGAGGTCGGCCGCAGTGATGCCCTGCTTGGCGCAGGCGCGCTCGATGGCGCGGGCCGGCTGCTCGTGCAGCGAGGCATCCGGGCCGGCCACCACGCCGTGGGCTCCGATCTCCGCCAGCCACGACAGGCCAAGCTCCTCCGCACGCTCCCGGGACATCACGACGACCGCCGCCGCTCCGTCGGAGATCTGGGAGGCCGAACCCGCCGTGATCGTGCCGTCCTTGGCGAAGGCAGGGCGCAGGGCCCCGAGCGACTCGACCGTGGTCTCGGGCCGAATGCCCTCGTCGCGCTCGAAGATCACCGGATCGCCCTTGCGCTGCGGGATGCTCACGGCCACGATCTCCTCCGCGAAGACTCCCGCCTGTGCCGCGGCGGCCGCGCGCTGGTGCGAGCGCGCCGAGAATGCATCCTGGTCCTCGCGGGTCAGGCCGTAGCGGGAGTTGAAGCCCTCGGTCGCCTCCCCCATCGCGCGCTGGTCGAAGGCGCAGGTGAGGCCGTCGAAGGCCATCGAGTCGATCACGGTCCAGTCGCCGTACTTCACTCCCTCGCGCGATCCCATGAGAAGGTGCGGCGCATTCGACATCGACTCCATGCCGCCGGCCACGACGACGTCGAATTCCCCCGCCCGGATGAGCTGATCGGCGAGTGCGATGGCGTCGAGCCCCGACAGGCACACCTTGTTGATCGTGAGCGCGGGCACATCCATGCCGATTCCTGCCTTGACGGCGGCCTGGCGTGCCGTGATCTGACCGGTCCCCGCCTGCAGAACCTGGCCCATGATGACGTAGTCGACCTGGCTCGGCGAGACTCCCGCGCGCTCAAGCGCGGCAGCGATGGCGAAGCCGCCGAGGTCGGCGGCGGAGAACGTCGACAGGGAGCCCAGGAGCCGGCCCATCGGAGTCCGCGCTCCGGCGACGATGACGTTGGACATGGGACCTCCGGAGGGGAACGCGTCATGCGTTTGCCACGATGGGGCCACCCTAGCGAGGAGGCACCATGGGCACTCCGCAGGCCGCTCTCGGCCCGATCATCACCCGGATCGACCACGTGGGCATCGCCGTTGCCGACCTCGACGAGGCGCTCGACTTCTATGCGCGCACGTTCGGGCTCACCGCGGTCCACGAGGAGGTCAACGAGGAGCAGGGCGTGCGCGAGGCGATGCTCGCCGTCGGGGACTCGGGGTCGTGCATCCAACTCCTCGCGCCGCTCACTCCGGACTCCCCCATCGGGCGCTTCCTCGAACGCAGCGGCCCCGGGATCCAGCAGATCGCGTACGGCGTCGATGACATGGACGAGGCGGCCCGGCGCCTTCGGGCGGCCGGAGTGCGCCTGCTGTACGACGAGCCGCGCCGGGGCACGGCCGGATCACGCGTGAACTTCGTGCACCCCCGGGACTGCGGCGGGGTCCTCGTCGAACTCGTCGAGGCCGGCGACGGTGCCCAGCACGGTGGCTCGGCCAGCCCGTAGGCGCCGCGCCCCGGGCCCGCTAGCATGAACGATCGTTAACCCCTCGCCCCGCGGAGCCGCCTTGACCACCATCCTCGACGCCGCCCTGTCCGACTCCCCCGCGGACGTCGCGGACCTGCCGGTCCCCGAATCGACCCGCGCGATCACGGTCCACCGCGACGAGGCGGACATGTTCGACGGCGTTGCGAGCCGCGACAAGGACCCGCGGAAATCCCTGCATCTCGACGAGGTGCCGGTCCCCGAGCTCGGCCCCGGCGAAGCGCTCATCGCGGTGATGGCGAGTTCCATCAACTACAACACGGTCTGGACGTCGATCTTCGAGCCCGTGTCGACGTTCGGCTTCCTCGATCGCTACGGCCGCACGAGCCCCCTGGCCAAGCGCCATGACCTGCCGTATCACATCATCGGCTCGGACGCGGCCGGCATCGTCCTGCGGGTCGGCGCGGGCGTCAACGCCTGGAAGCCGGGGGATGCGGTGATCGCGCACTGCCTCTCGGTCGAGCTCGAGAGCCCCATGGGCCACAACGACACGATGCTTGACCCGGAGCAGCGCATCTGGGGCTTCGAGACGAACTTCGGCGGTCTCGCCGATGTCGCGCTGGTGAAGGCGAACCAGCTATTGCCGAAGCCCGCGCATCTCACCTGGGAGGAGGCGGCCGCGCCGGGCCTGGTCAACTCCACTGCGTACCGGCAGCTCGTGTCGCGCAATGGCGCCGGCATGAAGCAGGGCGACGTGGTCCTCATCTGGGGTGCCTCCGGCGGACTGGGGTCCTATGCCACGCAGTACGCGGTCAACGGCGGCGCGATCCCCGTGTGCGTCGTGTCGAGCGAGGAGAAGGCCGACCTGTGCCGGGCCATGGGTGCCGAGCTCGTCATCGACCGCCGCGCGGAGGACTACCGCTTCTGGAAGGACGACTCCACGCAGGACCCCAAGGAGTGGCAGCGCCTCGGGCGGCGTATCCGCGAGCTGACCGGCGGCGACGACCCCGACATCGTCTTCGAGCACCCCGGGCGCGAGACATTCGGTGCCAGCGTCTACGTCACGCGCAAGGGCGGCACCATCGTCACCTGCGCATCGACATCGGGCTTCATGCACGAGTACGACAACCGCTACCTGTGGATGAACCTCAAGAGCATCGTCGGCTCCCACTTCGCCAACTACCGAGAGGCGTACGAGGCGAACCGCCTCATCTCGCGGGGGCTCATCCACCCCACCCTGTCCAAGACGTTCACCCTCCCCGAGGCCGGAGAGGCGGCGTACGAGGTGCACCGCAACCTGCACCAGGGCAAGGTCGGCGTGCTCTGCCTGGCCCCCGAGACCGGCCTGGGGGTCACCGACCCCGAGATGCGGGAGCGACACCTCCCCGAGATCAACCGCTTCGCAGGGGCTTGAGGCAGGCCTCCGACGTAGCATGGCCCTGGCTCGTGCGGACGCACGGCGGGCGGATCGCGCCCCCTTCCCCCGTCGACGCTAGGAGGAGGACGGGTGACGTCGAGCAGGGTGGCCGGGCAGCCTGGCGCTGCCGGCAGTTCCCGCGGCTCCCGGCCCGCCCGTGACGCGGAGCCCACCACCGAGCAGCCCTGGCACCTCGACAAGGGCCGTCGGGCCGGGGAGATGGGCTACCTGCCCGGCCTGGACGGCATCCGTGCGTTGGCCGTCCTCGGCGTCTTGCTCTACCACGGGGACCTCACGTGGATGCGCGGCGGCTACCTCGGTGTCGACGTCTTCTTCGTGCTGTCCGGCTTCCTCATCACGACGCTGATCGCCGAGGAGTTCCAGCGCACCGGGCGCATCGACTTCAAGAAGTTCTACCTGGGCCGAGCCCGGCGCCTGCTACCCGCCCTGCTGCTCATGCTCGGCGTGGTCGGATTCGTCGTCGCGGTCTTCTACCGCGACTCGGCTGCGGTGTTCCGCGCCGATGCCATCGCTTCCCTGTTCTACGTCACGAACTGGTGGTACATCTTCACCGACGCCTCGTACTTCGAGGCGATCGGCCGACCGCCGATGCTGCAGCATCTGTGGTCGCTGGCGGTGGAGGAGCAGTTCTACCTGATCTGGCCGGCCATCGCGCTGCTGCTCCTGCGCTGGCGAAACAGGGCCGGCGTCTTCTGGGTAGCGCTCATCGGGTCGGTCCTGTCGACGATCTGGATGGCCGTCCTTGCCACCATGAACGGCTACCCCGTCGAGAACGACCCCAGTCGGGCGTACTTCGGTGCGGACAGCCACATCATGGGCCTGCTGCTCGGCGCCGCGCTGGCCATGATCTGGCGCCCCGGGCGGCTGCCCACGCGGATCGCCTCGGGCGCGAAGGTCCTCATCACCACCATTGGCGTCCTGGCCCTGCTCACGATCCTCTGGTTCTACTGGCAGGTCGGGGAGTTCTCTCCGTTCATCTATCGCGGCGGCTTCTTCTTCCTCTCCGTCGTGGTGTGCCTGCTCATCGCCGCGGCGACGCACCCGGCGGTGAAGTTCGGCGCGGTGCTCGGCGCGCAGCCGATGCGCTACATCGGCCAGCGTTCGTACGGCCTCTACCTGTGGCACTGGCCGATCTTCGCGATCACCCGACCCAACCTCGACATCCCACTCGACGGGGCGCTCAATTTCGGGCTCCGGATGGGGCTGACCTTTGCCGTCGCCGAGCTCTCGTACCGCTTCGTCGAGATCCCGATCCGCCGCGGTGCGATCGGCAACTACCTCAAGAGGTGGCGCACGGCCGACACCGAGGAGCGGTCGCGGATGAGCCGGGCCGTCGTGTCGGGTGCCGCGGTGAGCATCGCGGCGCTCGGGATCGTCGGCTTCGGCCTGGCGACCGCCCCCGCAGCGGACCAGCAGATCCCCGACGACGTCGCGGCAGCCATCGGGATCGATGACGGGGGACCGAGCAAGATCCTCATCGACGAGCCGGTCGCCGACGACACGGCGACGACACCCTCCCCCAGCCCCTCCCCGACCTTCACCGGACCCACCGTCCTGGCCCGCAACCAGAACGGCACCGTGACCGCCATCGGCGACTCGGTGCTGCTCGGCGTGGCCCAGTACATGCAGGACACCATCGACGGCGCCCAGATCGACGCCGAGGTGAGCCGCCAGGCCGATGCCGTCCGCGCACGCGTCGAGAAGCTGTCCGACAAGGGCTTCCTGGCGCCGAACGTGGTGATCCACACGGGCACGAACGGCACCATCACCGAGGAGGACCTCCGGGCGATGCTCGAGGCGCTCAGCGACCGAGACAGGGTGGTCGTCGTCAATACCCGGGTGCCCGAGCGCTGGGCGGAGCCCAACAACGAACTCATCGCCGCCGTCGTGCCCGACTACCCGAATGCCGTCATCGCCGACTGGGCCTCCGCATCGGCGGACCATCCGGAGTACTTCGTGAGCGACGGCGTGCACCCGCAGTGGCCCGACGGCATCCAGGCCTTCGTCGCGGTCATCAGCCAGGCGCTCGGCCTCACCGCGTAGTCCCCCGGGCCGCTGTCGATCCGGGCGAGCCATTGCGACCGGCGACCTCGACGAGCACGTGCCGCCGCGGGATGCCTTGACTCTCCGGCGCATCGGCTCATAGGGTCGAAAAGAGGGGGGTTCGATGGTGCGCTGGGTGGGAACGACAGCAGCCGCGACTGCCGTGCTGGGAATGGCGCTCGTGGCCCCTGTGGCGACGGCATCGGTGTCTACCGCGGGGATAGCCGCGAACGCGTGCGAGCTGGGTCCGAAGGCGTCATGCGCCGGGGTGGACCTCTCGGGGCGCAACCTGAGCGGCGCGGACTTGCGAGGCGCTGACTTCCACGGCGCGGACCTGCACGAGACCAATCTGCGCGGTGCGAACCTGAGCGGCGCGAACCTCAGGGAGGCGGACCTGCGCGATGCCAACCTGACCGAGGCTGACCTGAGCCAAGCGCACCTGGCCAAAGCGAAACTGGGCGGTGCTGAACTTCCCCGCGCGGACCTGAGCAGCGCCTACCTGGGGGGCGCGAACCTGCGATACGCGAATCTGCGCGACGCGGACCTGCGCTACGCACTCCTGTTCGCCGCGAACCTGGGCTACGCGAACCTGCGCGAGGCCAACATGCGTAACGCGGCACTGAGCGGGGCGGATCTCTTCAGCGCGAACCTGCGCGACGCGATCCTCAGCGACGCTCTCCTGTACGTGGCGAACCTCAGCCACGCGGACCTACGCCGCGCGAACCTGATCGACGCGAGGCTCATACAGGCCGACCTCCGCCAGGCAAACCTGAGTTGGGCGGACCTGAGCGGCGCAGACCTGAGTGGCGCGGACCTGAAGTACGCAGACCTGACGGGCGTGGACCTCAAGGACGCGAACCTGGTCGAGGCCCGCTGGCCGAACGGCCGGATCTGCGGGCCCGGTTCGATCGGGGAGTGCCGCCCCTAGTCGCTCCCGCCTCGGTTGCACCCGCAGAGCACAACGCATCCCGCGGTCCCTCGCGCGCGGTTGCCTGCGGAGTTGCTGCGGGGGTCAGCGAGCCGCGAGTGCAGCGATGGCGTCGGCGACCGGCCCTGGGCACTCCAGCGGGCTGAGGTGACCGCACCCGGGCACGGTGACGAAGGTGGTCGAGGGGGCCGGCTGGTCCGGCCCGATGGCGACCCGTCTCGCCTCGAGCATGAGCTCCTGCTCCGCGTGGGGGCTGAGGACCGTGTCCTCCTCCCCCCAGACCACGGTGACGGGCCCCCCGAAGGCCGCCAGGGCCGCGCGCGAGTCCGGCCGTGCCGCCATCGCCCGCTGGGCCCAGGCCACCCCCGGCCTCGGCGCGGCCCCCAGGGCCGCCTCGACGGCGCTGACGACATCGGGGCGCTGCTCTCGCGTCGTGGTGCCGACTAGCGCATCGAGCATCCCCTCTGACCATGCTCCCCCGCCCTCCGCCATCCGGGCGACCGCCTCGCGCCGCTCCCGGGCCGCATCGCCGTCTACCGTCGCCTTGGTGTCGATGAGCGCCAGCCCGTCAACGAGTTCTGGATGACTGCGCAGGATCTGCAGTGCGGCGTAACCGCCCATGGAGCAGCCCGCGACGATCGCACCGTCACCGAGGAGCGGCACGGCATCAGCCGCCATCGTCGCGATACTGGGCGGGGCACCCCCTGTCGGCACGCTCCCGAAGCCGCGCAGATCGGGCGCCACCACGTGGTGGCCGCGCCGGCGAAGGTCGGCGGCCACCTGGTCCCAGAGAGCACCGGTGAACGGGAATGCGTGGAGGAGGACGATGCGAGCCACGGGTGCGACTATGGCATCGCCGAGAGGCCGCCGTCCACGACGAGCACCTGGCCGGTCATGAACGACGCCGCGTCCGAGGCGAGGAACACCGCAGGCTCCGCGATCTCCTCCGCGCGACCCCACCGCTGCATCGGCACCCGCGAGAGGACGCCCTTCTCCACCTCGTCGCTCACGCGCAGGAACCCGGTGAGATCGGTGTCGATCCACCCCGGCACCAGGGCATTGACGCGGATGCGCGCCCAGGCCACCTCGATCGCGAGGGACTGGGTCAGCGAGATGAGGGCAGCCTTCGCCGCTCCGTAGTGCGACATCGTGGGAGCGCCGCGCAACCCCGCCACCGACGCCACGTTGATGATCGAGCCGCCGCCGTCGGACAGGGCCGGGAGCGCAGCCTGGGTGATGTGCACCACCGAGTCGAGGTTGAGGCGCATGGTCTTCTCCCAGCCGGACATGCGCATCTGGCCCAGCGGGATGGAGAAGGAGTTGCCGCCGGCGTTGTTCACGAGGATGTCCAGACCGCCGAGCGCCTCGGCGGAGGCCTCGACCGCCGAGCGCACCGACTCCGCGTCGAGGACATCGGCGGCGCTCACCACGGCGACCCGACCGCGCTCGGCGACCTCGGCGGCGACCTCGGCCAGGAGTGCCTCGTCCCGGGCCAGGAGCGCGACGTCGGCGCCCGCGTCGGCGAAGGCCAGTGCCATGGCACGGCCGATCCCGCGCGAGGCCCCGGTGACCAGGGCACGGCGACCCTCCAGCGTGAAGCTCATAGGTCGGACCACCTCTCCATCGGGCCCTCGCTCGCGGCACGGGCGGCGGGCCATGAGTCGGGCAGCGGACCCGTGCCGGTGAGCCGCCCGGCCACCTCGTCGAGCACCATCCTGACGTACGGCTCTCCCACCCACAGGTGCCCGGCCCCCTCGCCCACGACGATCTCGGCCTCGGGCACCGAGCCGAAGCGCTCTCGCGCCTCGGGCGGTTGCAGGTAATCGTCGTTCTCGGGGATCAGGCAGACGAGGGGAATCCCCGCGCCGGACCATCGGCCAAGCTCGTCGGCCGTGGTGTAGCGCAGGGCCGGCGACACGAGGATCACGCCGTCGATACCCGGCACGGGCCCGCGCTTGAGGATCACGTCGCAGCCGAATGACCAGCCCAGCAGCCAGATCCGCGGCAGCCCGTGGTCGCGGGCGACTGCGATGGCCGCGTCGAGGTCCCGACCCTCGCTGCGCGCCTCGTCGAATGACCCCTCGCTCGTCCCCGCGGCCGACGTCGTCCCGCGCGTGTTGAATCGCAGTACGCCGATCCGCGCGAGCGCCGGCAGCCGCCACGAGGCCTTGCGCAGGACGTGGCTGTCCATCATGCCGCCATGCGTGGGCAGCGGGTGGACGCAGACCAGGGTCGCCTCGGGATCGGCCGCGCAAGGCAGGGCGAGCTCGCCGATCAGGCGCAGTCCGTCACCGGTCACGATCTCCAGCGCCCGGCGATCCGCGGGCAGGACGCTGGAGGCGCGGATCTCCTCGTCCGCGCTCACGACCAGCTCCGCGTGGGCCCGCGTCGGTCTCGCGCCCGCCAGCAGACGGTGTGCCAGTGCCGCCGGTCGTCCGCGCCGGCATGGACGGGCCAGGCAACGACGTGCGGGGTGGCGGGGGCAATCTCGTGATCGCAGCCCGGGCAGCGATAGGTCTTGGTCGAGGACGACCCGGTGATGGACCGGACGTACCAGTCCCCGTCGGGATGCTCCTCGATCGGGTCGTCGCGGACGTCGGGGGGCCGGCCCGACTTCCCCGTGCGGCGGGCCGGCCGACGGCGGCTCACGCCCTATCCGTAGGTGCGGAAGCCGCGGCCGGTCTTGCGCCCGAGGTAGCCGGCAGTCACGAGGTGCTCCAGGCGCGGCGCCGGGGCGAAGCCGGGCTCGCGGAACTCCCGGTAGAGGGTCTGCTGGATCGCCAGTGAGACATCCAGCCCTACGACGTCGAGGAGCTCGAAGGGGCCCATCGGGTAGCCGCAGCCCTTCTTCATGGCGAGGTCGATGTCGTCGGCCGTGGCGTAGTTGGCCTCGAGCATCTTCACGGCGTCATTGAGGTAGGGGAAGAGCAGTGCGTTGACGATGAATCCAGCGCGGTCGCCGCAGACAACCGGGTGCTTCCCGGCCCGGCGCGCGACGTCGATGGCCGTGGCAAGGACCTCGGGCGCAGTGGAGACCGTGCCCACGACCTCGACGAGCTTCATCACCGGGGCCGGATTGAAGAAGTGCAGCCCCACGACATCCTGGGGGCGCTGGGTCACCGCCGCGAGCTCGATGACGGGAAGGCTCGAGGTGGTGGTGGCCAGGACCGTGCCGGGACGGCAAATCTCGTCGAGGTTCTCGAACAGCGCGGTCTTGACGATGATGTCCTCGACGACCGCCTCCACGACGAGGTCGACGTCCGCGAGGTCGTCCAGGGAGGTCGTCCCGGTCATGCGCGCCCTGATCTCGTCGCGGGCGGCCTCCTCCAGCTTGCCGCGCTGCACGGCCTTCTCCAGGGACTTCTCCACTGCGCCGATGGCCCGGGTGAGGCTGGAGTCCGAGCGGGTGACCAGCGTCACGTCGAACCCGCCCTTGGCGAGAACTTCGGCGATGCCGGTGGCCATCGTCCCTGACCCCACCACTCCGATCCGCTGCACCGGCCGCGGCTCGACCGCGGTGACGTCAGCTTCCGCGTCCACCTCGGCCACGATCTCGGGGGAATGCGGCGCGGCATAGGAGTAGAAGCCGCGCCCGGTCTTGCGACCGCGCAGGCCGGCGGTGACCATCTGCTTGAGGATCGGGGCCGGCGCGTGCAGGCGATCTCGGCCCTGCTTGTACATCGTGTCGAGGATCTCGTACGCCGTGTCCAGCCCGATGAGGTCCAGCAGCGCGAGCGGGCCCATGGGCAGGCCGCAGCCCAGACGCATGGCAGCGTCGATGTCCTCGCGACTGGCATAGCGGGCCTCGTACATCGACACCGCGTGATTGAGGTAGCCGAAGAGCAGTGCGTTCGCGATGAAGCCCGCCCGGTCCCCCACGACCACGGGCTCCTTGCCCAGGCGCTGGGCCACCGAGACGAGGTCGTCGATGACGTCGTCCGCGGTGACGACCGTGCGCACGATCTCAACGAAGCCCTGCACCGGGGCCGGGTTGAAGAAGTGCATGCCCGCGACCTGCGCGGGGCGCGTGGTGGCGACCGCGATGTCGGTGACCGAGAGAGAGGAGGTGTTCGTGGCGAGGATGGCGTGCGGGGGCGTGATGGCATCAAGCTTGCCGAAGAGCTCCCGCTTGAGATCGAGGTCCTCGGGGACGGCTTCCACCACCAGGTCCACGTCGGAGAGCGCATCGAGCTGCCACCCGAACGTGATGCGGCCCAGCATCTGCGCGCGCTCGGACTCATCGAGCTTGCCACGCGCGACGGCGCGCTGCGTCGACGCCTCGACGGACTCACGGGCTCGCTCGGCCTCCTCGGGCCCGGTCTCGATGACGACGACGCTGAAGCCGTGGCGCGCCATCACCTCGGCGATGCCCGACCCCATCGTGCCGACACCCACGACGCCCACCCTGGCGATGTCGCGTCCCATCCTGTTGCCCTCCCCGTCGATCCTCGCCCCTGATGCCACTCTGGCGCAGTCTCCCATGCACCCCTAGGCTGCCGGGCATGACCGCCCCCGACGCCACCGTCATGCTCGAGTCCCGCTCCGCCGGCACCGGCCACATCGTGGCCTCCTTCCCCATCATGGGCGCTGACGAGGTTCGCGCCCGCGTCGACGATGCGCGTATCGCCGCGCGCTGGTGGGCCGACCTGGGCTGGGAGGGTCGGGCCGAGCGCCTCACCGCGTGGAAGCGCGTCATCGCCCGCCGTTCCGAGGAGCTGGCCACGCTCGTGCACCGCGAAACCGGCAAGCCCACCGACGACGTGCGCCTGGAGATCATCCTCGCGATCGACCACCTCCACTGGGCCACGCGCAATGCGTCGCGCGTGCTGCGCTCACGGCGCGTCCGTCCCGGCCTGCTCACCTTGAACCAGGAGGCAACCCTGTCCTACGAACCGATGGGCGTCGTCGGCGTCATCGGTCCGTGGAACTACCCGGTGTTCACGCCCATGGGATCCATCGCCTACGCCTTGGCGGCGGGCAATGCCGTCGTCTTCAAGCCCTCCGAGTGGTCGACTTCCGTCGGCGCCTGGCTCGTTGACACCTTCGCCGACGCGGTCCCCGGGCCCCCGGTTCTGCAGTTGGTGACCGGTGCCGGGGCGACCGGCGCGGCACTGTGCGACTCCGGGGCGGACATCATCTCCTTCACCGGCTCCTCCGCGGTCGGCAAGCGGGTGATGGCATCCTGCGCCGCCACCCTGACCCCCGTGGTCCTGGAGTGCGGCGGCAAGGACGCCCTGCTCGTGGACGCGGACGCCGACGTGGAGGCCGCCGCCGACGCCATCGCCTTCGGGGCCTTCTCCAACGCCGGCCAGACCTGCGTTGGCGTGGAGCGGGTGTACGCCCACACCGACATCTACGAGGACCTCCTGGCCTCGCTCGCGCGACGTGCCGAGAAGTTGCGTCCCGGCATCGACGCCAACGCGTCGTACGGCCCGATGACGATGCCCAGCCAGGCGGCCGTGGTCGTGCGTCAGGTGCGTGACGCCCTCGCGCGCGGCGGCCGCATCGTGCAGGGCACGCTGAGCGACGGGGACCTGACCCGTGTCGTCTCTCCGGTGGTCATGGCCGACGTCCCCGAGGATGCCGAGGCCATCATCGAGGAGACATTCGGCCCCCTGGTGGTGGTGAATCGCGTGCAGAGCCTGGACGAGGCGGTGGATCGCGCCAATGCCAGCGACTACGGCCTTGCCGCGTCGATCTTCTGCCGGGACAAGGTGCGGGCACGGCAGGCCGCACGGCGCCTGCAGGTGGGCATGGTGAGCATCAACTCGTGGGTCATGTACGCCGGCGTCCCGGAATTGCCGTGGGGCGGCACCAAGGAGTCCGGGATCGGCCGTATCCACGGCGCCGAGGGGCTGCGAGGCTTCTGCCAGCCGAAGTCGGTCGTTCGCCAGCGCTTCGCCCTGCCGGTGTCGCTCACGTCCTTCGGCCGCCCGTCATGGGCGGCCAAGTCGATCCTCGGGACTTTCCGGGTGCGGCACGGCGGCCTGCGCTAGTCAGAACAGGCGCATCCCGTCGCCCTCGATGCCACGCAGAGCGTCGTAGTCCACGACGACGCATCGGATACCCCGGTCCTCGGCGAGGACCCGGGCCTGGGGCTTGATCTCCTGGGCGGCGAAGACGCCCGACACCGGGGCGAGCACGGGATCGCGATTGAGGAGCTCGAGGTAGCGCGTGAGCTGCTCGACGCCGTCGATCTCCCCGCGGCGCTTGATCTCGACCGCGACGGCGCGGCCATCCCCGTCGCGGCACATCAGGTCGACGGGCCCGATCGCGGTGGGGAACTCCCGCCGGACCAGCCGCCAGCCCTCGCCGAAGGTCTCGACACGCTCGGCGAGCAGCGCCTGCAGGTGCGCCTCGACGCCATCCTTAACCAGGCCCGGGTCCACCCCCAGGTCGTGCTGCGCATCGTGGTGGATCTCCACGATGCGGATCGTGAGTGTCTCCCCCGCCTTGTTCTCCACCACCCACACCGCGGCGAGGCCTTCCTCGGAACTCTCGACGAGGCGGCAGGGCGGGCTCATCCAGTTGAGCGGCTTGTACGACCCCCCGTCGGCATGCACGAGCACCGAGCCATCGGCCTTGACCATGAGCACGCGATCGGCCTCGGGCAGGTGCGCGGTCAGGCGGCCGGCGTAGTCGACCGAGCAGCGCGCCACGACGATCCGCACGAGCGCCGAGCCTACGCTGTCGAGACCGCGGTCGGGACCGTCATGGGGAGCGGTCGCAGCGCGCCGCCCTCGGGTGCCGCGAGGAAGCGGCGTACCCGGTCCCCTGGCCAGGAACGGCCGTCGACTGAGGTGCGTCAGCCGGTTGGCGAGAGCCCGCGCGCGGAGCGCAGGACATCGACGATCTCGGACATGATCGCGGTTGCGTCGTAGTCCTTCGGCGTGAAGACGGCCGCGACCCCACGTGAGCGCAGGTAGTCCGCGTCGGCGTCGGGGATGATGCCGCCGACCACCACTACAGCGTCGTCGAGACCCGCCGCCCGCAGGCCGTCGACCACCTGCGGGACGAGTTCGCGGTGAGAGCCTGACAGGATGGACAGGCCGACGACGTCGACATCTTCCTCCACCGCGGCGGACACGATCTGCTCCGGGGTGAGCCGGATCCCCTGGTAGACCACCTCGAAGCCCGCATCCCGCGCCCGCACGGCGATCTGCTCGGCTCCGTTGGAGTGGCCGTCCAGCCCAGGCTTGCCCACGAGGAAGCGCAGGTGCGCGCCGAGTTCGGCCTCCGTCGCCCTGACCCGCTCCCGCACGCGCGCGAGCCCCTCGCTGGCCGGTGGGGATCCCACGGCCGCACCAACCCCCGTGGGCGCGCGGTACTCGCCGAAGACCTCCCGCAGTGCGTTCGCCCACTCGCCGGTGGTGGCGCCGGCCCGCGCGCACTCCAGGGTCGGGCCCACAAGGCTGTCGCCGTTGCGGGCGGCCGCGCCAAGGGCCGCGAGAGCGACCCCCACGGCCACGTCGTCGCGCGATGCCCGCCACTGGCTCAGCCGCTCCACTGCCTCCGCCTCGACGGCCGGGTCCACGGACTGGAATGCGCCGTCGAGGTCGGCCAGGAGCGGATTGGGCTCTGACGCGGTGTGCGCGTTGACACCGACGACGACGTCCTCGCCACCTTCCAGGCGCGCTCGTCGCCGCGCCAGCGAGGCGACCAACTGGGACTTCATGTAGCCCGACTCGACCGCGGCGACGGCACCGCCCATGTCCAGGACGCGATCGATCTCGGCCCGGGCCTCCCGCAGCATTGCGTCGACCTTCTCCGCAATGACCAGTGAGCCTTCGAAGATGTCGTCATACTCCAGCAGGTCGGTCTCCTCGGCGAGGACCTGCTGCATCCGCAGCGACCACTGCTGGTCCCAGGGCCGCGGCAGTCCGAGGGCCTCGTTCCAAGCGGGGAGCTGGATCGCGCGAGCCCGGGCATCCTTCGACAGGGTGACGCCGAGCATTTCCAGGACGATGCGCTGGACGTTGTTCTCCGGCTGCGCCTCGGTGAGCCCGAGGGAGTTCACCTGGACCCCGTAGCGGAAACGCCTCATCGCGGGATCGGTGACGCCGTAGCGGTCGCGGGCGATCTCGTCCCATAGTGCGACGAAGGCGCGCATCTTGCACATCTCTTCGATGAACCGCACCCCGGCGTTGACGAAGAAGGACATGCGCCCCACGACCTCGCCGAAGCGTTCGGCAGGCACGCGACCGGAATCGCGCACGGAATCCAGGACCGCCATTGCCGTGCACATCGCATAGGCGATCTCCTGGACCGGGGTGGCACCCGCCTCCTGCAGGTGGTAACTGCAGATGTTGATGGGGTTCCACTGCGGGGCGTTCTCGACCGTATGCACGACGAGATCGGTGATGAGTCGCAGGGAGGGCCCCGGCGGGAAGACATAGGTGCCGCGGGAGAGGTACTCCTTGATGATGTCGTTCTGCGTAGTGCCCTGCAGGGCGGACTCGGGGACGCCTTGCTCTTCGGCGACGACGGCGTACAGCGCGTAGAGCCACAGGGCTGTCGCGTTGATCGTCATGGACGTGTTCATGCTCCCGAGGGGAATGTCCTCGAAGAGCCGCCGCATGTCCCCGAGGTGGGCGATGGGCACGCCGACTCGGCCGACCTCGCCGCGCGCCATGGCGCTGTCGGGGTCGTAGCCAGTCTGGGTGGGCAGGTCGAAGGCGACCGACAGGCCGGTCTGGCCCTTCTCGAGGTTGCGGCGGAACAGGGAGTTGGACTCCGCCGCCGACGAGTGGCCCGCATATGTCCGCATCAGCCACGGCCTGGGTCGCCCGCCCGCCTCAGCGCTCACTCCTGCAGGGTACCCAGGCCCGGGACCGGACCCGGCCAAGGTTGCCCGGCCGGACGGCCCGGGCAGGGCGACCGGTGGCGCTGACGCGGCCGGTGCCCCACCATGGGCACGTGCTCGGGAACTCCTACTCCTACGCCGTGGGCCCGGTCATGGCGCTGGTGTTCCTCGGCGTCCTCATCCTGCTCCTGCGCTGGGCATTCCGGCGCGGAGCCTCAGTAGTGGCCGCACCGCCACGCAGCGGACGGGACGGGGAGTACGGCCTGCTCGTGCCCGTCGCCAGTCCCCCGACGTATGTCGAGGGCGAAATGGTGCGCCGCACCCTGGAGGACAGCGGAATCCGCGCCACCCTCGCCCAGACTCTCGACGGCCCGCGGGTGATGGTGTGGCCGACGGACGAGAAGCGAGCCCGCGAGGCACTCAGGACGGGTCGCCCACCCGAGTGACGTCGGCGCCCAGGCGCCGTAGGTCGTCGACGAAGCCGGCGTAGCCACGATCGATGTGGTGCACCTCGTGCACCGTGGTCTCGCCCTCCGCGACGAGACCCGCGAGGACGAGTCCGGCACCGGCCCGGATGTCCGTGGCCTCGACCGGGGCACCACTGAGCTGCTCCCTCCCCCGGACGATGGCGTGGTGGCCCTCGGTGTGCACATCGGCCCCAAGCCGCGCGAGCTCGTGCACGAAGCGGAAGCGCGCCTCGAAGAGGTTCTCGGTGACCAGGGCCGCACCGATCGCAACGGCATTCAAGGCGATGAACTGAGGCTGCAGGTCAGTGGGGAAGCCCGGGTAGGGCAGCGTCACGATGTCGACGGCCGAGGGTCGGACGTCCATGCTGACGCGGAAGCCGTCGTCGAGCACCTCCACGGTGGCCCCGGCCACCGCGAGCTTGTCCAGGGCGATCTCCAGGTGCTCCGCACGCGCCCGGCGCACCCACACGTCACCCTGCGTGATGGCCGCTGCCACCGCCCAGGTACCCGCCACGATCCGGTCGGGCACCGTGCGGTGCTCCACCGGCCGCAGGGACTCGACCCCCTCGACCTCGAGAGTCGATGTGCCGATGCCGCCGATGCGGGCGCCCATCGCTTCGAGCATGCGGCAGATATCGACGATCTCCGGCTCGCGCGCGGCATTGTCGATGACCGTCCGGCCCGGCGACGTCACCGCGGCCATGAGGAGGGTCTCGGTGGCTCCCACGCTGGGGAAGTCCAGCCACAGGGAGGTCCCGCGCAGGCCCGCGGGTGCCGTGGCCAGCAGGTAGCCGTGCTCGCTGGACACCTCGGCGCCGAGACGCTGTAGCCCCCCCACGTGCATGTCGAGGCCGCGGGAACCGATGTTGTCGCCACCGGGCAGGGCCACGTCCGCGGCTCCGCAGCGGGCCAGCAGCGGCCCCAGGACGCATATCGATGCCCTCATGCGCCGGACCAGGTCGTAGTCCGCTCGGTGCTCCAGGCGCGCGGGGACGTCCATCACCACCGTGCGCTCGGCTGGGTCGTGGGAGACCTCGCAGCCCAGCCGCCGCAGAAGCTCGGCCATGATGTCGACGTCGAGAATCCCTGGGACGTCGTACAGGGTGGTCCGGCCCTCTGCGAGCAGGGCCGCGGCCATGAGCTTGAGGACGCTGTTCTTGGCGCCGAGGACCTCGACCTCGCCGCTGAGGCGGCTCCCGCCCACGATCCGCAGCGCCTCCACGGGGACCATGCTAGGCAGTGACCGGTCCGGCGCGGCCGCGCCGGGCGCGACAGCTCCCCCTGCCCTAGGGTCGGGGGGTGGTCAACCTCACGCGCATCTACACCCGCACCGGCGACGACGGGACGACGTCGCTGGGCGACATGTCGCGCACGACGAAGACCGACCTGCGCCTGGAGGCCTACGCCGACGTGGACGAGGCGAACTCGTGCCTGGGCGTCGCCCTGGCAGCCGGGGGCCTAGACGCGGGCATCGCGGAGTTGCTCACCGCCGTTCAGAACGACCTCTTCGACGTGGGAGCCGACCTGTGCACGCCCGTCGTGCCGAAGCCGGAGTACCCGCCCCTGCGGATCACCCCGGAGTACGTCGAGCGCCTCGAGCGGGCCTGCGATGAGTACAACGAGCGGCTCCAGCCGCTGCGGTCCTTCATCCTGCCCGGAGGCACCCCGGGAGCTGCGCACCTGCACGTCGCCCGCACCGTGGTCCGGCGCGCCGAGCGGGCGACCTGGCGGGCGATCGACGAGTACGGCGATTCCATCAACAGCCTCGCCGCGCACTACCTCAACCGGCTGTCGGACCTGCTCTTCATCCTCGCGCGTTGCGCGAACCTCCCGCAGGGCGACGTGCTGTGGCGCCCCGGCGGGTCCGCGACGGATAGGTGATCCGTCGCGCCTCGGTCTTGCGAGATCCCGGGGTCAGCGGCCGCCCATGGCAACCGTGAGCCGCGTCTCCGCGCGGCGCGCTGCCCGCGACTCAGGCTCGCCCTCCGGCGTCTGCTGCTGCGCTCGAGCGAGCGCCGCCTTGGCGCGCTCCACGTCGATCTCCTCGGCGAGTTCGGCGGTCTCGGCGATGACGTTCACGCGATCGGAGTCCACGGAGAAGAACCCGCCGTGCACGGCCACGAGCACCTTCGTGCCCTCCGCCGTCTCGATGCGCAGCGGCGCCTCCAGCAGGAGCGCGAGCACCGGGGCGTGCCCCGGCAGGACGCCCATCTCCCCGTCGGGCGTCTTGGCCACCACGCTCTTGGCGTGCCCCTGCCAGACGGCCCGCTCCGCGGAGACGACCGCGACTTCGAGTTCGGCCACGATCAGGACTCCTTGGCGAGTTCGGCAGCCTTCTTCTCGACGTCCTCGATACCGCCGCACATGAAGAACGCCTGCTCGGGGATGTGGTCGTACTCGCCGTCGCACAGCGCCCTGAAGGAGGCGATCGTCTCCTCCACCGGCACGAAGGACCCCGGCTGGCCCGTGAACGCCTCCGCCACGAACATGTTCTGCGACAGGAAGCGCTGGATCCGCCGGGCCCGGTTGACGATGATCTTGTCCTCCTCGGACAGCTCGTCCATGCCGAGGATGGCGATGATGTCCTGCAGGTCCTTGTAGCGCTGCAGGATCTCCTTCACGCGGGCCGCGACCGCGTAGTGCTCCTCGCCGACGTAGCGCGGGTCGAGGATCCGCGAGGTCGAGTCGAGCGGGTCCACGGCCGGGTAGATGCCCAGCTCCGAAATCGGGCGGGATAGCACCGTCGTGGCATCGAGGTGGGCGAACGTCGTCGCTGGCGCGGGGTCGGTGAGGTCGTCGGCGGGCACGTAGATCGCCTGCAGCGACGTGATGGAGTGACCGCGCGTCGACGTGATGCGCTCCTGCAGGATGCCCATCTCGTCCGCCAGCGTGGGCTGGTATCCCACGGCCGAGGGCATGCGGCCCAGCAGGGTGGACACCTCCGAGCCTGCCTGGGTGAATCGGAAGATGTTGTCGATGAAGAGCAGGACATCCTGCTTCTGCACGTCGCGGAAGTACTCCGCCATGGTGAGGGCCGTCAGGGCCACGCGGAGGCGGGTGCCCGGCGGCTCGTCCATCTGGCCGAAGACCAGCGCCGTCTTGTCGATGACGCCGGACTCGGTCATCTCCAGGAAGAGGTCATTGCCCTCGCGGGTGCGCTCGCCGACTCCGGCGAACACAGAGACGCCACCGAAGTTCTCGGCAACGCGGTAGATCATCTCCTGGATGAGCACGGTCTTGCCGACGCCCGCACCACCGAACAGGCCGATCTTCCCACCCTGGAGGTACGGGCCGAGGAGGTAGACGACCTTGATGCCGGTCTCGAAGACGGTC
>JAPOJD010000220.1 GCA_029978585.1 Actinomycetota bacterium
TCCCGGGTGCGGACCGTGGCCGGGGCGCTGGCGGTGAAGGTCGTCGTTCCTGCCTGGGCCGCGGGCGCGACCGGAGTCGGCGGGACGGCCTGCGCGCCGAGGGGCGTGGCGACCAGGGTCGCGACGGCCAGGGCCAGGGTGGCGGCGTACGCGGGGATCGTGCGGGGGAGGGACATGGTGGGCATGCTGTCACTCCAGGGGGAGGCAAGGGAAACCCGAACGGACGCCTCGATGCTGCCACCGGTCATCAGCCTCAGGGGTGGCCACTTCCGGTATCCCGCAGTCCGCGAGGCCCAGTCACCTGCGAGGGGCCGGCGGGAGGGGACGGCACGGGCGATATGCCTCCGACCTAGGCTCCCGACATACCGCGGGCACGCCGTACGAAGGGACCCCAGCGATGACGAGTCAGGCCGCCTCCAACTACACGCACTACCTGATGGTCGACGAGCTGCTCGCGCTGCAGCAGCCGCTGTCGGAGGGGCCGGAGCACGACGAACTGCTCTTCATCATCATCCACCAGACATACGAGCTGTGGTTCAAGGAGTTGATCCACGAGCTCGCCGCCGCCCAGGTGGCGCTGGAGGGAGGAGATACGAGCCGGGCGCTCGCGATCCTCGGCCGTATCCGCACCATCCTCAAGGTGTGCGTCGCGCAGGTCGACATCCTCGAGACGATGACGCCGCTGCAGTTCCTCGCCTTTCGTGCTCGCCTTGGCGAGGCAAGCGGCTTCCAGTCCGCTCAGTTCCGCGAGGTCGAGGCGATCCTGGGCAGGCGCGACACCCGGATCGCGGCGCCACTGCTGCCTGACGACCGCGCGCGCGTCGAGGGATGGATGGGCCGTCGTTCGCTGTGGGACTCCGTGCTCGTGTACGTCGACCGCGAGGGATTCCCGATCCCTGCGGAGATCCTCGAGCGCGACGTCACCCAGCCGTACGAGCCGAATGAGGCTGTCCAGGAGGCCCTCGTCAGCCTGCATCGAGGTGACGCCGCCGCCGCGCTCGTCTGCGAGCGCCTTGTCGATATCGACGAGGGCCTGCAGGAGTGGAGGTATCGCCACGTGAAGATGGTGGAGCGGACGATCGGGCACAAGGGCGGGACCGGGGGCTCGTCCGGCGCGGACTACCTCCGTTCGACGCTCTTCCACCCCGTCTTCCCGGACCTCTGGGCCATCCGAAGCGAGTTCTAGCCCCAATCGATCATCGCGCATGCGCAATCTTGGAGGCGCATGAGAGTCGGGCCGAATCGGCTCGCTCGGTGCGAAACACCCGTCAGATGCCGCTTGACTGTGCGCACGTCTACGGGTGGAGGATCCATGGGAACGCTGTCTCGTCTGAGCGTCATCGCCACGTCCACGGCGCTCGCGCTCGTGCCGATCGCCACGGGCCTACAGGCTCACGCCGCATCGTCGCAAGCACTATCAGAGTCGACCAGTGACGTGAGCCTGACGCAGGCATCGTCCGAACTGGACCTCACGATCAACAGGGCGCTGAAGTCTCGCGATCACACGACGGCGGTCCCCCGGATCCGGATATCGGCGTACCTCGAGCCCGACGCCACGGTGTGGACGTCAACCAAGCGGTCCGTCGCCACGGCCCTGGCCTGGAATATCCGCGACGTGAGGGATGTCGCCGAGCGCGTGCGCATCTGCGCCGATGACCCGGAACTGCGCCGCGAGCAGTGCGCGTCGTACCCGCTCAAGGCCACGAGGGGCGCCAGGGGACCGGTTCAGGTCCGGGCGCTACCGAGTGGCTGGCAGGTGCTGGTACGCCCGTCCTATGACGCGCGAACGAAGCGCGAGTGCCGCTCTGAGCACGCCCGCGGCGGCCTCGCCACCTGGCGGATCTCCCTCATCGACACCGACACCGGTCGGATCGTGGGACGCAGCGAGTCCTCCTGGCGCGTGCGCTGCGGGCGGTAGTGCCGCGGAGATCGCTCACCGAGGTGACGGACAGCGTCCTATTTCGCTAGCCTCTCCTGTGTCATTAATCCCACTGGCAACAGGAGAGTCTATGAAGCGCATCATCACCGGGGCGTTGGCCGGCGCGGCAGTCATTGCCCTCAGCGTCGGTCTCATGCCCGCGACCGCGTCCGCAGCGCACGTTGATCACCTGCGCGGCGTCTGGGCAGGAGTCGGCACCGGCTTCATGAGCCAGGACGGCGTGCAGGTCCCCGCCCAGGCGCGCCTGGTCTTCAAGAAGGCCAAGGGCGACGACGTCCGGGCCCGGTTCCAGTGGCGCGCCTGCGAGGGCCGCGAGAAGAAGTGCGAGAAGAACGACCTCTCCGGCAAGGGCTGGTCAGACAAGGACACCGTTCTGTTCAATGTCAGCGGTGACATGCTGTACGGCGTCGAGGACGAGGCGATCTGGGACGGTCATCTCCTCCCCGACGGCCACATCCACCTGGTGGGTCGCGAGATGCAGGGCGGGGCGCCGGTCACCACGCCGCTGATCTACAACTTCCACTTCGTCAAGGTCTCCTAGGCCACCCGTTGAAGTTCCGCGAATGGTTGCTAAGTCGCGACTTAGCAACCATTCGCGGGACTCAA
>JAPOJD010000015.1 GCA_029978585.1 Actinomycetota bacterium
ACTGTGCGGTTCCCGAGTGACGGTCGGGAACCGATCGACAACTCCATAGAGTTTCGGTGGCCATAGCGAGAGGGAAACGCCCGGCTCCATTCCGAACCCGGAAGCTAAGCCTCTCAGCGCCGATGGTACTGCGCGGGTGACCGCGTGGGAGAGTAGGACGCCGCCGGACATCTTTCGCTGAGGGCCGCATCCGCAAGGATGCGGCCCTCAGCGCTTTTCTGGTGCCCTAGCGTGATGTCCGTGAAGCTCACCGAATCCCTCAGCGCCGGTGAGCGGCGTCTCGTGCTGGCGGCCTGCATCGCGGCGGCCTGCGTGGCGAGCATGTCCGTCTCCTTCAACTTCCTCCTCGAGCCGATGGAGGACACCTTCCAGCCCACCGATGCGGAGATGTCGGTGCTTCGCCAGGCCCCCAGCATCGCGGCGCTGCTGATGGTGTTCCCGGCGGGTGCGCTGGGAACACGCCTGGGCGCCAAGCGGTTCATGGTCGCAAGTGGTCTGACCTTCTCCGCAGGCTGCCTGCTGGTGGCGGTCGCACCCGTTATCGAGGTGGCCACCCTGGGATTCCTCGTGGCCAATGTCGGGCGGACCGGCATGTTCATCGTCGGCCTCGGTTACATGGCAGCCGTCGTGACCAGCAAGGACGGGAGGGCGGCGGCATTCGCCTTCTTCTACATGGTCCTGCCGGTGGTCTCCATCGTCATGCCGGTTCTTGCCGGGGTGCTGTCCGACGGCGTCGGGTGGCGCTGGGTGGGAGTGACCTGCGCACTGCTCGGCCTGGCGGGCTCGGGAGTCGTGGCGAGGTTCGTGCCCGGAACTCCGCCGAGCGGTGGCGTGGGTGAGATGTGGACCCTGGCGCTCGCCGGGGCAATCCTCGCCCTGGCCGTGTACGCACTCGATGGTGTGCGTGGGTACGGGATCCTCTCCTCCCAGGTGCTCATCCCCTTGGCGCTGGCCGGATTGGCCGCGGTCGTCCTCGCGGTGCTCATGCGGCGCATGACCAAGCCGTCCCTGGATCTGACACCGCTGCGTCACGGCGGCTTCAGCCTCCTGCTCATCGTCCTCATGCTGTTCGGCTTCGCGAACCTGTGGTTCTACACCACGATGGCACTGGAGTACATCTACGGACTCACCATCCTCCAGGCGGCGATCGCGATGATTCCCGCGCAGGTCACCGCCCTCGCTGGAGCGGCGCTTGCTGGGCGGCTCATCCAGCGTGTCGGCATTCCCCGCGCCGGCCTGATCTTCATCGTGGCCGTCGGCCTGCTGCTGTGGGCCTCGATGCTCGTGGGGCCGGGCGCACCGGTGTGGCTGCCGATCGTCATCGTCAGTGCCTATGCCGTCGCGGCTGTCGGCGCCGGTGTCCCCCTCACCAACGCGATCATGAACACGGCGCCGCCCCGTTCCGAGGGGAGTGCCTCGGCCTTCCGGGGTGCGGCCACCAACCTCGGCAATGCGCTGAGCGTGGCGCTCATGACGGCCATCGTCGCCTTCACGATCACCACCGTGATCTCCGGGCAGTCCAGTGCCGAGGGCATCCCGGTGTCCGCGACAGAGGCGACCCAGGTCCTTCAGGCGCTCGACCACGGCGCGAGCGTCGATACCGTGGCCGCGCAGTACTCCCTGCCGGACTCCGATGTCGAGGGCCTCTCCTCGATCCAGCAGGATGCGCTCTACGCCGGCTTCCGAGTCCAGGGGCTCGTGGGGGGTGCTGTCACGCTCGTGCTCGCCGTCGGCTTCTTCGTGGTCACCCGCCGCGAGGAGCGGCTCTCCGGGTCGACCCCCGGCTAGCACCGTCGGCGGCGGGAAATCCCCTAGGCTGCGGGCGCCCTGCCCTAGCGTGTGCGCGTGAAGCTGACGGAGTCGCTCACCGCGCCGGAGCGGCGACTC
This sequence comes from Actinomycetota bacterium, assembly GCA_029978585.1. GTDB lineage: Bacteria > Actinomycetota > Actinomycetes > S36-B12 > S36-B12 > Mxb001. Next base: position 1,888 of record JAPOJD010000015.1, read on the forward strand.
GTCGTGGCGCTGTGCGTTGCGGCCGCGTGCGCCCTCACCCTGTCCACGGTTTTCAACTACCTCCTCGTGCCGATCCAGGAGGAGTTCAATGCCTCCGACGATCAGATGTCGATCCTGCGTCAGGCGCCGACGATCGCCGCGCTCCTCGTCGTGTTCCCCGCCGGCGCACTCGGGGTCCGGGTGGGTGAGAAGAGGTTCGTCCTGTGGTGCTCGCTCATCTTCGCGCTCGGTTCCGCGCTCGTGGCCGTGGCGCCGGTCGTCGAGGTGGCCACCATCGGCTTCCTCCTCGCCAATATCGGCCGTGCCGCGATGTTCATCGTGGGTCTGGGCTACATGGCGTCGGCGGTCACGGGCAAGGACGCACGTGCCGCGTCATTCGCCTTCTTCTCCATGGTGTTGCCCATCGTGTACATCTTCATGCCCGTGGTGGCCGGGGTTCTCATCGACTCCGCCGGGTGGAGGTGGGTGGCCGTTACCTGCGCTGCCTTCGGGCTGATCGGGGCGATCCTTGTCCAATGGCTGGTGCCTTCGAGAGAAGGTCACGGGACCATCGGCGAGATGTGGACCCCTGCGATCGCCGGAGTGTTCCTCGCCCTCGTGGTGAAGGCTCTGGACGCAGCAAGCAACTACGGATTCGGGTCCCCGTGGGTGATAGTGCCGGCGCTCCTGTCCATCGTCGTCTTCGGCATCCTGGTCCTCGTCATGCGCCGGATGAGCAACCCGTCGCTCTCGGTCGCGCCGCTGCGCCGCGGTGGGTTCGCCATCCTGCTCGTCGCGCTCATGCTGTTCGGATTCGCCAATCTGTGGTTCTACACGACGATGGCATTCCAGTACATCTTCGGCCTGACGTCCCTGCAGACCGCGCTCGCGATGATCCCCTCGCAGGTGGCATCTCTCGGCGGGGCCGCCATCGCGGGCCGGCTGATCCAGACCAGGGGCATCCCCTTCGCCGGCTTCGTCCTCATCATCGGCGTCGCCGTCTTCCTGTGGTGCTCGATGATCGTGGGCGCGGACTCACCCCTGTGGATCCCGATCGTGATCGTGAGCCTGTACGCCCTCGCGGCCGTCGGCGCCGGGGTGCCCATCACGAACGCCATCATGAACACCGCGCCGAAGGGGCGTGAAGGCGATGCTGCCGCCTACCGGGGCGCTGCCACGAATCTCGGGTCCGGCATCAGCGTGGCGTTCATGACCGCGATTGTGGCCGCTGCGATCGGCCTCACCCTCCAGGCGCAGTACGACACCTCGGGCGTGAGCCTGTCTCCGCAGGACTCCGCGGAGATAGTCGCCGCCGTGAACGCAGGCCAGAGTGCGTCCGCCGTGGCCCAGGAGTACAACGTGCCCACTGAGACTGTCGAGGAGCTCGAGTCCATCCAGGTGGATGCCCTCGTCAATGGCTAGCGGGCGCAGGGCCTCGTGGGCGGGTTCGTTACGCTCGCCGTGGGCGTCACCTTCTTCCTCGTGACCCGGCGGCAGGAGCGCGCCCGTGGGACCGCTGCCCCGTCGGGGTCGGGATCGGGATCGGACGAGAGGTAGCAGGCCATGGCGCGGAGCAAGGCGTCCACGAGTTCCTTGGCGCCCGACCAGCGACGCCTGGTGATCGGTATCGCCATTGCGCAGGTCACCCTGCTGTCTCTGTCGGCCAGCCTCAACTACGTGCTTCCGGCGATCGTCGAGGACTTCCAGGCGTCACCCGAGGACGAGTCACTCTGCCGGCAGATCTCGAGCATTGCCTCGCTCCTCGTGGTCTTCCTGGCCGGCGTCCTCGGCGAGCGCCTCGGCGAGCGCCGTGTCCTGTTCGTCTCGGCCACGCTCTTCGCGCTGGGCAGCGTCCTCGTGGCTCTCGCGCCATCGATGAGCGTCGTGACCTTGGGGATGCTCATCGCGAACGTCGGCAAGGCCGTCCTGGTCGTCGTCGCCTTGGCCATGCTCGCATCGCGCATCAGCGACCCCGACGGGCGCGCCACGGCGTTCGCCACCATCTCGTCTCTCGTTCCCGTCGCCTACTTGCTGATGCCCCTGATGGCCGGCGCCATCGTGGAGCAGGTCGGCTGGCGCTGGGTCGCCGGGATCTGGGTCCTATGCGGCCTGGTGTCGATGGGCGCGATCGCCCGGCTGCTTCCGAAGGACGGTCCCTCGCTCACCTCCGGGGAGATGTGGACGCCGGCCCTCGCCGGACTCGTGCTGGCCACCGCCGTGCAGTTTGTGAGTGACGTGACCGCGGACGGATTGAACTCGGCGACGATCGGTTACGGGGTCGTCTGCCTCGGGGCTTGCGTCATACTCGTGCTGGCCTACCGTCGGCTGAGTGCGCCCACCCTCTCGCTGGCGCCGCTACGGCACGGCGGGGTGGTCCTGCTCCTCATCGTGGTCATCCTCTTCAGCTTCACGAACCTCTTCTACTACAGCACCCTGCTCTACCAGGTGGTCTACGGCTATTCCGCCTTCGGGGCGGCCGTTCTCATGGTTCCCACTCAGGTTTGCTCGATCCTGGGCGCGATCGTTGCGCGCAAGCTCCTGCAGCGCAGGGGCATCGCCTTCACCGGGACGGGGATGATCTCCCTGCTCGGCGTGGCCCTTCTCGCCACAGTCATCGTGTCCGTCGACTCGTCCATCCTCGTGCCGATCGTCGTGGTGTCCACCTATGCCCTGGCCTCCATCGCGGCCTTCGTCGCGCTCACCAACGCCATCATGAACCTGGCGGTGCCGGGCGACGAGGGTGTGACGGCGTCATACAAGAGCGCTGCGAGCAACTTCGGGGGCGCTGTCGGCATTGCCGTGATGACCGTGGTGGTCACGTTTGCGGGGACGGCTTCCATGCAGCACCAGATGGAAGCGGCGGGAATGACGTCGGAAGAGGCGCAGCAGGCGGGGTGGGCGATGATCCAGGGCACGTCCCCGGAGGACGCCGCCGACCTGTATGGCATCCCTCTCGATGAGGCACAGACCATCGACGCGCAGGAGAAGGTCGCCTTCGTGGACGCCTACAAGGCCCAGGGCATCGTGGGTGGATTGATCTCATTGCTGACCGCCGCGGTCTTCTACGCGAGCCGTCGGCGCTACGAGCATCTCGCGGAAGCACCGGGAACCGCGCACTCGGGCCCCTGACCTTTGGAGCGCGAAGGGCGTGCCCGGAGGGACGACCCGACCGCCCATGGACTTGGATAGGCGCATGAGCGCTGCCGAACGCGAGACCTCCGACCGTTCGGGTAGGGGCGGTTCCCGCGGGGCGAGTCCGGGCCGAGGGAGTTCGCGCGGCAGCAGGGCCGGGGCTGACAAGAGCGCGTCGGGCAAGCCGCGCGGCACTGGGAAGGCCGGGGCTGGCAAGGCTGGGGCCGGCAGAGACAGGGCCGGCAAGGGCGCGTCGGGTAAGACCGGTAAAGGCGCGTCGAGCAAGGACAGGGCGGGTAAGGGCCCGTCCAGCAAGCCGCGCGGTGCAGGCGCCGAGCGTGGTCGCGCGGATCGGCCCGAGCGCGCGGCCGGCCCGCGAATTCCCGACGACATCACCGGCCAGGAGATCGACCGTCGGGTGGCGGCCGAGTTGCGCACGCTTCCCGAGGGCCTGGCTGAGAAGGTGGCGCGGCTGCTGGTCGCGGTCTCGATGACCATAGACGACGATCCCGAGGCGGCGCTCGCCTTCGCGCGCGAAGCCAAGCGCAAGGCGGCCCGGGTGGCGCCGGTGCGCGAGGCCGTCGCACTCGCGGCGTACGCGGCAGGGGACTACGCGGAGGCCCTGTCGGAACTGCGCGCGGTCAGGCGCATGACCGGGGATGACGCCCACGTCCCGCTCATGGCCGACTGCGAACGCGGCCTTGGCCGTCCGCGCAAGGCTCTCGAACTCCTAGCCTCCGTTCCTGAGGACTCGCTGCCTCCCGAGGCACGGGTCGAGGCGCGCATCGTGGCGGCGGGCGCACGACGGGATCTCGGCCAGCCCGAGGCGGCACTGCTGCTACTCCAGGTGCCTGCCCTCAACAGCCGACGGACCGACCTGGCGATCGCGCGACTGCGCTACGCGTACGCCGACACGCTGGCAGAGCTCGGCAGGACGGATGAGGCAGCGCTGTGGTTCGAGCGCGCCATGGCCGCTGATCCCGAGGCCACAACGGATGCGGCCGATCGGCTCGCGGAGCTCCAGGGGGTCACCTTCGGTGACGACTGGGACGACGGGGACGTCAGCGACTGACCTGGGCGGCGTCGCCCGATGTGGACCCCGGGCCCTCGGACTGATCCAGCCAGCGGCTGATTCCGGCGACGTTGGCGGCAGTGGAGGACAGCACCTCCCATTTGGCCACGGCCTCCTCATCGGTCCCCGCGGGGATCGTGAGGGGCTCGCGCTCTTTGACCATGGCGACGGCGTGGTCAAGGTCCATCTCGAGGGCGCGTGCCTCGCGCACGAGTTCCACCCAGCGGATCAGGACACCCTCGGACCTCTCGAGCACCTCGTCGACGTCTGCGACCGGACCGTAGTGGCTGAACAGCAGCCGTGACGGCGCGATCTCGCGCATGCGGCGCATGGATGCCAGGGCCAGGTCGAGGTCGAAGTCGGGGGGTGGGGTTGCGGGTCGCACGTCGGCGGTCTCCGGGATGTAGACGCCGGCGGCATCACCGCAGTAGAGGTCGCCGGTCTGCGAATCGACCAGTCCCACATGGTGCGAGGCATGGCCGGGTGCGTGGAACGCATCGAGCCGGCGACCGCCGCCGAGGTCCACCGTGCCCACGTCGCCAAGGGTGACAACGCGGTCCGCTTCGGTTGGGCGTAGGTCTCCGAAGAGTTTCTCCATGACGGGGCCGAAGACGCGGTGCGCGCTGCGGACGAGTTTCTCGGGATCGACGAGGTGACGTGCGCCGCGCTCATGCACGACTACCTGCGCCTGGGGGAACGCCGCGGCGATGTCACCGACACCGCCCGCGTGATCGAGATGGATGTGCGTCACAACGATGGTGGCGAGGTCCGTGGGTCCCACGCCCAACTCGGCGAGGGACGCCACGACGGTGGGCGCCGAGAGCGCGGTCCCGGTCTCGACCAGGCAGGGACGGTCGCCCCGGATCAGGTATCCGGCAGTGATGCCGCGGTGGCCCCCCATGAGCGTGTCGATCTCGAAGACCTCGCTGCCCCGGTCCGTGATGGTGTCCACAGGTACCTTCCCCGGCAGTCGTCCCCAGCCCGCGGTCGCTGGCGTGGGCGAACCCCCTGTGCGAGCCATGCTAGGCGCCCGCCGAACCAGGGGAGGAACCCATGCCGAAGTCAGCACGAACGGCGCCGCCGCCGTCCAACTCCGTCATCCTCGAGGGCCGCATCGTGGGCATCGAACATCGGGCCATGCCCAGCGGCGACGAGGCGGTGACGTTCCGCGTGGTCGTGGAGCGTCCCGCCCGTGAGCGGGGACCCTCGGGCCGCGTGACCGTGGATGCGCTGGACTGCGTGTGCTGGCGCGCCGACGTGCGCCGCAGGGTCGAGGCCTGCGAGGCAGGATCGCGGGTACGCGTCGAGGGGGTGTTGAGGCGGCGCTTCTGGCGTGCCGGCCCGACCCCAGCGTCACGCGTCGAGGTGGAGGCCAGGAGGGTCATGCTCGTGCGCTGACGCGTGCGACCATGTCTCGGTGACCGCGCAGGGAGCCCCCGAGGGGACGGCCTACGAGTGGTATCGCCGCGCCATGGAACTGCTCGAGCGCGGTGATGCCGACGCGAGCCTCGTGCTGCTCGACCGCGTGCTGGCCGAGGATCCGCGCTCGGCTTCGGCGCGTGAGGCGCGGGCGCGCGCCCTGTTCGACTCCCGGCGCTTCGAGGAGGCCGCCGCGGCCTTCGAGGACCTCGCCGAGGCCAGCCCCGCCGACGACTTCGCGCACTACGGGCTTGGCTTGAGCCTGTGGCGCCTGCAGAGATTCCGCGTCGCGGAGGATCACCTGGCGATGGCGTCGGTGATGCGACCCGATCGCGAGGACTATCGCGCGGCACTCGACCAGGTCCGCGCCACCCTGCGCGCTCGGCGCAAGGCCGGACTGCCTCCCGATGGCCCGCTCGACGCCTCTGCGGCCGCCCCGTGATCGAGACCCCGGCCGAGGTCACTATTCCCTGCGCGGATTTCGACGTGGCACTGCTCGACCTCGACGGTGTGGTCTACATCGGTCCCCACGTCGTGGACCATGCGGAGAGGTCCCTGGCGCGCGCGCGCGAGCGGGGCCTGCGGCTCGGCTTCGTCACCAACAACGCTTCCCGAACCGCCGGTGAGGTGGCCGAGCACCTCTGCGAGCTCGGCGTCCCCGCGCAGGCAGCCGATGTCGTGACCTCGGCGCAGGCCGGTGCTCGACTGATGGCTGACCGGTTCCCGACGGGCAGCCGGGTGCTGGCCGTAGGAGGGCCGGGTGTGGGGATCGCGCTGGAGGAACGCGGCCTGCGTCCCGTCCAGGCGGTCGATGCCGAACCCGTGGCGGTACTGCAGGGCTTCGGCCGCGACGTCGGGTGGCGCCAGCTCGCCGAGGCGAGCCTCGCGGTTCGCGCGGGGGCGTTCTGGGTCGCCACGAATCTCGACGCCACGCTTCCGATCCCCGGGGGACGTGCGCCGGGCAACGGCATGCTGGTTGCCGCCGTGGCGGAGGCGGCGGGGCGTCGACCCGACGCAGTGGCGGGCAAGCCGCACGCCCCGCTCATGGGGGAGTCCGTCGAGCGCCTGCGCGCCCGACGCCCGCTCGTCGTGGGCGACCGGCTCGACACCGATATCGCCGGGGCGGTGGGGCTGGGGATCCCGAGCCTGCTCGTGCTCACCGGGGTCACGGACGTGGCGACGCTGCTGGCCGCGGCCCCGGACTGTCGCCCGACGTACATTTCGAGCGACTTGCGCGGGCTCCTCGAGGAGCACCTGCCGGCCGTGCGTGTTGCCGAGGACGAATGGTCGTTGCGCGGGTCGCGGGCCCGCGTCACCGACGGCGCGCTAGAGGTGTCCCACGTGCCGGGCCGCGACGGCTGGGACGACGCCGTGCGCTGCGCCTGTGCCGCGGCGTGGGACGTGCCGGGCATCGATGTGGCGGCTGCCGCGGCTGCTCTGGAGGCCGGCAGAGGCTGACTGCGAGCGCATCGCCCCACGGGCGGGCCCGTCCGACGGCCACCCGCGGCGGAGGTGCGGCCGGAGTAGGGTACGGCAAGGCGTGGCGCTCCCCGGGAGGTTCTCGTGATCGATTCAGTGAAGCCGTACCTCGACATGGCCGCGGGCATCACCCAGGCGACCGTGGCGAAGGCGGTCGAGAGTGCGCAGGGCGTCATCGCCCGCAACGGGGTCCCGGGGTCGGACCTGCTCGACCAGGCCCAGATCGGGTCGCTCGGGCTGGTCTCCATAAACCTGGGCACCGACCAGGACTTCCAGGACGATTCCGGCGGCGAGGCCCCTGAGGATCCGGCCGCGGTCGACGGGGGGACGAAGGTCGCGGGGAAGAAGGGCAGGAAGTCCGCGGGGAAGAAGGGCAAGCGGAAGGGGAAGGCGAAGGCCGAGGAGGACGCCAGCGGCTCCGACGTGCTCGACCAGGCACAGATCGGGTCCATGGGCCTGCTGTCGGTCAACCTCGGGGGTCGCCAGCGGCTGGTCGACGATCACGGAGCTGAGGCCGGGTCCGCCCTCGAGGCGGAGGTCGCTTCGCTGCGCGCCGACGTAGCCCGCCTCGCCGAGGCCCTGGTTGCCATCGGCGTTGTGGAACTCGAGCACATGGAGACGGTCCCGCGTCGTACGACTCGCGAGCGCACGACGCGCAAGCGCACGGGGGCGCGGAAGGCTCCGGCTCGCAAGGCTCCGGCCCGCAAGGCCCCTGCGCGCAAGGCCCCTGGACGGAAGGCTCCTGCTCGGAAGGCTCCTACGGCGAAGGCCGCGACAGCTCCTGCAAACAAGGCCGCGGCGAAGAAGGCTCCCGCGACGAAGGCCGTGGTCAGGAAGGCCCCCGCGACGAAGGCCGCGGTGAAGGCAACTCCCGCTAACAAGGCTCCCGCGACCAAGGCCCCGGGGAAGAAGGCTCCCGCGAGGCAGGCTCCGGCGAAGAAGGCTGCGGGGCGGAAAGCCCCGGTGCGGAAGCGGCCCGCGCGCCGCCGCAGCGCGGCCGACGACTGACCGTCCGGCGGGCGACTCCGGCCCTTGACCGCGCAGCAAACCGGTCAAATGGCTTGTGGGAATCCGCCGGTTTCCCCCGGCAAACAAGGGGGTAGCGTGGTTCCTCCAGGAATTCCCTGGCATCAGGAATCCCCGGCAGGAGGTCCCGACGTGGCCGCGATCGATGACCTGCGCCCCTACCTTCAGCTCCTCGCGACGCTGACGGAGGCCACCGTGGCAAAGGCGGCAGGCGCCGCCCAGGGCGTGGTCTCCCAGGGAGCGACGACCAGTTCCGAGGCGACGCGCCGATGGGAGCAGATGAGTGAGGCCGGCCTCGACCCGGATGCCCTCGCGGCAGTCGTGCGCGACGAGGTCGACCGGGTCGCCCGCCGACTCGGGTTCGTGCGCGAGGACGAACTCGCGGTGCTGCGCCGCCAGGTGGAGCGCCTCGAGGAGGAACTCGAGCAGGCTCGCCAGGACGCGGCAGCCGCAAGTATCGCCGCGGCCTCGGCCGCCGCATCGGCGACCGAAGCCGGCCGGGCGACGCTGGCGGAGTCGGTCGTGGAGTCCAGTCGTCGAATCGCGGACGTGGCTGGTGCCCTGGAGTCGGTGACGGGTCTGAGCGGGGGTCCGTGGGGGCGAGTGGCGCGTGACTTCGCGGCGTCAGCGGCCAGCATGGTGGCATCCATGGCCATGCCGTCGAGCGCACCCAGCGCCGCCGGGGAATCCGCGTCGTCGGCCCAGTCGCCAGGCGAGGCGTCCGCCACGCAGGCGGGTACCGCTACGTTCCATCGCGATGTCGCGAAGGGGACGTCACCGAAGCGCGCCCAGGGCAAGTCCGGTGACGCGAAGAAGCCGGGCAAGAAGTCGTCGGGAGCTAAGTCCTCGGGAGCCAAGTCCTCGGGAGCCAAGTCCTCGGGCGCGAAGACCTCAAGCGGCAAGTCCTCGGGTGGCAAGCGTGCCGAGGGTTCGTCATGACGTGGCCGGTTCAGGAGGACCTGCCCCTGGAGGTCCCGGCCTCGCTTCCCCCGGTGGAGGCGACGGGGGAGCCACGCGTCGATGCGGCCCTGGATCGATTGTCCGAGCTCGAGGGGGCTCCGGTCGCGGAGCACGTGGAGGTCTTCACAGATATCCACGCGCGACTCACCGGTGCGCTTGCGGACCTGGGCGACGATGCCGCTGACGGCCGTCCGGTCTCCGACGCTCGACCTCCCGACGACACAGCAACCGACGACACAGCAACCGACCACCCGGCAACCGACGGCCCCGCACCCGACGATCTCGCGTGACGCGACGAAGGCTCGACGCGGAACTCGTGCGTCGAGGCCTGGCGCGCTCGCGCGAGCAGGCGCGTTCCCTGGTCGAGCAGGGCCGGGTCCGCGTCCAGGGATCGACCGCTGCGAAGCCAGCCACCATGGTCGATGACGCCGCAGCGGTCACCGTCGATGATGACCCGGACGATCCCGGCTACGCCTCGCGAGGCGCATGGAAGCTGGCGGGTGCCCTGGAACGCATGGGCGGGCCCCCCGTCGCGGGACGCAAATGCCTCGATGCCGGTGCGTCGACAGGCGGCTTCACCGACGTCTTGCTGCGGGCGGGTGCCACCCACGTCATCTGCGTGGATGTCGGCTACGGCCTGCTGGACTGGCGATTGCGCACGGATGACCGAGTGACGGTCCTCGACCGCACCAACGTGCGGCTGATGCAGCCGGGCGACCTTCCCTACGCTCCTGACCTCATCGTCGCCGACCTGTCCTTCATCTCCCTCGAGCTCGTGCTCCCCGCCCTCTTTGCGTGCGCCGCGGAAGGCTCAGACGTCGTGCCGATGGTCAAGCCCCAGTTCGAGGTGGGTCGCGAGGCCGTGGGGGAGGGGGGAGTTGTGCGTGACCTCGCCCGCAGGGCCGAAGCGGTACGTAGGATCGCGGAGACGGCGTACCGCATGGGGTGGGGGACCCAGGGTGTCGCGGCGAGCCCGCTCCCGGGCCCGAGCGGCAACGTGGAGTTCTTCCTCTGGCTGCGTCGTGGCGCCCCGGCCCCCGACGCCGGCCGCATCGCCGAGACCGTGGAGGCAGGGCCGTGAACGATCAAGTCCGCCAAGCGGGAACGCCTGGCCGGCCCGACGAGCCAGATCGGGCGGTGCTCCTCGTCACCAACTCCCGGCGCGAGGAGGTGCGCGCCTTCGCCGTGGAGGTGTCCCGGGCCCTGCAGTCGGCGGGCATCTCCGTGCGCATGGGCACCGACGAGATCGAGGAGTTCCGGGAGCGCGCAGGATCCGCGGTCCCTGGATGGTCGCCGGTCGACACGGGCGAGCACGGTGCCGACGGCTGCGAGCTGGTCATCGTGCTGGGCGGAGACGGAGCGATCCTCCGCGGCGCGGAGCGCGCCCGCGGGAGCGGGGTTCCGCTGCTGGGCATCAACCTCGGCACTGTCGGTTTCCTCGCCGAGGCCGAGCGTGAAGACGCCGACGATGTGGTGCGTGCGGTCGTGCGCCGCGATTGGCAGGTGGAGGAGCGCACCACCTTGGACATTGCGGTGCATGTGCTCGGAGGCGAGACCTATCGGACCTGGGCGCTCAATGACGTGAGCATCGAGAAGGCGGCCCGGGAGCACATGGTGGAGATCCTCGTCGAGATCGACGGTCGCCCCGTGTCGCGCTGGGGTTGCGACGGGGTCGTCTGCTCGACGCCGACCGGATCAACGGCATACGCATTCTCCGCGGGCGGCCCCGTGGTCTGGCCGGAGGTCGAGGCGCTGGTCGTCGTGCCGATCAGCGCTCACGCTCTCTTCGCGAGGCCCCTCGTGGTGTCCCCGTCCAGCACGATTGCACTGGAACTCCCCGGTCCGGCGTCGACCGCGGTGATGTGGGCGGACGGGCGGCGGTCCTTCGACCTGCCGAGCTTCGCCAGGGTGGAGGTGAGGCGCAGTTCCGATCCGGTACGGCTCGCCCGACTGCACCGCGGGCCCTTCGCCGATCGGCTCGTCGCCAAGTTCGACCTCCCTGTCCAGGGGTGGCGGGGCCGCAGGTGATCGTCAGCCTGGCTATCCGCGGCCTGGGGGTCATTGAGGACGCCGAGGTGGACCTCGGGCCCGGCCTCACGGCCATCACGGGTGAGACGGGGGCGGGGAAGACGATGGTCCTCAGCGGGCTCGCCCTGCTCCTCGGCGAGCGCACCGACGCGGGCATCGTGCGCGTCGGGCACGAGAGCGCGCTGGCCGAGGGACGGTTCGACGTGCCGCAGGGACAGCGCCCCGCGGTCGCGGCCATCCTCGATGACGCGGGAGGAGACTGGGACGCCGACGGAAGCCTGCTGATCGCCCGGACCGCCTCGCGCGAAGGGAGGAGCCGGGCGCACCTGGGCGGCCGCAGCGTGCCGGCCGGCACGCTGAAGTCCGTGGGGGCACTGCTCGTGGCCGTTCACGGACAAGATGACCAGCACCGCCTCCTCCACCCGGCCGAGCAGCGCCAGTCCCTCGATCGATTCGCCGGCGATTCGATGGCCCAGGCGCTCGACGCCTACCGCGAATCGCACGACGCTCTGCTCGACATCGAGAGGCGCCTCCGGGAGATCACCGACCACGCCCGGGACAGGGCGCGAGAGGCCGATGAGCTCCGCGACGTCCTGGCCCTCATCGACGACGTCAGGCCGCAGGCGGGGGAGGACGAGGCCCTGCGTCGCGAGAGCGATCGGCTCATGCACATCGACGAGATCGTCCAGGCCGTGGCCTCCGCCCACGCCGATCTGGAGGAGCGGGAGGAGGTCGGGGCCGCGGGTCTGGTCGCCCGGGCCCAGGCCGCACTGGATCGGGTCGCGGATCGCGATCCCGATCTCGCCGGGGCGCGCGACCGGCTCGAACGACTGCGCATGGAAATCGACGACGTCGGAGTCGACCTGTCCCGGTACCTCGGCGACCTGGACGCTGACCCTGCCCGCGCGGCGAAGGTCCAGGAGCGTCGGGCCGCGCTGGCCGGCCTCAGGCGACGCCTGGGCCGCCTCGTCCCCGAAGGCGTCGACATGGCCGACTGGCGTGCCGACGCGGAGGCTCGGCTCGCCGAGTTGGACGACGATGACAGCAGGGCAGAGGAACTCCGCGGCCAGCGTGTCGAGGAGGCAAGGCGGTCAGGGGCCCTGGCCGAGCGGGTGAGCGAACTCAGGTGCTCCGCTGCCGCCGAGCTCGGTCAGCGGATGACCGAGGAACTGGCAGCCCTCGCCATGCCATCGGCGCGGCTGACCGTCGAGGTCTCCCGCCGCACGCGGGCCGGGGACACGGAGGTGCTCGTGGACGGCGTCGGGGTACCCGCGGACCGTCACGGCATCGACGAGGTGGACTTCCTGCTCGCGCCGAGGAAGGGTGCGCCTGCGCGACCGCTGGCCAAGGGGGCGTCTGGCGGCGAGAGGTCGCGAGTCATGCTGGCCCTGGAGGTGGCTCTGGCCCATGCCGACCCCGTGGCCACCTTCGTCTTCGACGAGGTTGACGCGGGGGTCGGCGGGAAGGCAGCGGTGGAAGTGGGGCGGCGCCTGGCGGTCCTGGGACGCTCCTCCCAGGTCATCGTCGTGACCCACCTGCCGCAGGTGGCGGCGTTCGCTGACCGGCACCTGGTGCTGCGTCCCGGGGAGGCGGTGACCTCCTCGTGCCTCCGGGAGGTCACGGGGGAGGAGCGTCACCGAGAACTCGCCCGGATGCTTGCGGGTCAGGAGGACTCCGGATCGGCCCTCGCGCACGCCGTGGAGCTCCTGGATCTTGCCGCCGAGGCAGGGCAGGCCGCGGGAAAGTCCTCGCCCTCGCGATGACCGCGGGTCGCAGCGGGGGTGGCGGGCGCTGCGGCTGATAGCCTGGCAACCCGTGGAGCAGCGGCAGACAACCCGGCATCTCTTCGTCACCGGGGGCGTCGCCTCCTCTCTGGGCAAGGGGCTCACAGCCTCCAGCCTGGGCAACCTCCTCAAAGCTCGCGGCCTCCGAGTCACGATGCAGAAGCTCGACCCCTACCTCAACGTCGATCCGGGGACGATGAACCCGTTCCAGCACGGAGAGGTGTTCGTCACCGACGATGGGGCCGAGACTGACCTGGACATCGGCCACTACGAGAGATTCCTCGACACTGACCTGCATGGCTCGGCCAATGTGACCACCGGCCAGGTCTACTCCACCGTGATCGCCAAGGAGCGCCGCGGAGAGTACCTCGGCGACACGGTCCAGGTGATCCCGCACATCACCAACGAGATCAAGTCCCGGATCCGTCGGATGGCCTCGCCGGAGATCGACGTCGTCATCACCGAGGTGGGCGGCACCGTGGGCGACATTGAGTCCCTGCCCTTCCTCGAGGCCGTGCGCCAGATCCGCCATGAGATCGGCCGAGACAACGTCTTCTTCCTGCATGTGTCGCTCCTGCCCTACATCGGGCCTTCGGGCGAGCTCAAGACAAAGCCGACGCAGCATTCGGTGGCACAGCTGCGCAACATCGGTATCCAGCCCGACGCCCTGGTCCTGCGCGCGGATCGCGCGGTTCCCGCTGGGATCAAGCGCAAGGTGTCCCTGATGTGCGACGTCGACGAGGAGGCGGTGGTTGCCGCGGTCGACGCGCCGAGCATCTACGACATCCCCAAGGTCCTGCACTCCGAGGGCCTCGATGCGTACGTCGTGCGCCGGCTCGGGCTTCCGTTCCGGGATGTCGACTGGACCTCCTGGGGGGACCTCCTCCGGCGTGTTCACCATCCCCACAACGAGGTCGAGGTGGCGCTGGTCGGCAAGTACGTCGACCTGCCCGACGCGTACCTGTCAGTGGCCGAGGCCCTGCGTGCCGGAGGGTTCGATCAGGACTGCCGCGTGCGCATCCGCTGGGTGACCTCCGATGACTGCGCGACACCCGAGGGAGCGGCGGAGCATCTCGGTGGTGTCGATGCGGTGTGCGTGCCGGGCGGCTTCGGAGTGCGCGGGATCGAGGGCAAGCTCGGTGCCCTTCGCTATGCGCGGGAGCACAGGATCCCGACCCTGGGCCTGTGCCTGGGCCTGCAGTGCATGGTCATCGAGTATGCGCGCAACGTTGCCGGGCTCGAGGGGGCGAACTCGCTGGAGTTCGACGAGTCCACCCCGCATCCGGTCGTCTCCACCATGGCCGACCAGCGCGACGTCGTGTCCGGGGAGCGCGACATGGGCGGCACCATGAGGCTTGGGCTCTACCCGGCGAAGCTGGCGGACGGCTCCGTGGTCGCCGAAACCTACGGCCTGCCCTACGTCGACGAGCGGCACCGTCACCGCTACGAGGTCAACAATTCCTATCGTCCCCAGTTGGAGGACGCCGGCCTGGTCGTCTCGGGCACCTCGCCCGACGGAAGGCTCGTGGAGTTCGTGGAGTTGCCGCGCGACGTCCACCCCTACTACGTGGCCACGCAGGCGCATCCGGAGTTCCGCTCGCGGCCGACGCGGGCGCACCCCCTATTCGCCGGGCTTGCCCGCGCAGCGCTCGAGCACCAGGCGCATCGCGTCGCCGAGACCATGGCGCCGTGACCGAAGGTCCCGAAGGCTCCCCCGACGAGACGTGGCGCGGGCCCATCCGGGACATCGCCGATCCGGCCGAACTGCTGGACTCGACTCCCCGCTATGCCGGCGCGGTGTGGGCCGTTCGAACCGACCGGGCCCGACTGCCGCACGGAGCGGTCGTCGAGCGCGACCTCGTCGACCATCCGGGGGCGGTGGGCATCGTGGCCCTCGACGAGCGCGAGAGGGTCCTTCTCATTCGCCAGTATCGCCAGCCCGTGGGCGGGTACCTCCTGGAGCTTCCGGCGGGACTGAGGGACAAGGGCGGCGAGGAACCCTGGGTGACCGCGCAGCGCGAGCTGGAGGAGGAGACCGGGTATCGCGCCCGCGAGTGGGCCGTCCTCCTCGACTTCTTCAACTCCCCGGGGGGATCGAACGAGGCATTTCGCTGCTACCTCGCCCGCGGACTGGAGGAGTTGCCGGGCGGCCGGCCCCGGACGGGCGAGGCCGAGGAGCACCACCTGCCACGCGCCTGGCTGCCCCTCGACGATGCAGTCGCGCATGTCCTCTCGGGCGACCTGCACAACCCCACGACGGTGGCCGGGATCCTGGCCGCCGCGGCCTCCCGGGATCGCGGCTGGGCGAGCCTGCGCCCGGCGAGCGAGCCGATGTGGACGTTGCCCGACGGCTAGGGTCGAGGGAGTTCGCCCCGCGGGGCGTTCCGAGCCCGACCCCGAAGAGGACATGACAGGCACTTGACACGCACATGAGGCGACGGAGGCGGACATGAGGCGAGGGAGGCAGGAGTGAAGGTCGGAATCCCCACTGAGATCAAGGTCCACGAGTACCGCGTGGCCATCACTCCCGGCGGGGCGCACGAGCTGCGCCAGCACGGGCATGACGTTCTCATCCAGCGCGGCGCCGGGCTCGGGTCGTCGATCACCGACGAGGAGTACGCCGCCGCGGGGGCGAGGATCCTCCCCGATGCGGACGCCGTGTGGGCGGAGGCTGATCTCATTCTCAAGGTGAAGGAGCCCATCGCCGAGGAGTACCACCGGATGCGCCCCGGACAGATCCTCTTCACCTACCTGCATCTCGCCGCGTCGCGCGAATGCACCGATGCGATCCTCGCCTCCGGGGCCACGGCCATCGCCTACGAGACCGTCGAGATGCCCGACGGGAGCCTGCCCCTGCTGGCACCCATGTCCGAGGTCGCCGGCCGCATGGCCCCTCAGGTCGGTGCCTTCGCGCTCCAGCGCGCGCAGGGCGGCCGCGGAGTCCTCATGGGAGGGGTTCCGGGTGTGTACCCCGCGAGGGTTGTCGTCATCGGCGCCGGGGTGTCGGGCATCAACGCGGCCGCGGTTGCCCTGGGCATGCACGCCGAGGTTCTCCTCCTCGACCGCAACCTCGCCCGCCTTCGCGAGGTCGACGCGATCTACCAGGGCCACCTGCGCACCGTCGCCTCCAATTCCTACGAGATCGAGCGGGCGGTCCTCGATGCCGACCTCGTGATCGGAGCCGTGCTCGTCCACGGCGCGAAGGCCCCGAAGCTCGTGAGCAACGAACTGGTGTCTCGGATGAAGCCGGGCAGCGTGCTCGTGGACATCTCCATCGACCAGGGTGGCTGCTTCGAGGATTCCCGCCCGACGACACATGCCGAGCCCACCTACCGGGTGTGCGACTCGGTCTTCTACTGCGTCGCGAACATGCCGGGCGCGGTGCCGCATACGTCGACGTACGCCCTGACCAACGTCACGCTTCCCTACGCCGTCGAGATCGCCGACCATGGCTGGCGCGGAGCCCTTCGCCGCGACCCCGCGCTCGCCCTCGGGCTCAACGCCCACGACGGGGCCCTCGCGTACGCCGCAGTCGCCGAGGCCTTCGGCCTGCCCAGCGTCACGGCCGAGGAGCTACTCGACTGACAACCACGTCCCTGGTCCGCTCGGTCGAGGACTACCTCGACCATTGCGCCGTGGAGCGCGGCCTCTCCCGCAACACCCTCGCGGCCTATCGACGCGATCTTGGCCGCTACAGCGACTGGTGCTCCAAGCGCGGTATCGCGTCCGCCGCCGACGTCCGCTCGGTCGACCTCGAGGACTTCGCGGTGTCGCTGAGGAGCGGTACGCCGGACGCGGCCGCGCTGTCAGCAGCCTCGGCCGCGCGCGTCGTCGTCGCCGTACGCGGGTTTCACCGCTTCTGCGCGCGCGAGGGCGTGGCCCCGGCCGACCCGTCACGGTCGTGGCGCCCCCCGGCCGTCCCCCTGCGCCTGCCCAAGGCCATTCCCTACGCCGACGTCCTCGCCCTCATCTCCGCAGCGCAGGACCAGCCTGCACCCATCGGGCTCCGCGACGCCGCCCTGCTCGAGGTTCTGTACGGCACGGGCGCTCGCATCTCCGAGGCGGTGGGGCTCGACGTGGACGACGTCGACGTCGAGCAGCGCAGCATCCTGCTGCGCGGCAAGGGGAGCAAGGAGCGCCGGCTGCCGCTCGGGACGTGCGCTGCGGACGCAGTGTCGGCGTACGTGGCCGCGGGGCGCCCGGCCCAGATGCGCGCCGGCACCCCGGCCCTGTTCCTCAACACCCGGGGTGCCCGCCTGAGTCGCCAGAGCGCTTGGGCGGCCCTGGCATCGGCTGCCGAGCGGGCCGGACTCGTCTCGACCGCCGACGCCCGTGCCAACGGCATCTCTCCGCACACTCTCCGGCACAGCTTCGCCACGCACCTGCTCGAGGGCGGTGCCGATGTCCGCGTCGTCCAGGAGCTTCTGGGTCACGCATCGGTCACCACGACCCAGATCTACACGCGGGTGACGGTGGAGACCCTGCGGGAGGTCTACGTGGCCAGCCATCCGCGAGCGCTGGGCTGATGGCCCCAGGGGCTCCGGATGGTGCAGGCCGCCGTGTCGGGGTCGCGCGGGGGCCCGGGTCTGAGAGGATGCCGAGGTCCGCAGGAGATGGTCCGCGGCTGCGATGGGCTTGCGTCGATCCGCGGTGGGCCGAGGGAGGTGGCACGTGACTGAGGAGGCGGCCGTGCTCGCCGGCGAGATGGGCCCCACCGGCCGTCCCGTCCCGGACTTCCCCGTGCCCGCGCCGCTCGCCGAGCACGGCCCGGCGATCGTCATCGCGATGGTGAACCAGAAGGGCGGGGTCGGCAAGACGACGTCGACCGTCAACCTCGGGGCCGCCCTGGCCGAGTACGGCCGACGCGTGCTGCTCGTCGACTTCGACCCTCAAGGGGCGCTGTCGGTTGCCCTCGGCGTTCCCGCGCACCAACTCGACCGCACGGTCTACAACCTGCTCATGGACGAGGGCTGCACCATCGCCGACGTGGTCGTGGCCACGTCAGTCCCCGGTCTGGATCTCGTTCCGAGCAATATCGACCTGTCAGCCGCGGAGGTGGCCCTGGTCAACGAGGTAGCGAGGGAACAGGCGCTGGCACGGGCAATCGCTCCCGTCGTCGACGACTACGACTACATCATCATCGATTGCCAGCCGTCTCTCGGCCTGCTGACCGTCAACGCGCTGACCGCAGCCAACGGCGTGATCATCCCGTTGGAGTGCGAGTACTTCGCTCTGCGCGGCGTGAAGCTCCTCACCGACACCATCACGAAGGTCCAGTCGCGTCTCAATCCCCGCCTGGAGGTCACGGGTGTGGTGGCGACCATGTACGACCCGCGCACACTGCACACGCGCGAGGTCCTTGCGAGGGTCGTGGACGCCTTCGGCGAGCAGGTGTTCCACACCGTCATCAGCCGCACGATCAAGTTCCCCGACGCCACGGTGGCGGGGGAGCCCATCACGGTCTTCGCCCCGTCCAGTCCCGCGGCCGAGTCCTACCGCCAGCTCGCCCGAGAGCTCATCGCACGGTGACCGAGCTCGGCACCCTCGTCGAGTCCCCGTCTGACAGCGGCTTCTCCGTCAGGGTAGGGGACTTCGAAGGACCCTTCGACCTCCTCCTGCAACTCATCTCCAAGCACAAGCTCGAGGTCACCGAACTCGCCCTGCACCAGGTCACGGACGACTTCATCGCCCACATTCGAGACCAGGGACCGGAGTGGGACCTCAATGAGGCCACTGAGTTCCTGGTCGTCGCGGCTACGCTGCTCGATCTCAAGGCGGCCCGCCTGCTGCCCAGCGGCGAGGTCGAGGATGAGGAGGATCTCGCCCTGCTCGAGGCGCGTGACCTGCTCTTCGCCCGCCTCCTCCAATACCGGGCGTACAAGATCGTGTCGGCGATCTTTGCCGAGCGCATGCAGCACGCGGGTCGGCAGGTGGCCCGCACCGTGGGCCTCGAGCCGCACTTCGCGGCGCTGCTCCCCGAGGTCGTCGTCGGCATCGGGCCGGAGGCCTTCGCGGCACTCGCGGCCCGTGCGCTCGCGCCGAGGCACACGCCGTCGGTGAGCGTGGATCACCTGCACGTCCCCCTGGTGAGCGTGCGCGAGCAGGCTGCGGTCCTCGTCGGACGTCTTCGCAGGCTCCGCGCGGCGACCTTCCGGGCACTGGTCTCGGACTGTGACACCACCATGCTGGTGGTCGGAAGGTTCCTCGCTCTGCTCGAGCTGTACCGCGAGGGCGTGATCGCCTTCGAGCAGGTCAGCCCCCTGGGTGACCTCACCATCCGATGGACCGGTTCCGACGCCGGCGACGTGGACGTGCAGGATGAGTACGACGACGCCGACGCGCAAGGGGTGGACGGGCAAGAGGCGGATGGGCAAGGGGACGAGCAGGCGGCACAGCAATCGGAAGAACGGGTCGAAGAACGATGGGACGAGGCGGACCAGGCTGAGCCGCACGCGGAGGAGGACGGGTCGTGACTGAGGAGGCCGTTGCCCAGGATGATGATGTCGAGGCCGACAACGACGATCTCGGCGCGCCGACCCTGGCATCCGCCCTCGAAGCCCTGCTTATCGTGGCCGTCGAGCCGATGGCCACGGTCACTCTCGCCCAGGCAACCCGGCGGCCGGTGCCCGAAGTGGAGCAGGCGCTGCGTGATCTCGCCGCCGACTACGACGCAGGCGAGCGCGGGTTCGCCCTTCGGGAAGTTGCCGGAGGCTGGCGCTACTACACGCGGGATTCGTGCTCGGGAATCGTGGAGAGATGGGTCCTCGACGGGCAGCATGCACGCCTGACCCAGGCCTCGCTGGAGACACTTGCCGTGGTCGCCTACCGGCAGCCGGTCTCCCGTGCGCGGGTGAGCGCCGTGCGCGGCGTCAACGTCGACGGGGTGCTGCGCACCTTGCAGTCTCGCGGGCTGATCGAGGAGGCGGGTATCGACCCCTCGTCTCAGGCGATCCTGTACCGCACGACGCCGTACTTCCTCGAACGCCTCGGCATCGCGTCGCTGGAGGATCTCCCCGACCTCGCGGAGTATCTCCCGGATCTCGCCGAACTCGACGCCGTCATCGACTCGGTCTCGGCGGGGGAATAGGTGGCGGAGCCGGGCGTCCGCCTGCAGAAGGTCCTGGCCCAGGCCGGTCTCGGCAGCCGGCGCGCGTGCGAGGAAATGATCGCCGAAGGGCGTGTCGAGGTCGACGGGAGCGTCGTCCTCGAGCAGGGGCTACGCGTCGATCCACGCACCGCCGTGATTCGCGTCGACGGCGAACGCGTCCCCACTGCTCCCGATGTCACCGTGCTCGCACTCAACAAGCCGCGCGGCATCGTGTGCACGATGAGCGACGAGAGGGGTCGCCCCTGCGTCGGAGACCTCGTCGCGGACCGATCCGAGCGCCTGTTCCACGTCGGGCGCCTCGACGCCGACACGGAAGGTCTGCTGCTGCTCACGAACGATGGCGACCTGGCCCAACGTCTTGCCCACCCCAGCCACGGGGTCAAGAAGACGTACGTCGCGACCGTTCCGGCGCCCCTCGGCAGGGATATCGGCCGCCGCCTGCGCTCCGGGATCGAACTGGAGGAGGGCACGGTCCGGGTGGACGCCTTCTCGGTCCTGGAAGCCCTTCCCGGCCGCGCCCTCGTCGAGATCACCCTTCACGAGGGGCGCAAGCATGTCGTGCGGCGCCTCCTCGACGCCGTCGGCCACCCCGTGGAGTCCCTCGTGAGGACCCGGTTCGGTCCGGTGCGCCTCGGCCAGCAGCGGCCGGGAACCCTGCGGACGATCGACGGCGCCGAACTGCGCTCGCTCTACACCGCCGCGGGCCTGTGACCGCGGTCGCCATGGCCTGCCTGACGGCCTCCCCCCTCGCTAGGGTTCGCTGAGGGAAGGGAGAGTCATGCGGGTAAGGGGTGTTCGGGGAGCCACGCTCCTCGCGGCCGACGATGCCGACGAGATGAGCGAGGCCGTGGGAGAGTTGCTGCGCGAGATGATGCGGCGCAACGATCTCCAGGCAGATGCCCTCGTGAGCATCGTGTTC
Source organism: Actinomycetota bacterium (assembly GCA_029978585.1). Taxonomy (GTDB): domain Bacteria; phylum Actinomycetota; class Actinomycetes; order S36-B12; family S36-B12; genus Mxb001. Next base: position 22,794 of record JAPOJD010000015.1, read on the forward strand.
ACGGCGACGCCGGACCTGCACAGTGCCTTCCCGGCCGCGGCTGCTCGCTCCTTGGGGCTCACCGACGTGCCGCTGCTGTGCGCACAGGAGATCGACGTCACCGGCGCGGTGCCCCGGGCCGTGCGCATCCTCATGCATGCGGAGACCCCGCGTACCCGGTCGGAGGTCGAGCACGTCTACCTGCGCGGTGCCGAGGTCTTGCGCCAGGACCTGGTCCGGTGACCGAGGCTGTCGTCGGCCCCGTGCTCATCGTGGGGTCCGGACTTCTCGGTGCCTCCATCGGCCTGGCCCTGCGCCGCGCTGGCGTGACGACGTACCTGGAGGACACCGACGCCGAGTCCGTGCGCATCGCCGTGGAGCGCGGCGCGGGGGAGACCGGCCTTGCCGGCGACCCGCGCGTCGTCGTCGTCGCGGTTCCCCCCGATGTCGCGGGCGCCGTCATGGCCGACGCCAGTCGACGATTCCCCTCGGCCACCATCACCGACGTCACGTCGGTCAAGGCGGATCCTCTCGCGAGCGCTGCTGCGCTCGGTGCAGACATGGGCCGGGTCGTCGGCGGCCACCCGCTGGCCGGTCGCGAGGTGTCCGGCCCGGCAGGAGCCCGAGCGGACCTGTTCGATGACCGAGTCTGGGTCGTCGCGCCGCTGCCGGGAGGCGACCCAGAGCGGGCAGCCGACGTCGTGGCGCTGGCCCGCACCTGCGGAGGCGTGCCCGTCGTCATGTCCGCGGCCGATCACGACCGCGCCGTGGCCGTGACGTCCCATGCGCCGCAGGTGCTGTCCTCGCTCCTTGCCGCGCGCCTCCTCGAGGTCGACGATGAAGCTGTCGCCGTGTCGGGGCAGGGCCTGCGTGACATGACCCGCATCGCCGACTCCGATCCTGTGCTGTGGCGTGCCATCCTCGCGGCCAACGCCGAGCGGGTTGCCGACGTACTCACGGCCCTCGCCGAGGACCTGCAGAGAGTGGTTGCCGACCTCCGTGAGCGGGGCAGCGGCAGGGACGGCACGTCGGCCACGCTCGAGGTGCTCGAGCGCGGAGCGAGCGGACGTCAGCGCATCCCGGGAAAGCACGGCACCGGCGCGACGGACTTCGCGGTCGTCTCCGTGATGGTGGCCGACGAGCCCGGTCAGGTGGCGAGCGTGCTCGTGGCCATGGGAGAGCTCGGGGTGAACCTCGAGGACATCCGGATCGAGCACGTGCTGGGGCGACCCAGCGGCCTCATCGACATCAGCGTGCGCCCTGGCGCCGTCGGCGTGCTGGAGGCGGGGCTGCGCGAACGCGGCTTCGATGTGCGCTCGTGACCGGGCCGGTCATCGCCATCGACGGGCCCTCCGGCTCCGGGAAGTCCAGCACCGCGCGCGGCGTCGCCGAGCGGC
>JAPOJD010000029.1 GCA_029978585.1 Actinomycetota bacterium
CGGCATCTTCACGGCGGCGTACGGACTGGCCTGGCTCCTCGGCAGCGTCATCATCGGGGTCTCGTACGAGCGTTCGCCGTGGCTTGCGGCCGTGGTCATCACCATCGCGCAGGCCTTGGCTCTCGCGATGTTCCTGCTGTCACGGCCTCACCGTCACCACGAGCGCGCCGTGCGCTGAGACCGTGCGGCGATAACGCCGCCTCAGTTCCGGGGAGGGTGGCTCGGTCTTGCCCCCCTGAGCGCGTGCCCAGGGCTATAACGAGGCATGGACGGATTGCCTAAGCGGAGTCACGCGCGGCACGCCCCCCCGCCGTGCCAGCCCTGCCAGCGCGGCTGGCGCGTGCGTTACGTCGTCGGCGCTCTCGGACTCGGGGTCGTGCTGGCCGCAACGTCGTGCACTTCGGGCGCGGGCACGGCAACCGAATCTGCGACTCCTGCCGCGAGTGCGTCTGCTTCGCCCGGCGTCCAAGCGCCGCCGGGCGCGGATTCCGCGCAGGCGAACCCCGGCGACGCATTCAGCCAGGGGGAGGGTCCGGACAGTTTCGGGGCCGGACCCCTGTCGGGGGAGTTGCAGGAGATCGGAGACCCCAACGGGTTCTCCTCCGCCGTCGCCCCCGTGGAATGGACCGCCCTGAACGAGACCCTCGCGCTGGACCGGTGGGGAACGACCTACTGGTACGCGGCGACACCCGACAATCCGAACTTCCTCGAGGGTAACTTCCGCGCGCCGGGCGTCGCCTACTTCGTCACGGGCACCACCCAGTACCCGTTGGAGGACCTGGCCAACTACCTGGTGGACTCTCTAGCGCTGCGCGAGAACTGCACCGCCATCGGTCCCGTCAGCGCGCGGCAGGACGCCGTCGTCTACTCCTACGTGGGCATCCCGCTTGCCGGATGCGGCCCGGCGGGGAAGTCCGCCTACGTGGCGGTCATGGACTGGGGAATTGCGGGACTGCAGATCGCCGCCGTGGTCAGCTACTACTATGAGGACGAACTCGCGCGCGTGAACCAGAGCCTGGCAAGCCTGCAGGTCGATCCGTCCGGGTAGGAACCGACCTAGACTGGATGCGTGGCACTCACCTGGTCCTTCTGCGTGGTGGACCAGGACGGGACGGCGGTAGACGAGGCGGACGCCGATCGCGTGCACTCCACTGCGAGCATCGGCAAGGTATTCCTGCTCTGCGAGGCCGCGGAGCTCATCGTGATGGGGCGCCTGGACCCCGCCGAGTCGCTCCTCCGCGAGCCCTCCCTGGCCGTCGCCGACTCCGGGTTGTGGCAGCACCTGCGCACGGAGCGACTCCCTGTCATCGACGTCTGCGCGCTGATCGGGGCCGTGAGCGACAACTGGGCGACCAACGTGCTCCTCGAGGTGGTCGGACTGGATGCCGTCGGGGTTCGGGCGCGGGCGCTGGGCTGTCAGCGCAGCGACCTGCTCGATCGGGTGCGATCCGTCCGGACCGAGCAGGACGCCCCTGCGCTCTCGGTGGGTACGGCGCGGGAGTTGGCCGAGGTCGCACGACGCATCCATGCGGCCTCGGGGGGCTCGCCCGTTGCCGGCATAAGCGGCCCCGCGGCTCAACTGGTCGAGCAGTGGCTGCTCGCCGGCGTGGACCTGTCGATGGTGGCCGCCCCATTCGGGCTTGACCCTCTGTCCCACGTGCCCGACGGCGCCGGCCTGTGGTGCAAGACCGGAACCGACCGGACGGTCCGGGCGGACATGGGCACGGCCTGGTCAGCCGACGCCAGCCTGTCCTACGCCGCCCTGGCCACCTGGGCGCCTAATGACGATGTCGCGGACGAGCCGTTCGAGCGGATGCACGGCCTGGGCAGGTCCCTGGCCGCCCGCGTGCGCAGCTCGACCGGATGACGCGAGCGTGGAGACCCTAGGCGACGGGGACGACCGGCTCCTTGCGGAACTGCCGGTACATGTTCGCCATAAACAGGTCGGTGAAGGGGTACACGACCAGCGCGCCGATACCGCAGGTGAACACCGTGATCAGGGACGCGGCGAAGACCACGAGGAGCGTGAGGACGGCGGGTCCCTTGTTGTCGAGCACTGCTCGGGTGCCGGTGGAGAAGGCATCGCCGAAGCCCTGACCCCGGTCGAGGGCGGCGTACCGAGTGAACTGCCACAGCCACAGCAGGATGAGGCCGGGGATGATGCAGAAGATGAAGCCAATGCCGATGAGGACACCGGTGACGAGGGCGACGAAGAAGTAGAGCCAGCCGTGCTGCGGGTGCCAGATGTCGGAGAATGCCGGCTTCTCCCCGCGCGTGAGCTTGAGCGACGCGTTGATGAGCCCGATCTCGGCGAGGATGACGATGACGAAGATGACAATCTGGAGGACGATCCCGCCCAGGAACGTCGCGAAGAGTCCCGCGCCCCCGCGGGCCAGGCAGGCATTGAGCTGCTCGGCGGTCTCGACGGTGTCGCAGTTGTAGACGAAGCGATCAACCAGCGGGTTGAGGGCGCTGCGGAGCAGCCAGCCGACAAGACCGGCCACCATGACGACGGCCGCCAGGCCGATCATGACACCGGCGTTCTTCCCGAAGCCGGAGATGGCCCAGCTGATGGCACCGCCGATGTCGGGCCCGCCGGAGGGGCTTCCGCCGGGTTGCGGCGAAGGCGGAGGCGGGGGAGGCGGGGCGGGCGGAGGAGGGGGAGGGGGTACGTCGGACATGGTCACTCCTCGCGTCAGGCAGGTCCGGGGCGATGCCCGATGCACCGCCGCGACGGGCTCATCATCCTCGCGGTGGGGCACCCTGTCACGAGGCACGCCGAGGGGCTCCCGAAGAGCATCAAGCCCCTCCCGTGACCTACCCTCCCGGTCATGAATAACGTGCGATCGGCCCTCGCCGCGGTCTTGTCCCTCGCCCTCGCCGGCGCCCTGGTGGCCACGGCACCGGCTGTGCAGGCTGATACGCCCACCGGATGGGTGCCCATTGGTGATCCGCTGCCCGGGTCCGTCAATGACCTCATTCGCTACCGGGGGACGCTCTACGCCGGAGGAACCTTCGGACTGGCGTCGTGGGACGAAGGCGCGGGCACGTGGACCGTGCTCGGGTCGGGTTCACCCCGCAACGTCAAGAAGCTCGTCGTCGGACCGGACGGCACGCTGTACGCCGGCGGACAGATCCGCGTGGGCCAGAACAATGTCGCGTTCGCCGCCGTGTGGCAGGACTCGGGCTGGAAAGAGCTGGGCACCGCGTCGGGGCCCTTGGATCCCATGGGATCAGACCTGCTGAGCATGGCGATCGATCCGAAGGGGCGCCTCGTTGTCGGCGGCCTCTTCCGTAGCTTCGGGGGGACCGAGGCGGGTAGCCTCGCGATGTACGACGGCACCGCCTGGAGTGCGCTTCCTGGTCCGCTCAACGTGATCATCGGGGCCACGGCACTGGCGTACGGGCCTGACGGCACGCTGTACGTCGGTGCCTTCGGCCTCCTCAACAACATCCAGAGCTACGCCTGGTCGCTGCGGAACGGAACGTGGTCGCCGATGGCGGGGAGTAACTTCCTCGACTACACCTGTCCCGGCTACAACCCGTGCATGGGCGTCCTCGACATGATCGTCGACGGCAAGGGTACGGTCCACGCCGCCGGTCAGATGAAGATCGGGTCGACCCTGACCGGATACGCGACGTGGGACGGAAAGTCGTGGAGCCCGCAGCCCGCCAGCGGCATGACCGTGGGAGCGTCGCTCGCCCGCGACGACCAGGACGGAGCCATGTACGCCGCCCTCGGCGACCAGCCCGGCGGCGCCCGCTGGATGGTCGCGCGCATGGGCGATCCGGTGATCGCGCTGGGCGAGCCGACCAGCAACGCGGGCACGCAGGCCCTCACCGTGCACGCCGGTGTCGCGTACGCCGCATTCGCGACGGGCTACATCGGCGACCCTGCGGCTCCCTGGCAGGTGGCGTCGTACACCCTTCCGGCCAAGGCGAAGGCGTCCGCGGTGCCGCGCAATATCCGCTTCATCGACAGCCATCGTGGGAAGCCAACGCTCGCCTGGAAGGCGCCCGCCTACCGCAAGCCCGGCGCTTACAGGGTGCAGTACCGCGTGGAAGCCAGCGATCCGTGGACCAAGGTGAAGGTGCTCGAGGGCCGCCGTCAGGCCCGCCTGCCGAGATCGGTGGCAGGTCAGTGGGTCGAGGTGCGGGTCAAGGCACGCGGCGCGGATTGGGCGACCGTGCGCCTGCTCGCGCCCGCGGGCTGACATCTTCGGCCCGGGACGGGGGTATCGAAGCCAGGTCCGCTAGGGCGTAGATGTGACCGCGGGCGGTTCCGGGCATTGCTCCCAGACGGACGCCGGCGCGGGGTAGGTGTCCTGCAGCCGGACGAGGGTGGCGGCCAGGTCTTCCGCCTGGACGGCGGTACCGTCGGAGGCGGAGAACGGGTTGGCGAAGGTGATGAGGGCCCACAGCACGACACCCAGGACGATGGTGAGGACGGCGACCGACGTCAGCAGGATGAAGGTGTTGTTCCGCAGGGAGACGTAGGTCAGCGCGACTAGGGCGGTGACGGACAGCCAGATGATGATCCAGATGATGCCGGGCACCGAGCTGCCGTTCATGAGCAGGCGCTGCTCGCCGAGGGATCGGGCCTCGGCGAGCGAACTGTAGACGGTCTCCGCCGCGTACTCCTGGAGTGCTCCTGCTTCGGGGAGCAGGCCCAGATCGCTGCGGGTCTGGACCCACCAGGCCTCGATGTCGTCGTCGGCAGTGGGCCGATCCCCCTCGGCGTAGAACCAGCCCTGGGTGCGCACGGTGTCGATGAGGCAGACGAGGTCGCGCCTGATGGGCTCGCCCCGCTCGGGGGGCAGGAGAACTGCAGCTTCGAAGGCGGCCGAGTAGGCGCTGGCCTCCTGCGCGGCGACATCCTGGGCCGCGGTGTAGTTGTCGATGGTGAACACGACGAGGAACCCGAGTACGAAAGCGAGCAGGCCTCCGATCGTGCCCAGGGTGGCGCTGAGGCCATCGGCAACGAAGCCCGTGTCGTCGAGAGGATCGTGATTGTGGCCGAGGCGCACCACGATGATCCCGATGAGAAGTCCGGCTCCCACGCAGCCGAGGAGTATGAGCATCATCAGCAGCAGGTAGTTCACTCGGCCTCCTCGTGGCGCGGGTGCATCCTAGCCGCGGTATGCCGCGAGGCCGTTGATGAGCACCATCGTCAGCGCGGGAATGCGGTGGGGCGCCGCTCGCGCCAGGGCAGCGCCGCTTCGAGTTGGCCGGCGAGGCGGAGCAGGGTTCCCTCTCGCCCGATCCCGGCGACGAACTGCATGCCCAGCGGCAGCCCGGCGTCCGACATGTGCAGGGGAAGGCTGATGGCAGGAAGTCCCGTGGTGTTGAACACCGGGAGGAAGCACTCCCATCGCGACCAGGTGGCGAATGTCTCGCGGGGCGGCGTGGGAGCGGTCGGGTCGTAGAAGCCCACCCGGGGGGGCGGCGCGGCCAGCGTGGGAGTGAGGAGTACGTCGTACTCGGCGAAGAAGGCGTTCATCACCGCGGTGAGCACCATTTCGGCGTCGATCGCCGACAGCAACTGAAGCGCGGTCACCTCGCGGCCGTGCTCAACCATCTGCAGCGTCGCGCCCTCGAGCGTGCTGCTGTCGACGGGCCGACCGAGTGACCGTGCGAACCCGTCGATGGTCTGTGCCGTGGTGCTTGTCCACACGTCGGTCATCGCGGTGAGGTAGGAATCCCAGTCGAAGCGCGGCGTCGCGTTCTCCATGCGGTGGCCGAGGCTCTCGAGCAGAGCGACTGTCTCCAGGGTGGCGGTGGTCACCTCGGGATCAGGCTCGTGACCCGACCACGGATCGGTCCACCAGGCGATGCGCAGGGGGGTGGTCGGAGAAGAAGACAGTGCGCTGAGGAAGGACGAGTCGTTCCTCGGCATTCCCTCGATATCGCCGGGCGTGGGTCCGCTCAGGGCATCGAGTAGGGCGGCCGTGTCGCGCACCGTGCGGGCCACCGCGAACTGCACCGCCCAGCCGAGGAGCGGCTCCTTGCTGCGAAGGCCCCAGGGCACCCGGGCGCGGCTCGGCTTGAGTCCCACGACGCCGCATGCCGAGGCGGGGATGCGGATGGATCCGCCCCCGTCGCTGGCTAGCGCGAACGGGACGATCCCGGCGCCGACGGCCGCGGCGGCCCCTCCGCTGGAGCCACCGGCCATGTGCGACGCACTCCACGGTGATGAGGTGATGCCCTCGGCCAGCGTCTCCGTGGTGCCCATGACCCCGAACTCGCTTGTCGTCGATCGGCCGACGACGCGCAGCCCCGCCATGGCCGCGCGATCCACGATCTGGGAGGAGCGCGACACCTTCCAGTCGGGGGAGAGCCGGCTGCCATTGCCGCAGGGCAGGCCCGCAGCGCCGTGGAAGAGGTCCTTGACCAGGTAGGGCACGCCCGCGAAGGGACCGGTCAGATCCGAGCCGGGCTCGGTCTCGGTCTCGGCCGGATGCATGGCCGCTTCTGGATGCATGGCGACCACGGCGTTGACGGCGTCGCCGACGAGGGAATGGGCCTCGATCGCGCATTCGACGAGCTCAAGGGGGGACACCTCGTGATTCCTCACGAGTTCGGCGAGTCCGAGCGCGTCGTATTCGGCGTACTCCTCCGCGCGCACGCGCCTACCTTAGGGTAGGAGAGGTGAGCGGCGAGCCCTTCCCCGTGAGTGTCACGGAGGTCGTGCTGCCCTTTCGCTGCGTCGATGCGGGGTCCCGTCCCGGCCCGTCGACGGCCGAGCAGTTCGATCGCGCGTGGCCGTCGTACCGCCGGTGGTTCCTCCACGAAGGGGAATTGCCGAGGGCGTCGTACGCCGAGTCGCGCGCTGCCCTGCGCCGGTGGATGCCGGAGTTGCTCGCCGACTACGACGACCTCGTGGCCGCCGTGGGGGGAGATGACCTGAAGGCGCGCTTCCTGAGCCACTGGTGCCCGCCGGCGCTCGTCGCCGCGTGCTCCATCGCGATGCTGGGCTCCCCGCGGCAGCTCCTCGTCCGCAACTACGACTATCCGGCAGTCCTGTCGGACACCCTTGCACTGCGCACCCACTGGTCCGGGCGCACGATCCTCGGCATGGCGGACTGCGGCTGGGGGCTCATGGACGGAATGAACGACGCGGGGCTCGCCGTCTCCATCGCCTTCGGCGGCCGCCGGGCTGTCGGGCAGGGCTTCGGCATCGGCCTCGTCGTGCGCTACCTGCTCCACATGGCGGCGACAACCGATCGCGCGGTGCAGTTGCTCGCGGGGCTGCCGGTGCACATGTCCTACAACGTCGCCATCGTGGACGCGGCGGGGGACCGCCGCGTCGTCCACGTCGCCCCGGACCGTCCGGCTCGGCAGGAGTGGAACTGGGCCACCTGCAACCGGCAGGGGGACACAGAGTGGCCCGCCCACGCCGAGTACTCTCGAACAGTCGAACGCGAGGAGGCCCTCGCGGCCCTGGCCCTGGATCCCGGCCTGGACGCGGGCGAACTCGTCTCCGCCTTCCTGCGCCCGCCCCTGCACCGATCACTTACCGAGAGCACGTGGGGGACGATCTACACCGCCGCCTATCGCCCGGACCGCGGCACCTTGAGCCTCCTCTGGCCGGGGGACGAGTGGACGCTCGAGGTCTCGGGCGACGCCGAGGGTGAGCATCCGCGAGACGAACTCGCCCTTGTGCCCGACGCGGTGACCGTGCGCACGCAGGTACCCCGCCCGGAGGGCATCGCGGTCCTGCGCTGATCGCCGGCGCCCGAGTTTGCCTGCCGTGCCGGGCCCCAGCGCCTAGGGTGTCGGGCGAAGGGAGGCCCGCGTGACCGCGACCAACAGCGAGCGACCCTCGCTGCGAGGGCTGTCCGAGATCTACCGGTTCTTCCGGGAGAACCCCGTCCCGATCTACTTCGTCTCGCCGACGGCCTACAACCTCCTGGGACTGGACGACTGGGTCAGCAGCCTGCGCTACGTCTGCTACTTCGACTCCTTCGACGGCGCGCACGATCACATCTTCGTCCCGGCGCATGCCGGCCCCCGGGAGTTCGAGACCTTCGAGTCGGTCAACACCTACCTGCTCGGCCACAAGGCGGTCCAGGACTTCATCGCCCAGCGTGGCGAGGGCCTGGTCCTCTTCGTCATGTTCGACGAGGCTACGGAGAGGCTTGCCGACGAACTCGGGCTCACCATCGCCCTACCCCCGCGGGAACTGCGCGAGCGGATCGATTCCAAGATCGAAACCACGCGCCTGGGCAACGAGGCCGGCGTTCCTAGCGCCACCAACATCCTCGCGAAAGTGTCGACCTACGACGAACTCATAGCCGCCGCCGAATCGTCGGGGCTCGGCAGTCGGCTGGTCGTGCAACTGCCCTACGGCGACTCGGGGCGCACGACGTTCTTCATCAACTCGGCGGAAGACTGGGATCAGCACGCTGAAGTCCTGACTGCAGTGGACCTCAAGGTCATGAAGAACATTCGACACCTCCCCGGGACCGTCGAGGCGTGCGCGACGCGACATGGCACCCTCGTGGGGCCGGTGCAGGTCGATCTCACCGGCTTCGAAGAGTTGACGCCGTACAAGGGAGGATGGTGCGGCAACGACTGTGCGCCCATCTCGCTTGCCGGCAACCAGGGCCGGATCAGGGAGATGGCTCGCAAACTGGGCGATCGCCTCTACGCGGAGGGATACCGCGGAGTGTTCTGCATGGACTACCTCATCGATCTCGACGACGACATGGTCTACCTCGGGGAGATCAATCCCCGCATCTCCGGAGCGTCTCCGCTGACCAACCTCATCACCTCGCGCTACGGAGGCGTCCCCCTCTTCCTCTTCCACCTGCTGGAGTTCATGGACGTGGACTGGGAGTGCGACCTCGCCGCGGTCCAGGAGCGATGGCGCGACTTCGATCGCTGGAGCCAACTCGTGCTCAAGCAGACGAGCGATGAGGTGGAGATCATCACGCAGGCGCCCGCGAGTGGATTGTGGCGGATGGGCGCGGATGGTTCGGTCCACTTCGTGCGGATGGAGACCGACTGGCACAACGTGACCGGGTCCGATGAGGCGTTCTACCTGCGCGTGTACGGCGTCAATGAGTACCGCTACCCGGGTGCCGACCTCGGCGTCGTCCTGGTGCGCGACCGCATGCAGACAGCCGACCGCGAGTTGATGCCCCAGGCCGCGGCCTGGGCTCGGGCGATCACCGGCCAGTTCTCGGGGACCTCGGTCGCCGTCGAGGTGGCGCAGCCGGAGACATTGCTCTACGGCAAGTGGCTCTAGTTGCCCGGCGAGGTCAGTCCTGCCACCGCGGTACCTCATCGGGGCCGGGGCGCTCGAGGATCCCTGCCGCGATCCCGCCGAAGAACGCCGCGCCCAGGGCGGCGGCCTCGCGGATCGATGATGTCGCGTAGGAGCCGAGCTGGTCGCGCTTGGACTGCGCCACCATCGGATCGTTCGCCCAGCCCCCGGTGAGCATCGCCTCCGTGCGTGGCCCGACGGAGGACTCGATGAAGTCGATGAGATCGGTCGACAGTGCCGTGAGGTCCTCCACGGCGGCGCGCCAGGCGAGCGCGGGGGAGAGCCCCTCGGTGACGCCCGCCAGCGTGAGGCCCTCGTGGCTCACCTCGGCGATCCGGAACGGGACCGAGCCGCGGTCGGCGGCGAGCGCGCCCTGGGAGACGGCGCGGCGCGCATCGCGGTCGGCGAGCCCGAGCAGGGCCGCCATCCGCTCCAGGGACAGGCCAGTGAGCAGGCCCGCGACGAGGCAGAGGTAGCCGGGAACGATGCCCCAGCCCACGCCGACGTCGCGCTCGACCAGGCGTTCCATGGTGTCCCGATCGACCGGGGGGCACAGCCGGAGCAGCGCCTCGGCCGTGCCGAGGGAGTCCGTGAGCACTCCTGTGCGCATGGCTCCCGTCGCGAACGCCGCCGCCTCGTGGTCGAGTCCCGCAACCGTGAGGGCGGCCCCCCGCAGCCGATCGACGCCGCCCGGCGGGCCCGATGAGCCGGCGGACGCGGAATCGGGGACGCGGCCGGCGGGCTCCCCGGCCCAGATGATCCGTGGCGCGACGAGGTCGCCGACCAACTCGCCAGCCGGGGCCCAGGGCTCGTCGGCGAGAACGTCGTACAGGCCCGACCTCGATAGCAGCGAGCGCTCGGCGACCTGCTCCCCGCCGAGGGAGTGCACGACCCAGTCGGCGACACCGAGGTGGCGAGCCGCGCGCTCGCGTGCTCCCGGCACGGCGTCGTACGCGTACAGCACCTTGGCGAGCGAAGGCTTGGAGTTGAGGCGGATGCCGCAGTGGCGCCAGAACTCCTCCGCGGAGACCCGCGCGCGGATGGGCTCGGCGAGCCCGCGCGGGTCGTACCACGCGAGGATCGGTGCGCACGGCTCGCCGTCAGTGTCCAGCAGGGCTCCGGCCTCGGCGATCCCGGTGACGCCGATCCCGGCCACGCTCGCTTTGGCCGGCACGCGCGGATCGTCCAGCGCGCGTACGGCGACCGCGATCGCGGTCTCCGCGAGCAGGTTCGCGTCCACGTCCGCACAGGGCCCGTCGTGCCGCCACGGCGTTGCCGCCTCCGACTCGCCGAGCACATGCCCGCTGGGCGTGACCGCGAGCGCCTTGATGCGCGTGGTGCCGACGTCGATCCCGAGCAGCACTTCTTCGCCCATGCGTCAGCGCGGTGCGACGGGCGCGTCGGGTGCCGGAGGCCGGCAGGCCACGGCGACCAGGGATCCGTCGGCGATCCAGTCGCCTGCCGCGTACGGGAGGAGGAGCACGTCGCCCTTGGCGACGGGCAGCGTCCCCTGTGCGCTCGTGATGGTCCCTGCGCCGTCGAGAACGGCCACCACGGCGAACCCGGCGTCGACGCCCACGGGCGAATCGGAGGTGTCGAGGTGCTGCGCGCGGAAGTAGGCGTCCGCCTCCGCCGGAAGGGCCGAGGTGAGGCCCGCGCGGTCGATATCCTCACGCCGGACCACGAGCCGGTCGAGGTCGGCATCGGTGACGGCAGTGGTGTCGACGGCCTGCAGGGCGACATCGAAACCAAGGTCCAGGTGGCCATCTCGGTCGCCATCCACAGCGAAGTCCTGCCACTCCAGGAGGATCGACAGGTCGGTCGGCTCCTGCAGTTCGAGCACGAACACGCCTTCCTGGACGGTGTGCGGCAGGCCTGCAGGAACGAGCATGGCGTCCCCGGGACGCACTTCGCGCGTGCGCAGGGCGCCGAGCAGGCCGGCACTGTCGTGCGCGGCGACCATGGACGCTACCTCCGACAAGGCCATGCGCTCGGCGAAGCCCACGCCGACGCGCGCTCCGGGGGGAGCGTCGACGACGTACCAGGCCTCCGTCTTGCCGTGTGCCAGGCCGAGATGCGTTCGGGCGAACTCGCGGTTGGGGTGCAGGTGCACGGGCAGTCGCTGCCCGAGATCGAGGAACTTGACGAGCACCTCCACCGAGTCGCCGTAACGCTCGACGTGCTCGGGTCCGAGCCACGCCACCGGATCCGCAATGACCTCATCGCGCAGGTAGCGGCCGTCGGGGAGGACGCTGAGGCCCTGCACCTCCTGCCCGAACCGCGTGGTCGTGGATCCGATCCACTCCTCGGGGCGTTGCGGGCCGCCGGGTCCGGATCGCAGCGCCCCGATGCGGTCGCCGCCGCGGTAGAAGTGGTCGAACTGGTTCACGGGAAGGAGCACGGGCGAGGGCGAGGTCGTCACGGGTCCCATAGTGGCATCCGGCGACGGATAGGGTTCGGGGTCCGGGGGGAGTTGCAGGGGCGGCCCGAGGGCCAGCAGGGGGTCGTACGGGCGGCCGGAGCGGGGCGCCCCGGAGAAGGGAGTGTCGATGTCGGACGTGTCGTACCGCCAGCGCAGGCTGTTCAATCCCGAGTCGGGGCGCTGCCTCGACATCGCCGTGGACCACGGGTTCTTCGGCCAGGGGGCGTTCCTGTCGGGGATCGAGGACCTTCCGTCGGCCGTGTCGACCCTGGCGGCGGCCGACCCCGATGCCATCCAGCTCACCCCGGGCCAGGCCCGCCTGCTGCAGGCGCACGGCGGCCGGTCGCGGCCGGCGCTCGTGTTGCGCACGGACGTGGCCAACGTCTACGGCACGCCGCTGCCCGACTACATGTTCAGCGCGATCATCCCCGATGCTGTGCTGACCGCGGTCCGCCTGGACGCGGCCTGCGTGGTCGTGAACCTGCTGGATCTTCCCGGGCGCCCCGAGGTGCGAGAGGCCTGCCTTCGCAATGTCATGGACCTGCGCCTCCAGTGCGACGAGTACGCGATGCCCCTCATGGTGGAACCCCTGGTGATGAAGGAGAGCGAAGCCGGCGCCTACACCGTGAACGGCGACGTGGAGCTCATCGTTCCCATCGTCCGCCAGGCGGTGGAGCTCGGTGCCGATGTCATCAAGGCCGACCCGACCGACGACCCCGAGGCGTACCACGAGGTGATCCGCACGGCATCCGGCATCCCGGTGCTCATCCGAGGCGGCGGCAAGGTGTCCGACGAGGAGATCTTCCGGCGGACCGAGGCGCTTCTGCGGCAGGGTGCGGCCGGCCTGGTCTACGGGCGCAACATCATCCAGCACGCGAACCCGGCGGGCATGACGCGCGCGCTCATGGCCATGCTCCACCAGGGTGCCGACGCCGACCAGGCGATGGCGATCCTCCGCTCGTCATGACCGACGTCCGCATCGGCGTCATCGGAGGCGGCCTCATGGGCCGTGAACTTGCCGGCGTGTGCGGACGCTGGGATCTCCTCGTGGACCATCCCTCTCGCCCCCGCCTCGTGGCCGTTGCCGATCCGGCTCCTGCCGCCCGGGAGTGGTTCGCGCGGCTTGATTCCGTGCAGACTCTCGCCCACGACTGGCGTGCCCTCATCGAGGACGACGGGATCGATGTCCTCTACATCGCGGTGCCGCACCAGTTGCACGAGGAGATCTACGTCGCGGCTGCGGCGGCCGGGCGCGACTTCCTCGCCGAGAAGCCCTTCGGGATCGACCTGGGCTCCTCGGCCCGCATCATGGACGCCCTGGCGTCCTCCACCTCCTTCGTGCGCGTGTCGAGTGAGTTCCCCTACTACCCGGGCGCCCAGCGCGCCTACGCCTACGCGGCCAGCGGTGCGCTGGGGGACATCCTCGACGTCCGCGCCGGCTTCTGGCACTCGTCTGACCTCAACCGGTCCAAGCCGATCAACTGGAAGCGGCGCGCGGAGACCTGCGGGGAGATCGGCGTGATGGGGGATCTGGGCTTGCATGTCGCGCACGTCCCGCTTCGCCTGGGGTGGCAGCCCACCTCGGTGTACGGACGGTTGGACGATGTGGTGCAAGCGCGCCCGGGGCCCGACGGTGCAACGGTCGAGTGCGACACCTGGGACAACGCCCTGCTCGTGCTGGGCGCGCATCCGCAGGCCGGGGGCAGGGACTTCACCATGCTCTGGGAGACGCGCCGCATCGCGCCGGGCCACGTGAACACGTGGTTCCTCGAGGCGGTCGGCATGGATGGGGGCGTGCGCTTCAGCACCCGGCAGCCCACGGTCCTGAGGCGATTCGGGGTGCGCGATGGCGAGCAAACCTGGGAGGAGGTGCAGCCCGGGAACATCTCGGCGTGGCCGGTCGTGTCGGGAGCGATCTTCGAGTTCGGGTTCTCCGACGCGCTCCTGCAGATGTGGGCCTGCTACCTCGCTGAGCGCGCGGGCGAACTGGGGGATCGCTTCGGTACCGCCACACCGGCTGAGGCATTCGCCTCGCATCGCGTGTTCGACGCGGCGCTGCGCTCGTGGCGCGATGGCGTGCCGGCGGTCCCCTGACCAGGTGCGACGTCCGCCCCGCTCGGCGAATCCAGGCGCGTGCTTGGATGGCATCCGAGGGAAGGGGACACCCGTGAACCAGCATGTCAGCCCGGACGAGATGCCGCCGCCGAAGGTGAAGCGGCTGCCCCGGGAGTTCTACGAGGAGACGTTATTCCGGCTGCAGGGGGAACTCGTCACCATGCAGGAATGGGTCAAGGCGAGTGGCACCCGGCTGGTGGTCGTCTTCGAGGGTCGGGACGCGGCGGGCAAGGGATCGACCATCAAGAGGGTGACGGAGTACCTCAACCCGCGCATCGCGCGTATCGTCGCCCTCCCGACCCCGACGGAGCGCCAACGCACGCAGTGGTACTTCCAGCGATACGTGGAGCAGCTGCCCGCTGCCGGGGAAATCGTGCTGTTCGACCGTTCCTGGTACAACCGCGCCGGCGTGGAACGCGTGATGGGGTTCTGCACCCCGGAGGAATACCGTCTCTTCCTGAGGCAGGCGCCGATCTTCGAGAGGATGCTCATCGAGGACGGGATCATCCTGCGGAAGTACTGGTTCAGCGTGAGCAACCACGAGCAGGAGAAGCGCTTTGCGTCACGGCTGAACGATCCAATGCGGCAGTGGAAGTTGTCGCCGATGGACCTGGAGTCGCTCACCCGATGGGAGGACTACTCGCGGGCGAAGGACGAGATGATGGTGCACACCGACACATCGGAGTCGCCCTGGTTCGACGTCGAGGCAGACGATAAGCGCAAGGCACGCATCAACATGATCCACCACCTGCTATCGACGATCCCCTACGAGCCCGTGAAGAGGGCTCCGCTGACCCTCCCGAAGCGCCCCAAGGGGCACGGATACCAGCGACCGCCGCGGGACCTCAGCCGTTTCGTTCCGGACTACGCGGGCGGCCTGCTGCAGGAGACGCGTGGCAGGGGGGACTAGGCCGTGGGCTGCTGCGGGCGCAACTGGTTGTTGCCGACTGCGCCGAGCAGGATCACGTAGGTGGAGAAGTAGGTCACGATGCTGAGGATGACGCTGCCGGCAAGCGCGCCGTAGATGGCCTCGTAGGAGCCGGCGACGGCGAGGTAGACGCCGAACCCGACGAACACGGCAAGCGTCCCGAAGGCGCCGACCAGGGCCCCGGGCCAGTAGGCGCGCCCCTTTCGGTCACGGCCGTTGGCGACCATGAACACACCGACGAACACGCCGCCCAGCAGGAGGGTGCCCACGAGCACCAGGGCGATGTACAGGATGGCCTCGAGGGTTCCGCCGATGTCGGCCAACAGCACCGTAATCGCGGCGGCCGCGAGGATGAGTACTCCGAGCACGATGGCCGTGATGATCGCGCCGACGAATCCGAGGGCGCGCGCCCAGAGGTAGGACTGGGGAGGAAGGCCGTAGGCGTAACGCACCGCGCGCAGCAGGGTGTAGACCCCGCGGGATACCGCCCACAGCACCGTGATGAGCGAGATGGCAACACTCCATGTCGCTGCCGACGCCGAAACCTCCGACGCCTTCTGCACCTGGGATGCCAGGACGCTGTTGAACGACGTGGGTGCGTTGTTCTGCAGGTCGCTCACTGCGTCGGTCAGCACCTGCGGGTCGATGACGCGGCTGAAGATGATGGCGATCGCAATGAGCAGAGGGCCGACGGCGAGGATCGCCCAGAAGGCGACCGCAGCGGCGGAGAGGCTGAGTCGCTGGGTCGACTGCTCGTACATCACCCGGCGGGTGAAGTCCACCCAGGGCTGGACGCGCGGGTGGCCTGCGAGCCAGGCCTGATATCGCGTCGAGCCGGGAACCATGCTGGCCCGGGTCAGAGCACGGCGAAGAGCAGCATCAGCACCAGGCTGATGATGCCGAGGTACACGAGGATGACGCCGATCGACGCTATGCGCAGCGGGGCCCGCTCGTCACTGAAGGCGATGGCAAAGGCATGCGTGTAGACGCGGCGGAAGGGCGTGGCCTCGCGCGCGGGGTTGCCCTGCGGGTCCCGCTGGAACCAGTAGGCCTTCTCGCTCGACATGCCGTACAGGGCGAAGCCGACGCCGAAGAGGAGCAGGAAGACGCCGAGGAACAGGAAGACCAGCACCGTCACGGACACGGGAAGACCCTAGCGGGAGATCCTCGCGGCTAGATGGGCAGCCATGGTCTCGGTCGCTTCGACGGTGGGGTGCAGGAGGTCGTCGAGCCTGCCGGTCCCCGGCAGGACGTACCAGGGATCGGCGGAACACAGGGAATGGCCGTTGACCGCCGCTGGCCAGTCGAGGTACCCGACACCCGCGGCGGCGGCGGCGCGCCGCACGGCTGCGTCCAAGGCGCGCTGGACCCTGCGCAGGGCGACGACCGACTCGGTCGAGATCACCGAGCCGGCGGCTGACGCGGCGCACTGCGAGGGGAGGCCCACGAGGCCGGGGTAGCCGAAGGCCGTCACGCGCGCCCCGGGGGCTTCGCGCTGGACGGCGGCCAGAAGCGGTGTCAGGCGTGAAGGAAGCTGGCTCGCCTGTGCGCGCGCACGGTCGGCGGCAGCGACGCAGGAAGACGTGCCGCCGACGAAGCAAGCACCGGCGATCGAGCCGAAGCCAATGTCATTGCCGCCCACTTCCACGAGCACGACATCGGCGCCCTGGGGCACCAGGGGCAGTTGCCTCGCGACGTCGTCCACGGTCGACCCGGGGCAGGAGAGATCGGTGAAGGCCCCGCGAGTCCGGGCACTCCACAGGGCGGCATAGGAGTTCGCCGACCGGCGGCAACCGTCGCGTTCCCAGTAGTCACCGGCCCCGATGCCGGCCATGTAGGAGTCGCCGAGTGCGACGACGTACGGCGCTCGGTGGGATGCCGGCGCTGGCTTGTCGGAATTTTGAGCCGCGGACGGTGTCCGGTCGGCGGGAGGAGTCGACGCCTGCGCTGCACCGACGGCGCAGACGAGCACTGCCGAGGCGCCGAGAGCAGCGATCCCGACCCTCCAGCGACGTAGCATGGTGCCCACGGTAACCGCTCGTGGCAACCCGATGCGTGCTCGTCCACCGGGGGGCCTGCCGGGTTCCAGGAAGACCCGGCAGGCCCCCCGGGGGACGACTCGCCCGAGCGGCACCTGTCTGCGGGTCTACGGTGACGGCATGGCGCCAACCGAGCCATCGACCGGGTCGTCGAAGGGGCCGTCCGCGCGTCGCGGCCCGTCCGTGGAGGTCGACGTCGCCGGCGTCCCGGTGCGCATCTCGAGCCCCGACAGGCCGTACTGGAGCGATGGGCAGCGCACCATCACCAAACTCGACGTGTGCGAGTACTACGCCTCCGTTGCCCGGGCCCTGCTCGATGCCGTGCGCGCGCGTCCTACGACGCTCCAGCGCTTCCCCCGCGGCGTCCTCGTGGATGGCGTGCCGCAGGAGGCGTTCTACAACAAGCACCTGCCCAAGGGCGCCCCCGACTTCGTGGGCCGGGTGACCGTGACGTTCCCCTCGGGGCGCACCGGCGTGCAGGTGTGCCCCGGGAACGAGGCCACCCTGGTGTGGGCGGCGAACCTCGGGTGCGTGACCTTCCATCCTTGGCCGGCTCGCGTGCCGGACGTCGACCATCCCGATGAACTGCGGCTCGACCTCGATCCGCACGTGAGCCTCCCCTTCAGTGCGTGCGTCGAGGTGGCAGAGGCGGTGCGCTCGATCCTGGTGGAGTCGGGGCTGCGCGCATTCGTCAAGACCAGCGGCGGCAGGGGGCTGCACGTCTTCGCCCCGATCGTCCCGGAATGGGACTTCATCGCGGCCCGGCACGCCGCGATCGCGGTGGCGCGTGAGGCAGAGAGGAGGCTTCCGGACCTGGTGACCACGTCGTGGTGGAAGGAGGACCGGGGGCGACGAGTCTTCATCGACTTCAACCAGATGTGCCGGGACCGCACCATGGCATCGGCCTGGTCCTTGCGGCCAAGACCGGGCGCCCCGGTGTCCACGCCCGTGCCCTGGGCGGAACTCTCCCGTGTCGATCCCGGGGACTTCACGATCGACAACGTCCCCGCCCTCCTGGGCGAGCGGGGCGATCCGTGGGCGGGGATGGCGGAGGAACCAGGCAACCTGTCGCCGCTGCTCGCCCTGTGGGACGCCGATGTCGACCGCGGGTTGGGCGAGATGCCCTACCCCCCGGACCACCCGAAGATGCCGGGCGAGCCACCCCGGGTCCAGCCGAGCCGAAGGGCCTCGGCGGAGCGGTCCGACTGACCATGCCCTACTCGGGGGCGTTCCACCGCCACTTGCCGTCCATGCTGCCGTTCAAGCACCAGCAACCTTCATAGGAGCCGTAGACGTCGACGTAGCACCGCGCCATGCAGTTGTGCTCCTTCTTTTTGCACACGGCACCGTAGGTGACCTCGTAGGTCAGGCACTTCTTGACGGTCCCCTGCTTCACCGCCTTTCGGCAGAACTTCATCCAGCCGGCAGGGACCCCAGCCGGCGACGACTGGACTCTCTCACTCACCTGCGTCGATATGGCGCTCGCGGGTGTCGCAACGGTCAGGCCCGTGACAAGCCCGAGCAGCGTGAGTGCGGTGGCCAAAGCAATGCGCATTGCGGTGATCCTCCTTCGGGGCTGTACTCAGCTACTCGGGGGAGATCTGCATGACCACGGCCTTGGGCTCGGTCATGAACTCGCGGCTGAAGTTGCCCCCTTCGCGGCCCACGCCGGAGTCGCCGAACCCGCCGAAGGGTGCCCGCAGATCGCGGATGAAGAAGCAGTTCACCCAGACCGTGCCCGCCTTGAGTCGAGCCGCCACGCGATGGGCGCGTGAGAGGTTCTCGGTGAACACCATCGCGTTGAGCCCGTAGCGGGTGTCGTTGGCCATGGCCACCGCCTCGGCTTCGGTGTCGAACGGCGTCGCCACGGTCACGGGCCCGAAGATCTCCTCCTTCACCACGCGTGCGTCCTGCGGCGCATCGGTGATGATCGTCGGGCGCACGCTCCAGCCGTCTCCGACACCTCCGGTGAGGACCGTGCCGCCGCCCAACGCCGAGGGATCGAGATAGCCGCTCACCTTGGTGAAGTGCTCCTGGCTGGCCAGCGCGGCGGAGAACTGGGTGGCAGGGTCCTTCGGGTCGCCGACGACAAGGGCTTCGGCCGCAGCCTTGTAGCGCACCATGAACTCCTCGTAGATGCCGCGCTGCACGTAGAGGCGGCTTCCGGCGAGGCACACCTGGCCGGCATTGCGGAAGATCGCTTCTACCGCCCAGTGGACGGCGTTGTCCAGGTCGGCGTCGTCGAAGATGATGTTGGCGCCCTTGCCGCCGAGTTCCAGGCTGACCGGGGTCAGGTTGCGCGCGGCCACGGCGCTGATGATCTTGCCGGTGCCGGACTCGCCGGTGAACGTGATGCGCTCGACGTCGGCGTTCTCCGTCAGCGCTGAGCCCGCCGAGTCTGGTCC
>JAPOJD010000093.1 GCA_029978585.1 Actinomycetota bacterium
GCTGTCGCGCCATCGTGACGGCGTACGCCCGGGCCTTCGCCGTTTCCTGTCCCGTCGTGGGGATCTGGCACTCGGGGGGCGCACGCCTGCGCGAAGGCGTCGCGAGCCTCGACGGCGTCGG
Source organism: Actinomycetota bacterium (assembly GCA_029978585.1). Taxonomy (GTDB): domain Bacteria; phylum Actinomycetota; class Actinomycetes; order S36-B12; family S36-B12; genus Mxb001. Next base: position 122 of record JAPOJD010000093.1, read on the forward strand.
GCGGGTGTTCGCCACGATGACTCGCATCTCCGGCAAGGTGCCGCAGATCTCCATCGTCCTCGGGCCCGCCGCCGGGGGCGCGGCGTACGGCCCGGCGCTCACAGACATCGTGATCCTCGGCCCGGAGGGACGCATCTTCGTCACCGGTCCCGAGGTCATTCGATCCGTCACCGGGGAGCAGGTCGACATGCTCCGCCTCGGCGGCCCGGACCCGCATGGGCGCCGCAGCGGAGTCGTGCACCTGGTGGCCGAGACCGAGCGTCAGGCCCTCGACGAGGGACGCCGCCTGGCCCACCTGCTGGGCCGCCAGGGCTCCCTCGACGCGGATGCCGTCGCCGACGTGGACCTCGGTGCCGTGCTCCCCGACTCGTCCAAGCGCGCCTACGACGTGCATCCCCTCGTCGAGACCTTCCTCGACGACGGCACTGCGGTCGAGCTCCACGCACGGTGGGCACCCAACGTCGTCACGGTGCTGGGCCGCCTCGGTGGCCGCACGGTGGGCGTCGTCGCCAATAACCCGCTGCGGCTCGGGGGCTGCCTCGACTCGGTGAGCGCGGAGAAGGCCGCTCGCTTCGTGCGCATGTGCGACGCGTTCGCGGTGCCCCTGGTCGTGCTGGTCGACGTCCCGGGCTACCTCCCGGGCGTGGGACAGGAGTGGGATGGCATCGTGCGTCGCGGGGCGAAGCTCCTCCATGCATTCGCCGAGTGCGTGGTCCCGCGAGTCACGGTCGTGACGCGCAAGGCCTACGGCGGTGCGTTCGTCGCCATGAATTCCGCGTCCCTGGGGGCCACCCGGGTCTTCGCCTGGCCCGGGGCGGAGGTCGCGGTCATGGGCTCGGTCGCCGCCGTGCGCGTGCTGCACCGGCGCCGGCTCGCCGAGGCCACCGACGAGGAGGAGCGCGCCCAGCTGGAACTCGAGCTCGCGGCCGAGCACGAGGTCATCTCCGGCGGCATCGCCCGGGCGGTTGAGATGGGTGTGGTGGATGAGGTGGTTGAGCCGAATCGCACCCGCTCGCGCGTGGCGCGCGTACTGCTCGACACCCCGGGCGTGCGCGGTGGGCACGGCAATATTCCACTCTGAATGCCACTCTGAATGCCACTCTGAATCCCGCTCGGAGTTCCACTCTGCATCCCGCTCGGAGTTCCACTCTGAATTCCACTCTGAGCGTCGACGCCGATCCACGGCATGTGCCACCCGCTGTGATGGGATAGCCCCGTGACCACACTTCTCGAAGCCCTGTCCGACGGCCCACTTCTCGGCGACGGCGCCATGGGCACCATGCTGCAGTCCCTCGGCAACGAGGACGGCGGAGCACCGGAACTGTGGAACGTCGAGCGACCGGATGTTGTCGAGGGTGTCCTGGACGGCTATGCCGCTGCCGGGTCCCGGCTGCTCACCACCAACACGTTCGGCGGCACGCGGGCGCGCCTGCAGATGCACGGGCTCGAGGACCGCGTCGTGGAACTCAACCAGGCCGGCGCCGAGATCGCCCGTCGCGTCGCCGACCGCTACGTCGGCGTCTACGTCCTCGGCGACATCGGTCCGTCCGGCGAGCTCATGGAGCCCATGGGCGACCTCACCGTCGAGTCGGCGGCCGAGCTCTTCGGCGAGCAGATCCGCGGCCTGGTCGCCGGCGGCGTCGACGGCATCCTCATCGAGACGATGAGTGACCTGTCCGAGGTCGAGGCGGCCGTCAAGGCGGCCCGGGAGTTCGCCCCGGGCCTACCCGTGCTCGCCACGCTGAGCTTCGACACCAACCTCCGCACGATGATGGGCATCTCCCCGGCCATGGCAGTGCAGGCGATGGCCGACCTCGGCGTCGACGTGATTGGCGCGAATTGCGGGCGAGGCCTCGACGAGATGCGCACGATCGCGGCACAGCTCGCCGAGGCGGGCGGCTCGTCGGTGCGGCTCATGGTGCAGTCCAATGCCGGCCTGCCGCGCCTGCAGGGTGACTCCTTCATCTTCGACGGGACTCCCGAGGAGATGGCGGCGTACGCCGTGCAGATGCGCGAACTCGGCTTCGTCATCATCGGCGCCTGCTGCGGGTCCACACCCGAGCACATCGCCGCGATGCGCGCCGCCCTCGCTGCCTGAGCCGGCACCACCCGCCCACGTGGCGATCGCTATGTCATCTATGCACCCGAATCGGGCCCCATAGATCGCATATCGATCGCCTAGTGGCGATCAGGTGGGCCTGTGGACAGCGCGCGACCTGCGCCACCGGGACAGTCGACAGTGGGCCGGTGACCCGACGCAACCTCTCCGCGGAGACAGCAACCGCACTCCAGCGGCACTTCGGCCCGGCTCCGTTCACCGCCGAGCAGGCCCTGGCCGCCGGGAGCACGCCCGGGCGGCTTGCGGCGGCGGTCCGCTCGGGAACCCTGGTGCGGATGCGCCGCGGCGTGTACGCCATTGGCCCGGATGCGGCCGCGGACGCTCCGCTCATGTCCGCGTCCGCCGCCGCCCTCATCCTGCCCGGAGCCGCGGTGTCGCACGCGACCGCCGCGCTCGTGCACGGCAATCCCGTCCCTCTGGGCTTCGCAGCCACGGCTCACGTCACGCAGCCGGGGGCCCGGGTGAGGTCGGTGGGGAACGTCCGCGTCCATCGAGCGGATCTCCCGGAGGGCCATACCGCCATGCAGGGGCACCTGCTCGTGACCTCACCAGCACGGACCGCTCTCGATATCGCCCGCACGGCGAGTCTGCCCCAGGCCCTCATCTGCATCGATGCCGTCATGCGCAGCCGTGTCATCGGCTCCACTCCCCCGCATCTCAACCCACGCCTGGCCGTGCGTGATCCACGAATGCGCGCGAGCGCGCGGGAGGAGTTGGAGAGCCTCCTCGCCGACATGCAGCGGTGGCCGGGCATCTCCGTCGCGAGGCGAGCCGTCTCGCTCGGCGATCCCGCGGCGGAATCGCCACTGGAGTCGGAGTCCCGGGGCGTCTTCGCCGAGAGCCTGCTCCCCCTCCCCGAGTGCGGCGTCCCCGTCGAGGGCGCCGACGGCCAGGTGTACTGGGTCGACATGCTGTGGCGCGAGCAGAGGGTCATCGGCGAGTGCGATGGCGCCATGAAGTACGCCGACCCGCAGGCGCTCTACCGCGAGAAGCTCCGCCAGGAGGCCCTCGAGCGGGCCGGCTGGCGGGTGATCCGCTGGGGGTACGCCGACCTCCTGCGACACCGGAGCCGACTCCTCGAACGCCTCGGCTGGGCGCTGGGAATCCGGCAATCAGCCCACTAGGCGATCGCTATGTCATCTATGCACCCGAATCCGGCCCCATAGATCGCATAACGATCGCCCAGTGGGGGCAGATCACACGACGTGGTGCAGGACGCGCACCGGGGAATCCTCGGTGGCGACGCGGTACGGCTCGAGCTCGACATCCCACGAGGTGCCGAGCAGGTACGCGATCCCGTCGGACAGGTCGGCACCGGTTGCTGCCGCACCCGCGACCGCCGCGCGCAGGCGGTCCTCCGACACCAGGATGTCGCCGTGCACGCCGATGATCGCGCGGTGCAGGCCCAGGGTCGGCGTGAATGCGTAGCGCCCCCCCTCGCGTCCGGGCGAGGGGTCCTCGGTGACCTCGAAGACCAGGTCCGGGATGGTCTTGAGCGCGCTCACCAGCCGCGATCCGGTCCCGGGACGCCCGGACCACGGCAGTTCCGAGCGCAGCATCGCCCGGGCGACCGGCTGGGCCTGCCACGACAGGCGCACCTCAGTGTCGAGAACGGAGCTCAGTGCCCAGTCGACGTGGGGGGAGAGCGCTCGCGGGACGGCGTGCAGGAACACCACGCCGCGGGAACGCCCGGACGCGGGCAGGGTCGGCGGAAGCATCGACATGCCGTGACCTCCTTCGCTGAGGGTCGCCTTCCCCTGCGTCCTCATCGCGACGGTGGTCCACCGGTTCCCTCACCCTAGACCTTCGGGGGGCCGGTTGTCCGGATTGGGTAGGGTCGCGACACGCCCGGCGAGAAGGGAGTGCGCGTGGCTTCCTCCGCGGACCAGGTCCCTCCCGGTGCTCTTCTCGTCGCCGGCAAGCTGGTGGTGGACGAGGTCCTCCTCTGCGATGCTCCGCCCGTCCCCGGCTCGAGCCAGCGAGCTCGCGATCGCCTGGTGACCGGCGGCGGCCAGGTCTGGCACACCGCACGAGCCGCCGCCCGGGCCGGGGCGACGGTGGCGGTCACGGGATGGTGCGGGAGCGATGCCGACTCGGCACGCCTTCGTAGCGAACTCGTGGCCGCCGGGGTCGCCGATCGCCTTGCCCCCCACGATCCGGCCTCCCGTTCCACGGTGCTGGTGCACGGCGATGACCGCATCATCGTGTCCCACGGCAGCAGCGGGTACGTCGATCCCCGCCTGATCCCCAGTAGCGCCCTCGATGGGGTGGCGCTGCTGCACCTGGACGGCTTCGCCCTCGATGCCGTGGCCGGCGATGCCCTGGTCGGCCTGGCCTCCGACGCCGCGGCCCGGGGCCTGCCCATCACCCTGGAGGCGCCACGCCCCGACAAGTGCGCCTCCAGTTCACCGTGGCTCGCGATGCTCCCGCCGCTGCGCGCCGTCCTCGGACGACCCGATGAGATCGCCACGCTATCGGGCTACCTGGCCGCTCCCCCGTCCATCACCGTGGCCCACGACCAGGACCGCCCGGTGATCACGCACGAGGGCCCGGCGAGCATCTCAACATCGGTACCCCCGGTCGAGGTGGCGTCGCTGGGTGCCGGCGACCGCTTCGCCGGTGGCTGGCTGGCCACTCGACTGCACGGCGCCGACCTCGCCGATGCCGCCAAGGCCGGCATCGCCGCGGCAGGCTCGGCCTAAGCCGGGGCTGCACTCGCATCCCTCAGTCCAACGACACCTCTCCCGAGTAGCCGACGATGCGCCCGCTCTGAATCTCGAGGCGCAGCGTGGCCATTACCGGACTGACAGCCCCGTCGGAGGTCACCGCAGCCAGGGCAACGCGATGATCGGCTTGCCCGGTGGCGACGAGGGAGTCGAGCGCCAACTTCGATGCTGATGGGTCGATGCCGGCCAGGCTGAAGTAGGAGCCGATGACCTGCTCCGGGTCCCAGCCGAGGAACGGTGCATGCGGCTCGACCGCCAGCAGTGTCGAGTCAGCATCGAAGTAGAGCGTGAACGACTTCGGGGCTGCCGGGGGATCGACCGGCCGGCATTCGGTCAGGCCCCCGAGATACCGCCCATCAGGGCCCCGGAAGATCCGGGCGGACGCGGTGACCCAGATGGTCGATCCGTCGGCACAGCGCAGTTCCACGGGTCCAGGCGTTTCAAAGTCCCCCGCCACCCCGTCGTCGACGGCTACCCGGGAGGAGCGATCGCTCTGCGTGATGAACTCCCAGGGGAGCCGCCCGACTAGCTCATGCGGCATCCACCCGGTGAGGTGGGTGACAGAGGCGCTCACCCAGGCAACGCTGCGATCCGCACTGCTGACCATCCAGATCACGGCTCGAGCGCGGCCATCTGCCTGCAATACGTCGAGGAACGTGGACGCGCCCCACCCCGGTGGCGGTGGATAGGCAGCCCCGTCGGTGCCCGAGGCCAGCATGTAGCCGAAGCCGCGCCGGGTGACGATCAATCCGCCGCAGGCACCTAGCTTGCGGCGCAGGTGGTGGACGTGGACGCTCACGTGCCCGCGTGGCCCGAACCACTCGCCCCACACGGCCTCGATGAGTCCATCGAGGGGGACTACGGAGTTCGTCCGCGCCGCCAGGCACACGAGCACCTCGAACTCCGTGGGGGTCAGGGGGACGTCGACCCCGTTCGCGCGCACGGTGCGAGACGCGACGTCGATGTCGAGACGGCAATCCGATGCGGTCACGGAGAAGGGCCCGGGAAGGGTCTGCGGCATACCCCCCCCTCGGCACCCGCGTGCGCGAGACACGGTCGTGGTGTTCCACAGCCTGCCGGACGGATGCGTTGCCAGTGGGCGATCGAGGAGTCCCTAATGCACGGGCAATTCTTAAGGCCCGGTGACTACGGCAGACGGCTCCATTCGCCGATGCCCGCCAGCCGCGATCCATCGGCCTGGTAGAACACATTGGCCTGGATGCGAACCGGCACGAGCGAGCCATCCCGGTGGTGCACCCGGGTGTCGAATTGCACGCGCGGAGGCCCCTGACTGGGGGGAAGTTCAGCAGGAAGGCCGGCACATCCTCGGCTACGACGAAGTCCCGCGGCTCCCGCCCGACCATGTCCGGAGGCGTCCACCCGAGAAGATCGGACACCGAGTCCGACACCCAGGAGATGGACAGATTCCGCTCGACGAAAAGCCAGACCACTCCGCGGGCGACGGCGTCCTCGCTCAGGATCTGGAAGAGCACTGTGAGATCGTCCGGCCAGTTCGAGGGCAACGCGAGGTGTCGCGCTGGGGGATCGAGGGAGTAGCCCACTCCGCGCTTATTGGTGATCAGGCGCCCGAAGGGGCCGAGCTTCCGTCGCAGGTGATGCACATGGACGCTCACATGGCCGCGCTGGCCGTACCACTCGCCCCATACGGCCACCACGAGGTCTTCCGTGGGAACCACCATGCCGTAACTGCTGGCCAGGCAGAGAAGTATGTCGCACTCGATGGGGGTCAGCCCGAGCGCGGCCCCATTGACCGTGACTCCCCGAGTCGCGAAGTCGATCGTCAACTCGCCATCGTGAGTCGCGATGCTCAGGGGATTCGGGACCCTGCCGGGCATGCCCCTCCCCTCATCTGTCCGGCTTGTCGAGACCTCCTAGCGTGTCGATACACATCTTGCCTCAGCGGACCACCGGACGTGACTCAGCCGCGACCCGCTTAAGCAAGCCGTGAAGACTTAAGAATGCGGATCAGCCGAGCCCGAGATCGCGGGCGATGAGCATCCGCTGCACCTCGTTCGTGCCCTCGCCGATCTCGAGCACCTTCGAGTCGCGCCAGAAGCGGGCGACGGGGTAGTCATTCATGAACCCATAGCCGCCGAAGATCTGCGTCGCCCAGCGGGCATTGGTGACCGCGGCATCGGAGGAGTGCAGTTTCGCGATGGCGGCCTGCCGCTTGAACGACTCACCCGCCAGCATGCGCGATCCCGCGTCGTAGTAGGCCAGCCGGGCGGTGTGGGCGCGCACCTCCATGTCCGCGACCATGAAGTCCAGCGACTGGTACGCCGACAGCGGCTTGCCGAAGGCGTGCCGCTCGTGCAGGTAGCGCACCGACTCATCGATGCATCCCTGGGCCAGTCCCACCGAGAGTGCGGCGATGGCGATGCGGCCCTCGTCGAGGGTCTGGAGGAACTGCGCATAGCCCTTGCCCCGAGTGCCGAGCAGGTTGCCCGCCGGCACTCGACAGTCGACGAAGCCCAGTTCGTGGGTGTCCGAGGCATTCCAGCCGACCTTCGAGTACGGCTTCGACACGGTGAAGCCCGGCGTCCCCGAGGGGACGATGATCGTCGAGAGCTCCTTCTTGCCGTCGGCGGCGGTCTCCCCGGTGATGGCGAGCACCGCGACGAAGCCGGTGATGTCCGTGCCGGAGTTCGTGATGAACGCCTTGGTGCCGTTGATCACCCACTCGTCACCGTCGAGCCGGGCGGTCGTGCGGGCGGCGCCCGCATCGGTGCCCCCGCCGGGCTCGGTCAGGCCGAAGGCACCGAGCATCTCGCCGCTCACGAGGCTGGGCAGCCACTGCCGCTTCTGCTCCTCGGTGCCGAAGCGGTAGATCGGCATGGCGCCGAGGCTGACGCCGGCTTCCAAAGTGATGGCGACGGAGGAGTCGACGCGCGCGAGTTCCTCCAGGGCGATGCACAGGGCGAAGTAGTCCCCGCCCATGCCGCCGTACTCCTCCGGGAACGGCAGGCCGAAGAGCCCGAGCTCCCCCATCTGGCGCACGATGCCGTAGGGGAAGGTGTGCGCCTCGTAGTGATCGGCGATCACCGGTGCGACGACGTCGCGGGCAAAGCTCTCTACGGTCTTCTTGAGCTCGACGTACTCGGTCGGCAGGGCGTGCAGCATTAGTCCTCCGTGGGTTGGGTGCGAGCTCGGACTACGCGCGATGGACTGGGCCTCCCGAGGACCCCGGCCATCCAAGCACTCGTGGCCACCAGCGCCGCGAGGTCGATCCCGGTGCGGATGCCCAGGCCGTCGAGCATGTAGACGAGGTCCTCGGTGGCGAGATTGCCGGTGGCCGACTTCGCGTAGGGGCAGCCACCGAGGCCGCCCGCTGATGCATCGATGGTTGTCACCC
>JAPOJD010000228.1 GCA_029978585.1 Actinomycetota bacterium
CCAGAAGGGTGACGACGCCCGCGATGTAGAGCGCTGCGAGGGCGATGCCTCCAACGAGGAAGAGAGGTTCCAGGCGGAATCCGAGCGCGACGCCAGCCAGGTCCGGGGGCGCAGGATAGGGGAATCCGAGAAGTGATTCGCCGTAGCTCGGCAACGCTGACTCGATGCGCGGGTAGGGGCTGACGGCGAGGGCGACACCGACCCCGAAGGCCGCAACGATGAGGAGGATCTCCATCGTCGCGAGGCCCAGGAATGCGCGCCCCGGCGCATCGGATGCGAGGGCAGGTCCGAGGGTGCGGCGAATGACGACGGCGACCGCGACGAGCACGACCATGAGCAGGATCTTGGCGAGTACGCCACGGCCGTACTCGGTTGTGATCAACTGCTCGACTGTGTCCAGGCGCGTGTAGGCATTAGCGGCGCCGCTGGCCGCCAGGATTGCGACGCACACGAGCGCGGTCACGCCGAAGCGCTTGGCGGCATCGCGCAGTTGGCCGCCCTGCGCGTAGCCGGCATCCCTGCGGATGCCGTGGAAGACCAGGGCGATGAGGCCGCCGATCCACAACGAGGCCGCGGCCGCGTGGGCCACACCCGAGGTCAGGGCCAGGGCGTGGTCGCCGAGCCCCGACCCATGGCCGGCGAGTGCCGGCAGCGCGACCGCGGAGACGGCGAGGACGAGCCACAGGGCGGTGATGCCCAACGTGCTCGTGAAGAGGCAGCCGATCGCGATGACGGCGGCGAGGACGGCCACCAGGGCGAGGGCGCGCGTGAGCGGGATCTCCCACGCATACGTCGCGGCGACGTCGGGGCTCATGGCGCGGTCGAGGGGGACCCCGAGGATCTGGGCGAGGGTGAGGAACATCTGCAGTAGGGCAAGCACCGCCCAGGTGCCGGCGAAGACGGTGGCCCTCAGGAGGTCTTCACGTCCTTCCGGCGATACCGTCCCCTTGGATCCGGACGGGTCGAGGAACGCCGCGGCCAGAAGCCAGCCGATCGTGGCCGCTCCCGCGAAGTCCGTGAGCAGGCGCACGATCGGCAGACCCCAGCCGACGATGGGGCCCGGGTCGGGGAGCCCGGCGGCGGAGGGGGCATAGGCACCGCCGGTGACCGTGAGTGCCGCGGCGAGGACCACGACGCCGAGGATCACCAGTGCCGCGGCAAGGAGCGGCAGCGCGCGGGCCGCACCTCGACGGGGCGCTGGGCCCCCCGGGCTGTCCTGCCGGTGGGGCGCGTCGGTCTTGCCGGTGGCGCTCATGGGTTCCCTAGCGCGTGCGATTGCGCGCGACGAGGCCGACGATCGCAATGACGGCGAGGACCAGGACGGCGATACCAGCGATGACCCATCCGGTGTTGGACGACGTGTCGGAAGCAGGGCTGGCCCCGGGGGATGCGATCGATTCACTCGGCGTCGCGGTGGGCGGCCCGGGGGGCGTCTCGGGACTCGGCGAGGCGGCGTCGGTGGTCGGCTCGGGCGTCGGCTGCGGAGTCGTGGGATCCGGAGCCGGAGCCGTGGTGGGCTCAGGCGACTCGCTGGTGGGCGACGGGGACGGACCGGGGGGCGCGTCGGTGTACGAGAAGTCGATGCTGCCCTCGACGGGATGGCCGTCCTGGGAGACGACCCGGTATGTCACGGTCCAGTCGCCCGGGACGAGGTTCTGGGGCCACTTCGCGACCGCCGTGGCGCCGTCGACGCCCGTGATGACGAGATCCCCGATCTCGCCGTCCGGATTGGTGACGATGACGCGGACGAAGTCGGGAAGCAGGGGCTCGGTGAAGGTGAGGACGATCTCCTTCGGCGCCTGGTCGAGTTGGGCGCCGTCCTCAGGGTCGGAGGACACCAGGTCGGAGTGGGCGAACGCCCCGGGGGCGGCGAAGACGAAGCACGCGAGAGCCAGCATCGCCATGGCGAGCATCGCCAGCACCGATCGCGGATCGGGTGCGGGCAGCCTGCGTGGTGCGGTCGAAGGCATGTTCCGAGCCTACGCTCCGCTCGCGGTAGCGCCGACCGGCGGCGTACCGGTTGGAGAGGTCAGAAGGAGTCCTCGGCGAGCACCATGAGCGCATCATCGGTCGACTCCGCGACGGCTCGCTCCGCGGCGAGTAGGGGGAGCCGATTGCGGGCGAACCACTTGGCCGTGGCGACCTTGCCCTCGTAGAAGGCGCGGTCCTTGCCGCTCGCCCCAGCCTCCAGTGCCGCGATAGCCACCTCGGCCTGGCGCAGGAGCAGCCAGCCGATGACGAGGTCGCCCATGCACATCAGGAGCCGCGTGGTGTGCTGCGCGACCTTGTAGAGCTCCCTCGGGTCCTGCTGCG
>JAPOJD010000079.1 GCA_029978585.1 Actinomycetota bacterium
GCGGTCTGCCAGTCGAGGGTCTGGGCGTGCCAGGGATTGGACGAGGCCACCTCTCCACTGCGCCACGAGTGGATGATCGCGGCGAGGAAGATGAGCATGCCGATGCCGATGACGTAGGCGCCGATGGTCGAGATCCAGTTGGAGATGTTGAACATGTTGTCGAACTGGAGCACGCGTCGGGGCTGGCCCTGCAGGCCGGCGACGAACATCGACATGAAGGTGACCTGGAAGCCAACGAAGGCGGTCCAGAATCCGATGGAGCCCATGCGCTCGTCGAGGAAGCGCCCGGTCATCTTGGGGAAGTAGTACGCGATCGCGCCCATGGCGCCGAAGAGCCCGGCGCCCATGAGCATGAAGTGGAAGTGCGCGGTGACGAACATGTTGCCGTGGAAGTACTGGTCGGCGGGGACGTCGGAGAGGTAGACGCCGGTGACGCCGCCGATCATCTTGTTGAAGATGACCGCGAAGACCGCCATCATCGGCAGCCGGCTCCAGCAGCGCCCGCGCCACATGGTGCCGATGACGACGAGCACGAGGAAGCCCACGGGGATCGAGATCATCTCCGTGGAGAGCATGAACGGGTAGTTGGCCTGGGGCGCCCAGCCCGTCATGTACATATGGTGTGCCCAGACCAGGCCGCTGAGGCCGACGACGCCGACGATGCCGGCGATGGCCATGTAGTAGCTGAAGAGCGGCTTGCGCATGAAGACGGGGATGAGCTCCATCACCACGGCCATGCTCGGGATGAGGATCACGTACACCTCGGGATGTCCGAGGAGCCAGAAGAGGTTCTCGTAGAGCCAGACGCTGCCGCCCTCGATCGGGTCGAAGAACGAGGTATTGATGAGGCGGTCGGTCATCGAGAGGATCTGGGAGTACTGGTAGAAGGGGAACGCGTAGAGGCCCATGGCCGCAGCGGCGAAGACGCCGTAGATGAGGATCGGGGTACGCGTCCAGGTCATCCCCTTGGCGCGCATCGTGAGGATCGTCGTCATGATGTTGACGCTGGCGATGGCGGTGGAGACCGCGAACACGATGATCGTCGTCTGGTAGCCGATCATTCCCGGGCCGGCCTGCGCGTTCAGCGGCTGGTAGACGCTCCAGCCGTCACGGATCCCCCCCACGAGCAGCGACAGGATGAGGGGCGGTACGGCGCAGACGAGGAGCCAGATACTCAGGGCGTTGAGCCGCGGGAAGGCCATGTCCCGAGCGCCGCACATGAGCGGCACGATGAAGTTCCCGACGGGGCCGGAGACGATGACGATCATCGCGATGACCATGGCGATGCCGTGGGTGCCCACGAGGGAGTTGTAGAAGTCGGGGTTGAAGACCTCCATCCACGTGATGCCGAGCTCGGTGCGGATGAGCATCGCGAGCAAGCCGCCGAATCCGAGGATGATCATCGCGACGATGAGGTACTGGATGCCGACGACCTTGTGGTCGGTCGTGAAGCGCCAGTAGCGGAACTTGCCCTGGTCCTTGCCTGCCATGAACTCGGCGTCGGCATGGGTGAGGTCACGGCCAAGCAGCCAGCGGATCGGGCCGACGAAGGCGCCCATGCCGCCCATGAACCCGACGACCCAGCCGACCATCATCGCCCAGAAGGTCGGGCCGGCCGCGGCGTTGGCGAAGTTGGCCGTGGTTGCGCCGGCGGGGAACTGCATGTTCATGAGGAAGCCGAACACCAGCGCGAGCACGATGCCGCAGATGAGACCCGTGAAGAAGTTCAACCGCCGCATGATGCCGCCGGGCTTGCCGTGCTGCTTCGGCTGCGGGACCTCGACCTCGTAGATCGTCGTCGTGTTCGTCGTCTGAGCGGTCACGAGGTGGACCCCCCGCCGCTCTCACGCATGAAGGCCTCGAACTCCTCCTGGGTCAGCACGCGGATCTGCGTCTCCATGTAGGCGTGGTGCAGGCCGCACAGCTCGGCGCAGCGCACGTTGAAGATGCCCAGCTTGTTCGGCGTCACGCCGGTCTGGGTGATCGCACCGGGGTTGGCGTCGACCTTGACGCCGAGTTCCACGGCCCAGAAGTTGTGGATGACGTCAACGGAGGTCACATTGAAGAGGACCGGGCGATCCTTGGGGAGGTAGAGGACATCCGTCGTGACCTTGTCGTACTGGGGGTACTCGAAGGTCCACACCCACTGCTGTCCAGTCACGTTGACGATGACCTCGTCGGCGGCCCTGAGCTGGCCGGTGGTCGGCTGAGACCCGTATGCGTCCGCGGTGATGTCGGCAAGCTCGATGAGGCCCCACGTCACCAGGAATGCCGCGAGCAGGCTCGACGACACGGTCCAGGTGATCACGGCGACGGTGTTGCTGCGGATGGCCGGGTTGTCGTTGTTCGGGGGCGTCTCGCCCGGGCTGCCCTTCCACCCGAACAGGCTGTAGAGCAGCACGGCGAACACGAACGCGGTGATGGGGATGGATACGAGCGTGAAGACGAAGATCGTCTGCTGGATGTCCTCCATCACCGTCGATGCGGGGCCGCCGCTCTGGTTCATTGCGGCGAGCAGGAGCCAGCACAGGGGAAGGAGGCCAAAGCCCACCACGACGGTGAGGATGAGGATGTGTCGGACGTACCGGCGGCTCAGCCACTCGCGCAGCCGGTGCTGGGCCGGGGGCCTGCTGGACGGGACCTCGGGCTGCTCCGAGGGGAGCATCGTGTCGGCCATCAGACGACCTCGAGGGTGCCGGACATCCACCCGCGCTGCTGCATCGGGCCGCCGAACTCCTGGTAGAGGTCACCGCAGGGGAACTCGCAGTTCCACACGTAGGAGCCCGGCTCCCCGGTGACGAACGAGAAGGTCACGACCTTGGGGTCATTGACGTAGGGGCTGGCATTGTCGACCGCGTTGCCGCCGAGATCGGGCAGGGGCACCGACACGAAGAGGTAGGGCTGGCCGCTGTCGGGGTACTGGTGGACGGTGAACGTGTGCGCGACCTTCGTCGGGTCGATCTCCGTCACGGTCTTGCCGTTGACCGTCATGGTGCCGCCCACGGTGCCGTGGGGCCTGGCCCAGTAGTTGTTGAAGACCCGGCCACCGCTGTCGTACTGCTTGATCGTCACCGTGATCACGGAGTGGGCCGGCACCTGCAGGGTGGTCGACGGCCAGTAGAACGGCCAGCCCTGGCTCGCGTACAGCGCATTGACCCCCTCCGTGGGGCCGGCGACCTGGTCCGAGCTGTTGGGGTAGACCTGCAGTTCGAGGGAGGCGGAGTTCATCTCCCCCGTGGGCGTGGAGACCTTGCCGGTCGGGGTGGCCACGAGCAGCGGGGGCTCGCCGCTGCTGGCATGGGCGAAGACGGCCACGGCGGCGACCAGGCCGGCCCCCAGGAGGACCGAGACGAGCGCCACGAGCAGTCGCTTCACACAGGTCCCTTCGCGGGCGATGCCCGGCGGCCATGGCCGGGCCTGGGCACAGGGTAGGGGCTGGCACCGCTCGCCGGGGGCAACTCGGGCAATTGGCCCACGGCGGGTCGCCCCCCGGCGCCGCTCAAGTCACCGCGTCGCCGCAACCCTGCCTATCGTGGGGTCATGCGGCCCTGGGTCCCCGGCGAGAGCGTGTGGACCCTCGACCTGTTCCTTCTCGGCAACCTCGCCCTGGCCGTCGCGCTCTACCTGTGGGGGGTAGCCCGCCTGCGCAGGCGCGAGGTCGGCTGGTCGCCGTGGCGGACGGCCAGTTTCGCTCTGGGCCTCGGCCTGCTGGCATTCGCCTACCTCGGGCCGTTCGAGACGCTCTCGCACGTCTTCTTCTGGGCGCACATGGCCCAGCACCTCACCGTCATGATGCTCGCGGCGCCGTTCATCGTGCTGTCCGCGCCCGTTGCACTCACCGTCCTTGCCACCGGCGGCTCGACGCGCCGGGCCATCGTGCGCGCGTTGCGCTCTCGCGTCGGCCTCTTCCTGGTCAACCCTGTGTTCACCTGGCTGCTCTTCGCCGGGACCCTCGTGCTGTCGCACACCACGCCGGTCATGGAATGGGTGCTCGGCGACCACGACGTCATGGGGTACGTCGCCCGGCCGCTCTACCTCGTCTCCGCGCTCCTCTTCTACTACCCGCTGGTCGGCAACGACATGTGCGCGCGCCGCCCGAAGCCGGCGTACCGGGTGCTCTCGCTCGGGCTGATGATGATCCCCGAGACCATGCTCGGCGCCGTCATCTTCCTGTCCCCGGTCACGCTCTACCCGACGTACGTCGCCACCGCGGCAGCGCTCGCGTACGACCCGGTGTTCGACCAGCACCTCGCCGGGGCGCTGATGTGGGCACTCACCATGGTCATCGACTCCTTCTGGATGATGCTCGCCGCCGTGGAGTGGTGGCGCTCCGAGGAGCGGCGCACCGAGCAGCAGGAGCGTCGCGAGGCAGCGGCGGCGCCCGCTGCCGTGACGGAGGCAGCGCCGTGAAGCGTCAAGCCATCGGGGGCGGGGTGCTGCTCGTCGCCGCCGTCACCCTGCTCTCCGGCTGCGGCGGCGGCATCTACGCCGCGACGCCGGTGATGACCATCCCGCCCACCACGGGCTCCGATCCGCGCGTGGGGTCGACGTACCTCGACCCGGCCGGTCGGGGGGAGCCGCTCGAACTCTCCGGCGAGACCGCCGACGGCACGCCCCTGTCCACGAGGGACTCGCGCGGACAGGTGACCGTCATCAATGCGTGGGCCTCGTGGTGTCCGCCGTGCATCGACGAACTCCCGCTCCTGTCCCGCGCGTACGACGCCACGCGCGACGACGCGGTCGCCTTCCTCGGGGTCAACTCCCTCGACGACCCCATCGCCGCCGCCGGACTGCTCGCCACGACCCCCTACCGCAGCATCGACGACCGCGAGGGCACGCTGCTCGCGTCGATTCCGGGGATACCGCCGAGTGGCCTGCCGAGCACGGTCATCCTCGATCGCGACGGCCGTATTGCCGCGACGATCATCGGGCCCATCGGGCCCGGGCAGCTCGAGCCGCTGATCGACCGCGTCCTCGCGGAGTCCTAGGGGGCTGGGTCCCTAGGAGGCCAGGCGCGTCGCGAGCGCCCGGCCGAGGGAGTCGCCCGATACCCACGCCGCTTGGGTGCGCGGGCCGCGTGCCCACGAGTCGCCCGCCGCGCCGATCGGCCCGTCGAGCACGTGGTCCTCGTCGCGCGAGCGAGTGGGTCGGGCGTATGTCCAACGCTTCACGGTGAACCACGCCGGGTCCGCACCGGCGACGATGTGCCGGAGCGCCGCGAGCATCGCGGGGGCCGCCGCAGCGGGATCGCGAAGGTGGGCAGCGGCGAGGACGGGCGTGGAGTGGGCAACCAGCACGGGAGCGTCGTCACCGCGGCGGCGGCCGTCGTCGGCCACGAAGGTGAGGATCGCATCGTCATTGACGAAGACGCCGTCGAGGTCGGGCCAGCTCCGCTCGTCGTAGGCGGCAGTGAGAGCCATCACCGGCTCCCATGTCGGGGAGGACTGCAGTGCGCCATGCACTGCTCCGGGCGGTGCGATCGAGGACATCTGCGGGTCGGGACCGCACAGGGCCACCGCTCGGTACGCCGCATCGTCGACTCCCTCGCCGTGGAGGCTGACGCCGGAGTCGGTCACCTCGATCCGCTCGACGTCCGCCGGGTGCGTGACGCGCACGAGGTCCTCGGGCAGGCGCGACGCGAGGTCGACGACGAGAGTGCGCATGCCCGCGGGAGCGGCGTACCGGATCGGGCCGAGCTTGGGGCCGATGAGGCCCGCGCTGTCGGCGACGTGGAAGGTGTCCGTCCACTCGCGGGCCACCCCGCGGTCCACCCAGTCGCGGACCACAGCGACGAAGGCCGGGTCATCCGCGGTCACGTAGGAGGCCCCGACATCCACCACGCGGCCGTCGCACGGCATCCCCGTGTCGCGCATGGTCTGCGTGGCAAGTCGTCCACCGATGGCGTGGCCGCGGTCGATGACCTCCACGCGGAGCCCGTGGGCGGCGAGGGCGCCCGCGCAGGCGATGCCGCTGATGCCGCCGCCGATGACCGCGACGTCGGCGGAGGTCTCCGACATGGGGACGACTAGCCGAGCGTCGGGTCGCAGTCGAGGATGAAGGACGCGCAGCGCTCGGCCTCGTCTTCCTCGCCGATCGCGGCGGCCGCGCGCTGTAGCGCGATGAGGCACCGCAGGAATCCGCGGTTGGGCTCATGGGACCAGGGCACGGGCCCGTGGCCCTTCCACCCGTTGCGGCGCAGTGCGTCCAGGCCACGGTGGTAGCCCACGCGCGCGAACGCATAGGACTCCACGACGCGGCCCTCATTCCATGCCGCGTCAGCAAGGATCGCCCAGGCGAGGCTGGATGTCGGGTGCCGCCGGGCGACGTCGTAGGCATCAGCACCTCCCTCGAGCTCCTCGCGCGGGGCCGGGTCGTCGGGGAGGAGGGTGGGAGGGGGTCCTCCCAGGAGGTTCTCGTGGAGGCTCACGCCAGCATCCTGCCCTACCCCAGCTCGAACGTCGTGTTGCCCCAGATGCGGTCGAGCGGGAGTGCGCGCACGGCTCCCCGGTACATCCGGGTGCAGGTGTAGCCGCCGCTGAAGCCGAGGGACTCCATGAGGTCGACCGCCTGCGTGTGGGGACGCGGGACGTCGATGGCGATCTCGTCGCCCCACATGAGCGCGGCGACCGAGGTCGCGCCGAGGAGTGCGCGAGCGACGGCGAGGTCGTCGGCGAAGAGCGGGCCGATGCGCGAGCCGCCCCCTTCGGCCGGGCGCACGGTCGCGTAGCCCGCGATGGCACCGCGGCGGCGTACTGCGAAGGTCCGGCGCGGCGAAGCCGCGTCGAGCCAGGCGCGGACCAAGGCATCCCGGCGCACGGGGACGTGGGCCGCGTCATAGTCGGCGATGGCGGCGATGTCGTCCCCGGTGACCGGCGCGACATCGAGGGCCTCCCCCGCGAGGGTGGACGACGCGATGGGGGTGCTGCCGGTGAAGCGCGTCATGGCGTACGCCGGTGCAAAGCCGAGTGACTCGTACGTCCGCACCTGCGCCGCCACGCCGTCAAGGCCGCAGGACCGTGCGCCGACATGAACCAGGGCCGCGTCGAAGAGCGCGTGGCCGATTCCCTGACCCCGCAGGTCCTGCTCCACGATGTAGTAGCCGATGAAGGCGTAGGAGTCGCCGTAGCGCACCGCACTGATCGAGCCAACGGGCCGGCCGTCCAACCGGGCAACGAGGAAACCCTCGGGATCCACGCGATGAAATGCCTCGATATCGTCAACCCCTGCGCCCCAGCCTTCGCGCAGGGCCCACTCCTGGAGCAGGCCGACGTCGGCTGCGGACGCCGTGCGGATGTCGACGTCCACGGGCTCGCGCTGCCTAGGTGATGGAGGCGGCGTAGATCTCGTCGATCGTCGCCTGCAACGTCGCCGTGAACTCCGCATCGCTCTGCTGAGCCGTGAGGCCCTCCGACAGGGCACGCGAGAAGCTCGCGATCATGCCGTGGTTCGCTGCGAGAATGTCGCACGCGTCGTCGCGGGAGTACCCGCCGGAGAGGGCGACCACGCGCAAGACCTTCGGGTGGTCGATGAGCACCTTGTAGAAGTCGTTGTGGCTCGGCAGCGAGAGCTTGAACATCACCTGCTGGCCATCGGGGACGCTGTCGAGTCCGGCGAGCAGCGCGGCGCGCAGCAGATCCTCGCTCTGCGCCTTGTCATCGCTCTTGATGTTGACCTCGGGCTCGATGATGGGCACGAGCCCATGACCGAGGATCTGCAGGCCGACCTCGAATTGCTGGTCGACGACGGCCTGGATGCCGGCGGGGTTGGCGTGGTTGATGACGGAGCGCATCTTGGTGCCGAAGACGCCCTTGCCGGCGGCGCGGGCGCACAGGTCGTCGAGGTGCGGCATCGGCTTCATCACCTGGGCACCGTTCGCCTCGTCGGCCAGTCCAAGGTCCACTTTGACGAGGGGCACGACGCGCTTGACGTCCCAGAGGTAGGACGGGGTCGGCTGGCCCTCGATATCGCGGTCCATCGTCATCTCGAAGAGGATCGCCGCGATCACCTTGTCGCCATTGAAGGCGGGGTTGGTGATGATGCGGGAGCGCATGGCGTGGACCAGGTCGAACATCTCGGCATCGCCGCTGTAGGAACTCTCGTCGATGCCGTAGAGCTTGAGGGCCTTAGGGGTGCTCCCCCCGCTCTGGTCGAGTGCGGCGATGAAGCCCTTGCCGCTGCCCATCTGGTTGCGCATGTCGGTGTTCATTCGAGGTACTCCCGTGAGATGCCCGTGCGGTCGTTGTGCCTGGACCCTATCGGCCGATGCGTGTCACGGGTTCGTCGGTTCGGTTACCCACCGGTCACATCCGGCATGTCCGGCAGTCCGTCGCTGCGTCGCAGGCGCCATACGGACGGCACGAGCAGGGCGCCCACGATCGCCGCGGCGGCCACGAGCGCGGCGATGAGGAAGGCCTCCGAGATGGGGATGAAGGCAAGCAGCGGGCCCGCCAGGGCCAGGCCCAGGGGACCGAACATGAGCGACCCGAAGGCGTCGTACGACGAGACCCGCGACAGCGACTCCGGGGGAACGTTGCGCTGCAGCGCGGTGAACCACAGCACCACCATGAGCTCCATGGCGAAGCCCCAGGCGAAGGCGGCGGCCATGACGACGGGCAGGGGAGCCGCGAAGGCGAGGGTGAGCAGCCACGCCGGGAGCAGCAGGCAGACGGCCATGCCGAACGCGATGGGTCGATCCACGCGCAGCCGCGACGCCATGATCGCGCCGAGGAGGAGCCCGACGGCCATGGCCCCGAGGATGGCCGACCAGCCCGCGGGACCGCCGGACTCCTCCAGGGCCAGGACCGGACCGAGGACCTCCTCCGCGCCGCGCCAGACCATCACGATGAGGCTGAAGGCGAGGACGACCGCGACGATCCAGCGGTAGCTGATGAAGGCCTGCCAGCCGTCGATGAGGTCGCGCACCGGCGACTCACCGGAGTCGTGAGGGCGCGAGAACCTGCGCAGGGAGAACACGAGGACGCCCGCGACAAGGAAGCTCGCCGCGTCGATCAGGATGGCCCAGCCCGAGCCGATGGCGGCGACGAGGAGTCCGCCGAGCGCCGTACCGACGATGAAGCCCCCGTTGCCTGCCACCGACATGTATGCGTTGGCCGGCTGGAGGTGCTCGTCGGGCACCACGTCGGCGGCGAGGCCCGGGTAGGCGGGATACCACAGCCCCACGAGGATGCCGGCGAGGATGTTGAGCCCCGCGAGGAGCGGCACCGTCGCGACGCCGAGGATGAAGACGAGCCCGATGGCGCCGACGACGACCGCCATGAGCATGTCGCAGACCGCGATCATCCGGGGGCGGCCCACCCGGTCGGCGATGACGCCGCCGATCGGGAGGACGAGCACCACGGGGACCGCCTGCGCGGCCAGGATGATGCTCAGTCCCGTGGGTGA
>JAPOJD010000056.1 GCA_029978585.1 Actinomycetota bacterium
GCAAGGAGATCGGCGCCAGTGTCGGGGCGATCGAAGGCCCCGGAGTCGTGACGGGCACCGTTCGCTACACGATGGACGAGGTCCCGGCGGTGGTCGCCCACATGAAGGTGGTGCGGTCACCGCATGCCCACGCTCGCGTGATCAGCATCGACACGTCCGAGGCGAAAGCCGTGCCAGGCGTGCTGGGCGTGTTCACCTGGGAGGACTCACCGACCAAGAGGTTCTCGACAGCTCTCCACGAGAACCACCTCGTCGACGCCTCCGACACGCTCGTGCTCGACCGGGTGGCCCGATTCAAGGGCCAGCGCATGGTGGCCGTCGTTGCCGAGACCGTCGCGGCGGCGGAGGAGGGCTGCCGCCAGGTGCATATCGAGTGGGAGGTCCTGCCCGCCGTCACCGACGTCGAGGAGGCGCTTCTCCCTGGCGCTCCGCACGTGCACGATCGCGGCGAGGATGCCTGGATCGTCAACCCCGAGAAGAACATCGTGACCTCGCTGGCGTTCGGGCGCGGAGACGTCGAGCAGGGGCTCGCGGCTGCCGACGTGATCCATCGGGCGACGTACCGCACTCCTCGGCAGGTGCACGCCCAGCTCGAGACGCACGGCAGCATCGCCTGGGTCGACGAGTCGGGGGTGGTTCAGGTGCGCACCGCATCGCAGGCGCCCTTCATCGCCATGGAGAAGCTGGCGCACATCTTCGACATGCGGCAGAGCCAGTTCCACGTCTTCACCGGACGCGTCGGCGGCGGGTTCGGCAGCAAGCAGGAGATGCTCACCGAAGACCTGCCGGTGCTGGCCACGCTCCGCCTCGGAGTGCCGGTGCAATGGGAGTGGACTCGCGAGGAGGAGTTCATCGGAGGCACTACCCGGCATCCGATGATCATCGAGGTGACCCTCGGTGCGACGAAGAACGGTCAACTCACCGCGATGGCACTTGATGTCACGTCCAACACCGGCGCGTACGGCAACCACGGTGGCGAGACGCTGGGTGCCAGTTCCGCGCCGCTGGCGGGGTATCGGTGCCGCAACAAGAGCTTCACCGGTCGTGCGGTGTACACCAACGTGGTCCCGGCGGGGGCCATCCGCGGTTACGGCGCGGCACAGCCCACCTTCGCCATGGAATCGGCCATCGACGAACTCGCACTCGAACTCGGTATGTCGCCACTGGAGCTCCGCAGGCTCAACGGACTGAAGCCTGGCGACACCATCGCGGTGGGCGCGGCGCCCAATGATGACGTGATGAGCAGCTACGGGCTCGACCAGTGCTTCGACATGGTGGCCAGCGCCATCGAGTCGGGGCCGTCGCTGCCAGCTCCGGAGGGACGGGAGTGGACCACCGGCGTCGGCTACGGCATGGCGATGTACGACACGTCCCCGCCGACCGAGCACCGCTCCGATGCCACCGTCGAGGTCCTCCCTGACGGTACCTATCTCGTGCGCGTGGGCACCTGCGAGTTCGGGAATGGCACGACGACCTCCCATGTCCAGTTCGCCGCAGCTGCTCTTCGCACCTCCATGGACCGTGTGGCGATTCGCCATGGCGACACCGCGGAATCCGGCTGGGACACCGGTGCGTTCGCGCAGACGGGATTGAATGTGGCCGGCCGCGCGGTGACCTACGCGGCCGACGGGTTGCGGGCCCGCATCCTGGAGTACGCCGGGAGATTCGCAAGCGAGGGCGACCGCGTCGAGCTCCTGACGGACTCCGTCGTCGTGGGAGACCAGCAGATCTCGCTGGCGGAACTGTGGCGCAGGGCCGATGCCGATGGGGTTGCCCTCAGCCAGGCCCGGCGAGCCTATGGCACACCGATCAGCGTGGGCTTCAACGTCACCGGCGTACGCGCGGCCGTCAACAGCGTCACCGGCGAGATCCGTCTCCTGCAGGTTGCGCATGCGGTCGATGCCGGCGTCGTTGTCAATCCGCAGCAACTGCGCGGTCAGGTCGAGGGGGGCGTGGCCATGGGTATCGGCTTTGCCATGACCGAGTGGCACCAGATGGCCGAGGACGGCACGATCCTGAACCCGGGCATTCGCATGTACCGCATGCCCAACTTCGCCGACGTGCCGCCCATCCAGGTCTTCTTCTCCGAGGATGCCGATGGCATGGGGCCCTTCGGGGCCAAGGGCTGCGCGGAGGCGCCCATCGATCCGGTCGCGCCGGCCATCGCCAACGCTGTCGCTGACGCCACCGGCGTGCGCATCCGTGAACTGCCCCTCGTGCCGCCGCTCATCTTCGAGCGGCTGTACGAGAACTACCTTCAGCAGAGCGCAGTGGGAGCGTCATGAGCGCTATCCCGGACTACATGCGGCCGGTCGTGATCGAGGAGCCGCCCGCGAGCGCCCAGGTGGTTGCGGAGCAGGCGGTGCTCGCACTCAACGACTCCATGATGCGGTACTACGAGGCGTCGCTGGCCAAGTTCATCGGCAACCTGCGCGAGCAGCACCCCATCATCCTGGCGATGTTCACCGGCCAGGGCGGCCAGATGACGCTGTATCGGCCCGGGCGCGGGCCGGAGCATGCGCCGCCTGTTCCGCTGGTCTACCAACTCGCCAAGTCGGTCGGTCACAGCAGCATGGCCATCTACGAGATCGTCTCGCCCTACATGGCCAACTCCACCGCCAATCAACTCTGGCGCGCCCCCCTCGAGACCTACCGCACCGAGAATCGCGTGGCCCTCGAAGGTCTTGATGCGCTGGACTTGATCTCCGAGACGCGCTCGATCCTGCGGCAGATCCTCGAACTCAATCTTGCGTTCATGGACGAGTGCCTGGCCAGGGGCGAATACACGCCCGAAGACATCAGGGAATTCGTGCGCAGCACCGTGCCGCACGCCTTCAAGGCCATCGGCATCGCATCGGGTGCCCAGGTGGGTCACTGGATGGGCGTCGTAGAGCAGTGGCAGCAGCAACTCGGTGCCGAGTGGGATCGAACCTACGCTGTAACCAACACCCTTTATGTCGCGCGCCAGAACAACATCCTCTTCAGCGTCCTCGCCCAGTTCATGGGCGAGGAGGCGATCGGCGATCGATTGCTGCTCATCGAGACCCCGGAGTTCGAAACCACGCCGGAGAAGTTGCTCGACGTGCTGGGCCGCATCATCGCCGACAGGTCTCTGGGCATGATGTTCTTCCGCGACTACTTCCTCATGGACGTAGAGCTGCTCGGCGGAGGTGCGCGGGCCGCGATCGAGCGCGAGATGGCGGCTCGGGGCCGCACTCCCGTGCTGCCGACGCTCGCGCCGTTCCGGTCGAACGACTGGCCGTGGAAGACCGATCCGGCCAAGGGCACCGGCCCCGCGCGGCTGCAGGATGCCGCCTTCGACACGCCGGTCGAGTACTAGGGAATCCGGTGCCGGCCGGGGCGATCCACCATGAGGTGGACGGCGAGGGGGCGACGGTCGTCTTCATCCACGGCCTGGGGGCCACCTCGAATGTCTGGTTCGCCCAGCGCACGGTGTTGAGCGAGCACTTCCAGGTCATCGTCTACGACCGCAGTGGCTGCGGACTGTCGTGTCGACGGGACGAGGGCTACTCCATCGAATCCTGGGGCGCCGAACTCGCGCGGCTGCTGGACGATCTGGGAGTCGCGACCGCGGTCGTCGTCGGGCACTCGCTGGGCAGCATGGTCGCCCAGCATTTCGCCGCAACCTATCCCGAACGAGCCCGAGCGCTCGTCCTGGCAGGGGGCGAGGCCGCGCTCAGCCCGGAGGGCAGGGACATCCTCAGCACGCGAGCAGACCTCATCGAAACGCACGGCCTGTCCGCTGCCGTCGACCCGTGGCTCAGTTCGGTGCTCGCGCCAGCGACTCGAGTCGGCAACCCTGCCTTGGCCGGGCTGCTGCGAGCGACGTTCCTCTCCTATGACCCGCGCTCCTACGCGCAGCAGGCGAGGGCCCTGCGCGACGCCGACGTGCGCACCTACCATTCCGGCATCTCCTGCCCGACTCTCCTCCTCGTCGGCGATCAGGATCCCGTGACTCCACTGGCCTGGCAGCAGGCGATTCAGGCGGCCATCCCGGGCAGCCAGGTGCGGATCATCCCGGGCGCGGCGCACATGCCCATGCTGGAATCTCCGATCGCGTTCAATGTCGCGCTGCAGGAGTTCCTCGCTGGCCTTGAGGCGCCTGCCCAGGGGGCATTGTGACTCATGCGGGACGCCCCCCGGCTAGCCTTCAGACGTGGCCATGGTGGGAAGCGATGCGCCGGCGGTGACCCGCAGTCTGCTCCTGGTGGAGGATGACCCGTTCTCCCGGGGACTCCTCGAGCAGACCTTCCGTGCCGCCGGCTTCGAGGTCGCGGCGGCCGCCAACGCGGTCGAGGCGGTGCGGCTCTTCGAGGAGACCGATCCCGATGCGCTCGTCGTCGACATCAACCTCGGCCCCGGAGCCGACGGCCTCGAACTCGCCAACGCCCTGCGCTCGCAGGCGCCGTACCTGGCCGTCCTCGTGCTCACGCGTTTCCCGTCGCCCACTGTCGCTGGCATGCGCGACCGCACGCCGCCGCACGCCGCCTTCCTCAGCAAGGACGCGGCCGACGACCCCTCGGTCATCGTGGCCGCGCTCGAGTCGGCCCTCGACGACGACGTGCCTCCCGTCACGGGAGTCGCTCCCGACAGCCCCCTGGCGCGCCTCACCCCCGCGCAACTCGCCGTGCTGCGGATGGTGGCAGAGGGCTGGACCAATGCAGAGATCGCCGCTCAGCGCGGGAGCACGCTTCGCGCAATCGAGAAGCTCACGCACCGCGCCATCGTGGCGCTCGGCATCCCCGACGACGCTCGGCGCAACGCGCGTGTCGAAGCGGTGCGCATGTACGTCGCGGCCTTCGGTGTGCCGACTCCCCGAGATGACTGAGGGGACGGCACCCGGCACGCGTGCCCCCGCGTGGTGGAGTGCGCTGGGCGGACGCAATGCGCTGTCGGTCTGGTCGTGGCTGCTGCCCACCGCGGCGGCCCTCGCATTCACGGCCCTGGTCGAGGTGCCCGCGTTCGGCTACCGGCCGTGGCCACGGGTCCTCCTCGTGGTCTGCGTGCAGGTCGTCCTCATTCCTCTCATGGTCGGGGGCCATGCCCTGCTCCGTCGCCAGGCGCACCTCAAGCCCGTGCTGGGCATGTCGATCTTCGTCGCCCTCGGCATGACGCGCGGATTCGCCGTCGACGTGCTTGCGCCGTACATCGAACCGGTGGCCATGAGCTCCCTGGCCTACCAACTCGCGCTCAACGTGACTTACGCGCTGCTCACGCTGCCCTTCATCGCCCTGGCGGTCGACTCGATCCGGCGCTACCGGGAGCTCCGCGCGCGAGTGCGGGATGAGGCGCGCCGCTGGCAGCAGGCCCTCAGTGAAGCCGAGGCCGAATTCGCCCGTGAGTACGCGACGTACCGCGAGACGGTCGACAGCGAGGTCATGGCGCGCGTGATCGACCTCCAGGACGAGATCGCCTCGCTCGCCCGGGAGGCGGCCGGCGCCGGCGCGCTGGCCGGCGCCGAGGAGCTGAGGAGGCTGTCGGCCGAGGTGGTCCGCCCGCTCAGCCACGAGTTGATCCTGGAGCCCTCGGCGATCAGGGTGGTGCCCGCACCTCTGGCGGCTCCGCCACCGCACCTGGGACTGCGGGACGTCTTGCGCGATGCCGGCAGGTCGCCGTTGGCGGGGCACTGGGGCGTGTGCCTTGTCATGGGCCTGCTCGGACTGGTGGGACTGTCCCCCTACGGATCCGCCCCCCTCCTCGTCGTCAACCTGGGATGGGACCTGCTGATCTTCGGGGCGGTGCCGGCGGCCCTGCGGCCGTGGATCACGGTGGGGTGGTCGCGGATGCCGGCGTCGTGGGCGTGGCTCTTGAGCGCCTGCCTCTGGGCCGTGCTCGGCCTCGTCGGCGTCGCCGGAACCGCGAGCATCATGTCCGTCGTGATCGGGGACGGCGTCGTGTTCTGGGCAGTGACGGTCGCCTACCTCGTGCTCTCCGCGCTGTCGGCGGTCGCGGTCGCGGGCTTTCGCCGGCAACTCGCCCTGCAGGCGGAGCTCACGGGCCTCCTCTCGCGCCAGGAGGCCCTCGCCTCGCGCCTGATCCAGCGAATCGACTACGAGCGCCGCGAGCTCGGCCTCGTGCTCCACGGCTCGGTGCAGGCGAGCCTGACCCGGGCAGCAATCGTCCTGGACCGCTGGGGCGAGACGCTGGATCCGCAGACCCTGCCCGCTGTGATCTCCGAGGTTGGCGCGGCGCTCGACGGCGTGGTGAGCGCGCTCGACCTGCGGGATCACCTGCAGGTGGGTCTCGAGGCCGTCGTCCGGGACCGATTGCGGCTGTGGGACGGCGCCATCGACTGCAGGGCGAGCATCTCGGAGGAGGCGGCGGCGGCGACGGACGGCGCCGTCGCGAAGGTCGTGGGCGAGGTCGTCGGGGAGGCGGTCACGAACGCCGTCCGCCACGGGCAGGCCGAGACGGTGGAGGTCGACGTCGCCCTAGAAGGGGACTGGATCTGCGTCCGCGTTTGGGATGACGGCCTCGGACCGGTGGGCACGCGCCATCTCGGGGCGGGCCTCGGCACGCTGGGCGACTCCGGCGTCTCCTGGAGCCTGGAGCGGGTCGGAGGCCGAACCCTTCTCACCGTCCGTCTCGGCGTCCTGGCCGCATTCGTCATGGAAACCGAACAGTCGGAGGGGCCGGCGACGGTGATTGCCTAGGTTCCCCACGTGACCTCTTCGCCGCTCGCGCCCCCCGCCGTTTTCCTGCTCACCGCGCACGTGTTCGTGCGCAACGGCCAGGAGGGCGCCTTCCGCGAACGGCTGCCCGCGATCAACGCCCAGTGCGCCGGGCTGAGCGGATTCCTCGGCATGGGTGCCGATACCGACCGTCCGGGACCTGAATCCACGCGCTGGGCGCTGAGCTACAAGTTCTCGAGCCAGCAGGGCCGCGACGCGTGCCAGGCGCTCCTGGCGCAGGAGCTCGACGGGGCTCACGACCTGATCACGGCACCGCCCGTCTTCGACGCGGGGGACCGCGGGGACGATCGGCGCCCCGTCGAGGCCATTTCCATCCACATCCCCGAGGGGCAGAGGCAGAAGTACGCGTCCTTGCGCGAGGAGATGGACGCCGTGGTCGCGGCCGCACCGGGATTCGTCAGCCTCGAGACCTATCCGCCGGGACCGGGTGATGACACGTGGGTCACCATGATCACCTTCGACTCCCAGGCGGACCTCGACGCCTGGTACGCCTCGCCGCAGCGGCATGCGGTGCTCACCAAAATCCACGACCTGGCACCGGATGAGGTGCGCACCCTCCCCACGGGCTTCGGGCAGTGGTTCTCGGTCAACGCCGTGAGCATGGTGCAGACCCCCGCGTGGAAGCAGGCCATGACCGTCCTGGCGGTGCTCTTCGCGATGGTCTCCCTCCTGAACCTGACCATCGGCGACGCCCTCCTCGGAGGCTGGACCGTCCGTGGCGAGAAGATCTACGAGGGCCTCGGCCTGCCCTTCCCCGTCGTGGTGTTCGTCGGCAACGCCATCGGCACGGCACTCCTCACCTGGGTCCTCATGCCGATCGTCACGCGTCTGCTCGCGTGGTGGCTCGATCCCGGGGCGTCCCGGCGCCACACGATCATGGGCGTCCTGCTGCTCCTGGTGGTCTACGTCGTGGAGATCGCGATCTTCACGACGATCTTCAAGACCCTCGGGATCTAGCGACCGCCCATCACGGGTTCCACGGGCCCTTGCGGGGCGATACCGGATCGTGCATCGGATCACCCGGCACGGCCCTGGCGCTCTCGACGTCCTCGCGAATCCGCTTGTGGGCGGGGCCCTTCGGTGCACCTGTCGGCGGTGCGTCCGGGTGCAGGTCGGCGACGCGCTCGGGTGTGGCGGGAATGGACGGCAGGGGAAGGCCCGTGGCCGCGCGCAGTGCCGCGAGCACGGCAGGCGGTCCCTGCACATGCGGCAACTCGGCGATCCCGCGCATGCCGTAGGGGATGCGCGGCTCGGGATATTCCAGGAAGGTCACGTCGATCCGCGGGGCATCGATCATGGTCGGCACCAGGTAGTCGTCCCAGGTAAGACGCGTGGGCACACCGTCGGCGTAGGGGAACTCCTCCATGAGCGCGAGGCCCATGCCCATGACGAGGCCGCCCGCGATCTGTCCGGTGGCCTGGGCAGGGTTCACCGTCCTGCCGACGTCCTGCACCACATCCATCTGGACGACTCGCACGAGCCCCAGTTCGCGATCGACGTCGACGGTGCACCGTGTCGCGGAGAAGTTGAAGGTCACGTGCATCGGCTGGCCGGGCTGACGTCCCTCGAGGTCGTAGGTCTGGCGCTGGGCGAAGCGCTCGGTCGCCTGGAACACCAGGTGCATGCCCGCGTCGGACACCGTCATCAGCCGGGTACCGTCCTTGAGCACGACGTGGTCGTCACGGATGTCGAGATCCTCCACGGCGTGCCCGTACTCGCGGGAGACGAACCTCAAGAAGCGCTCCTTGAGGGTGGCCGCGGCCGTGGCCACCGCGCCGCCGGACGTCATGGTCTGGAGTTGCCCGTCCGTGGTCGAGCCGTCGGCCATGCCCGAGTCGGATCCGGTGATCGTGACCTTGCTGATGCCGAGAGTGGTCTGGACGATCTGCTCGGCGATGGTCTTGAAGCCCTGTCCCACCTCGGCGGCCGCGCACTCGATGACGGCCGCGCCATCGCGCAACGTCACCAGTGCCGTCGAGTTCACCGGCGCGCCCTCCGACAGGCACACGTTCTTCGCCACCGACGAGGTCGCAGTGGCACGCGTGACGTCGCGCGGTCGCGTCGGGGTGGCAATGCCGCCGGGGAGGTCGATACCGGGCGCGTCGTCGGCGAGAGGGTCCGGAAGGGGGGACTGCCCGCTCACATCGATGAGCTCGCGCACCGGGGCAGGGGAGTCCATCAACTGATTGAAGGTCCAGGTGTCTCCCTCCTTCATGGCGTTGCGGCGGCGCAACTCGGCGCCATCCATGCCCAGCGCTCGCGCGAGCGCGTCCATGTTGGACTCGGAGGCGAAGGCGGGCTCAACGACCCCGAACCCGCGGAGTGATCCGCACATGCCGTTGTTCGTGCCGACCGACCACCCCTCGATGTGCGCATTGGGGATGTTGTACGGCCCCTGAAGGAGGCTGCTGCCGTTGCCGATGCCGGGGCCATTGGTGTTGCTGTAGGGGCCGTCCTCGTGGATGACCTTGCCCTCGATCTTGACGATCTGGCCGTCCTTGGTCGCGTGGTGGCGCACCCAGATGCGCGTGGGATGGCGGTGGTAGCGCGCGAGGAATGCCTCCTCGCGCGAGTAGAGGAACTTCACGGGCCGCTCGGTGTGCAGCGCAAGGAGGGCGCCGTGAACCTGCCAGGACAGGACGAATCGACCGCCGAACGAGCCTCCTATTCCGGAGTTGATGACGAGCACGCGCTCCGGGGGCAGGCCGAGGGCGGCGGCGACCTGGGCGCGGTCGCTGTGCACCCACTGCGTGGCGCCGGTGATCACGACTCCGCCGCGGCCGTCGGGCTTGGCCACGCCACCGTCGAGCCCGAGGTAGGAGTGGTCCTGGCGCGGGGTGGTGTAGACACCCTCCACCTGCACCTCTCCGACGACGCTGGGGTCGCCGTGCGTGTAGTCGACGTGGCGGTAGACGTGACCCTCCTCGAGGGCTCGCATCATGTCGACGAGCGGGTCGAGGACCTCGTACTCCACCACGATGGCGTCAAGGGCACGACGAGCGATCTCGGGGTCCTCAGCGGCCACGATGGCAACGGGCTCTCCCACGTAGTTGACGGTCTC
Organism: Actinomycetota bacterium; assembly: GCA_029978585.1. Taxonomy (GTDB): domain Bacteria; phylum Actinomycetota; class Actinomycetes; order S36-B12; family S36-B12; genus Mxb001. Next base: position 9,775 of record JAPOJD010000056.1, read on the forward strand.
GTCGGCCAGGACCGGAGTGTCGCGGTTGATCGCTCCGTAGCGGTTGTCGGGAACGTCCCAGCCGCCCAGGACGGCATGCACGCCGGGCATCGCCTTCGCCGGGTTGAGGTCGACGCGCACGATGCGCGCGTGCGGGTGCGGGGAGCGCAAGGTGGCGCCCCACAGCATGCCTGGCTCGGCCGCGTCGGGTGCGAACTCGAACTCGCCCCGCGCCTTGGCGGTGGCATCGGGACGCCGGCGTGAGCTCCCGATGCCGGTGGCACGGGGATCCGTGCGCAGCTTGTCGCTCATCGTGCGCTCGCCTCCCGGATGCCCTCGATCATGCTCAGGTATGCCGTGCAGCGGCACAGGTTGCCGCACATGCCCTCGCGCACCTCGTCCTCGGTGGCATTGGGGTGCTCTTCGATGAACGCCGATCCGGCCAGCACCATGCCGGGCAGGCAGTACCCGCACTGCACGTCGCCCGCGGCGAGCAGTGCCTCCTGCAGTGGTGTGAGGGAGCCATCAGCGGGGGAGTAGCCCTCGATCGTGGTCACGTCGCCGTCGACGTCGGCCGCCAATGCGATGCAGGAGTTGATCGGCCTGCCGTCGAGGAGCACCGTGCACGCTCCGCAGGATCCGGTCTCGCAAGCCTGCTTCGTGCCGGTCAGGGCCAGTCGGTAGCGCAGCACCGACAGGAGCGTCTCGAAGTACCACGCATCCTCTATCCGGTGCGTGGCGCCGTTCACGCGCAGGCTCAGGTTGATCCGCTCGTCATCCACGCTGCTGCTCCTCGTTCCAGGCCTCGATGAGGCGTCGTCCCATGACGGCTATCGCGTGCCGGCGGTAGCCGGCCGACGCCCGGTCATCCGTGGGCGGGTCGCAGGCGGCCGCGAGCAGCCGCCCGTACTCCTCCGCGGCCCCTGCGGGCGCGGCACCGGAGGCCCAGTCGATGGCCTCGGCGAGGAAGTCGTCGGCTGCTGTCCCGGGAAGGGCCGTGGACCCGCTGCCGCCGATGCCGCTGTGCACCGAGCGCCCGGTCGGATCGATGGACACCGCCACGCTGGCGATCGCGTACCCGGGTCCGTTGCGGGGCGCCACGCGGACGAAGCGCTGGAAGCCGCCGCGCGCGGGCAGGGCGACGTCGACGATGATCTCCCCTTCTCCCAGACCCTCGGCCACGAAGTCGCGGATGGATCGCCGACGGGTGCCGTCCGGCCCTGCGCTGCCGACCGAGGCGTCCAGGGCCAGGAGGCAGGGCGCGAGCGTGTGGGCGGGGCGGCGCTCGGCGATGTTGCCGCCCACCGTGGCTCGATTGCGGATCTGCGGCGTGGCCAGGGAGCGCAGGGCGACGTCCAGCATGGGGGACAGGGCCGCATCGAGCAGGGCGCGAAGCGTCGTCTGGGCGCCGATGCGCGACGGCCCTCCGGTCGCGGCAGCGCCACCGGGGGTCACGCCGTGAAGCTCGGGGATCCCCGAGAGGAGCAGGTACGCGGGCGTAGTGGAGATCCCCAGTGCCCGTTCGGCCACGACGAGCGTGCCGCCGCCCATGATGCGGGCGTCCGGTCGCTGTGTGCAGGCGGTGATGGCTTCTTCGAGCGACGTGGGTCGGACCACGCGCCCGGACATCGCGGACGTGACGGTCACCGTGCCTCCTCCCGCGGCACCGCGTGCCGCGGCGCCATCGTGGGGGAGGTCTCGGTCCGGTGGGGGCTGGGTGGGCGGCTATCCCCCCACGACCCTGCTCGGGTCGCGGATCAGGGTGCGGGAGTGCCGCCCTGCTGCTGCTTGAGCAGGTCGCGGATCTCCTCGAGGAGCTGCACGTCCGGCGGCCGCGTATCGACCCCGCCCTGGCCCGTCATCGCGCGGTACTTGTTCATGGGGAGAACGAAGAAGAAGTACAGCGCGGCCAAGGTGACGAAGAAGGTGATGACAGCCCCGATGAGCAGCGCGAAGTCGATCTCGTAGCCGGGCGCGAGGGTGATGGTGCCCCCGATGCTGCCGTCGCTTCCGCCAAGCAGGCTCAGGATCCACCCCACGATCGGCTCGATGAGGGCCTTCGTCACGGCCGCCACGAGCGCCGCTAGTGCGGTGCCGACGGCCACGGCGACGGCGAGGTCGATGACATTGCCGCGGAAGACGAACTCCCGGAATCCCTTGATCATGCCCGTCCCTTCTCCTGCGAAGCTTCTCCTGCCGAGCGCTACCTCAGGATCGCGTAGAGGTCCTCATTGCCTGACGAGGCGAGGCGCACCGCGGTCGCGCGGTCCGCCTCGACGAGGACGAGCGTACCGGCGACGCGCGGGCCCCCGAAGGCGCTGTCCGGGGCGCTGCGGGGGACGGTGATGACGCGGACCCCCTCGGCGACAACAGCCTCTTCGCCGGCACGACGGGCCCGGATGATGTCGATGCGCACGCCCGCTTCGAGCAGTCCCGCGACCTCGCGGTCCTCCAGGCGGACGGGGACGGCGTAGGAGGAGCCGTCCCGCGAGACCGCACCCTCGGCCAGCGCCGGGCTCACCAGTCGCGTCGACGTCACCGCCTCGCCCGGTGTGAGCGCGGACCCGGTCATGCGGCCCACGACCTCGTCGACGCTGAGGAAGGCACCGGGAGGGACGTAGTCGACCGGGAAGGCGCGTATGGCGACGTCGGCATCCTCGAGGACGGCACCGCCGGGCACGTCTCCGGCGGCGACCACGACGTCCTGCATCGGTGGTGACGCAGGGGTGAGCACCGGGACCAGGCACAGGACAGCCAGGCCGGTGAGGGCTGCGGCCAGCGGGCGCCGATGCCGCAACACACGGCGTCGTAGGGCGATCCAGTCCGGTAGCGACGAGGACTCCATGAGACAGGGACGCTAGCCGGGCCGACGCTCGCGAACGAGTGCGTCATCCACAGGCAGGAGACGGGGGCACGCCCGCCCCCCTTCCGTGTTGAGTGGCGGGGGGGGGGGGTGGCAACCACGCGGGTTTGGGGGGCACCACCCCCCCCCACCCCCCGCGGGGGGGAGGCGACCC
>JAPOJD010000164.1 GCA_029978585.1 Actinomycetota bacterium
CACTGCTCCGACGGGCGCCTGCGCTACCTGGCTGTGTTCCCGCCGTCCTAGGGCCCCGGTGGATGGTCGACGGCCGGCAACGACGTGCTCCGCGCGAGCGTACCCAGCGCGGTGTCCGGGGAGAGATCCTCCGCGAGGATGCGCGTCCATTCCCGGCAGACCGCGTCGAGCGGGAAGGAAGCTTCGACCTGTGCCCGCGCCAGGGCGGCCTCCCTCGCCCAGGTGCCGGAGGACGTCGTGCGGTGGATGGCCTCGGCCATGGCCGAGGGATCGGCGTGGATCCAGCGGGGGTCGTAGATCGTGTCGGCGCCGGGCCACGGGAGCAGTGCCGGGACGGCTCCGGAGGCCATCCCTTCGGCTGGTGCCAGGTGGAAGCTCTCGTCGTCGGAGGTGGACAGCACCCAGCCCACGCGGCGCAGCCAGCCGGGGACGTCACCGCCGAACCCGTCGAAGGACACGGCACCCTGCACCGTGGGGTCCGTGCGGAGGCGTTCCATGACACGTTCCGTGGCCGCACGCTCCTCGGGGTTGCGCCAGATCCACCAGTAGTCCCACGGCAGTTTCGACTTCACCGCGAGTCGGTACCTGTTGTCCCGTCGGCGCAGCAGCGAGAGGACCTCGAGGCCGAGGTCCGGCCTCTTGCGGTGCGGCGAGATGCCGATCATGCCCAGGGTGTACTGCACATCCCCGAGCTTGGGCCGGTCGAACTGCTCGACGTCGACCCAGTTGGGGATCACCACGATCTTGTCGGCGGGCCACCCCGTTCGCTGCGCCGTCAATTGCGCGTAGTACGGGCTCACGCAGACGACCTGGTCCACTGCATCGATGCGGACATCGGAGAGCCACCCGGCGTCGAGTTCGAAGCGATGGAGTCGCACGATGAGCCGCTGCCCTTCGCGCTTGTGGTGGCTGTACCAGACGAGATTCGGGCCCGCCCACTCGCAGATGACGACGTCGGCCCACTCCAGGAGCTCCCGGCTCGCATCCTCGTCGTGTGCGGTGAGCTCGGGCCATTCGTCCAGGCGCACCTGCACTCCGGGCATGTCCCTGAGGTAGTCGAGGATGCGAGTGAAGAACTTCAGGTCGTGGCTGGCGACGAGGATCCGCGGCGGGCGGCCTAGCTCGCGGCGGGCGGCGGAGATTCCATCCGGCTGATCGGGGAATGCGCGGTCGAGGAGGGATCGCATCCGGTCCGTGGAGGCGTCCATGGAGTACGGCGCGGCCGCTCGGCGGCCCCGCTCACGGGCCTCCTCGAGAGCGGGCGGGTCCGCGATGGCCAGGGCGACGGCATCGGCGATGTCGTCCTCGTCGGCCACGAAGAACGGATAGTCCGCGCCGAAGAGTTCCTCGTGCATCGGCGTTCGGTTGACCACCGCGGGCACTCCGAGGGCGCCGAACTCGAGGACCTTCGTGGACAGTTCGAGGCTGGCATCCATTGCGGGGTCGCGCCACGACAGGCCGAAATCAGCCTCCGCGGTGAGGCGCATGGCGTCCTGGCGCGGCATGCCGCCATGCCAGGTCACTCCCGGCGATGACTCCAGGGCGGCGCGCATGTCGGAGGACCAACTCGGATCGTCGGGCACCTCGTGAATCTTGTCGCCGACCATGTCGAGCCGGGCGTCGATGCCGCGCTCGGCGAGGAGCGCCGGCAGGCGCGTCATCGGGAGGGTGTTCCACCGCGGCGCGAACTTGCCCGTGTAGACCAGTCGCACGGGGCGCTCCTGTCCCCGAGGACCGGTGAGCGCAGGTCGGGACGGAAGGTCGAACTCGGCGGCCGGCACGACGGGGCTCCACAGCACGGACTTCCCGCAGGCCTCCGGGACCATCGACTCCAGCAGGCACCGCAGGTCTTCGGTCTGGCACAGCATCAACCGGCTGGCGACGGCGATTCCGGAGAGTTGTTCTCGGACCTCGGCGGTGTAGCCGGCAGGACTCTGCGGGATGTCGGTGAGGTAGGTCCACAGTCGCCCGGCGAGGGCCTCGTTGCGCGCGGCGCCGGCGACGAAGCGCAGGCCTCGCACGACGATGAGGTCCGCGCGCTCCTCGCGGTCGAGGGTGGTGAGCAGGTTCACGGCCTTGGGCACCGATAGCGGCTGGGACTCGACGCGCCCCTCCGTGAAGGGGTCCACCACCGTGACATGCGGCATTCCGCGCAGCGGATCGACGAGGCGAGGAGTCTCGATGGGGGCCTTGAGGAGCACGCGAGTGTGCACTCCGCAGCGCGACAGTGCCTCGGCCATCGACTGAACCCAGATCGCGGACCCGTCGAGGATATTGAGGTTGACGTCGCCGTAGACGAGGGCCTTGATGTCCCGGCTCATGAGCGGGCTCGCATCCGGGCGGTCCCTGAGGTCGTCGCGTCTGACCCCGCCACGGTGGCGCACAGGAGGTCCAGGATCCCGTCGGGGTCCTCCGCTGAGACGGCGATGGCGGCCAGCGGGCTCGACGCTGCCTGGGCGATGTCATCGTCGTTCATGCTGTCGAGTTCGGGGAGCGTGACGAGGGAGATGCGAGCCTCGCTGAGCGCGTCCCGCTCCGCGTCCGTGGCGGAGGGGGCGAGCACTTCACGCGGGCGCCAGCGTTGGGCGAGGATGCCGTCGACGTCCAGCCGGTCGAACACCGCCGTGACATCCCACACTGATTCGGGGCGCACGGGCAGCCCGAGTTGTCCGGCGAGGAATCCCAGTCGCACCGGGACGGAGTCGCGAAGCACGAGCGTACGCAGTAGATCCGGGGGAGTCCCCTCCTCGGCACGCCCCAGCGCTGCGGACAGGGCCTGCGCGGCGTCAGCAGGCGTGTCCGCGATGAAGGCCATGTCCGCGGTGGTGCCGACGAGCTCGACGAGGTCGGCGTCGGGACCGGATATCACGGGGATCCCGGCGGCAAGCAGTCCCAGGGTCCTCGGATCCGCCCCGACGATGCCGCGGGGAGCGCTCAGTGGCTGCGAGATGCCCACGCTGGCCGAAGCGAGGATGCGCTGGACCTCGTCGCGTCCCGCGTGGCCTGCCGGCGGCGTCGCCAGGGGGATGCCGCTCGCGGCGAGTGCCTGGCCCAGAGCCTCGGCCAGCGCCCGGTCCGCCGGGCGCGCATTGGCTGGAGCCAGCCCCGGTCCGGTGCCGAGGAGGGCGGCGGCGCCGTGGATGACCCGCTGGGCGCCACGGACATTCCATGCGGCGATGTCAGTCCCGACATGCCACACGTGCTCCGAGGTGCGGGATCCGGGGCCGTCCACGACGAGGTCGCACCTCGCGGCGATGTCGCGCAGGAAGACCGTGTGGCTCGGGGGACTGTTGCGCAGGAGGACCACGGGTCGGCCGCGCTCGCGCGCAGCGTCGATGAGGGCGAGCGCCGCAGCCTCGCGATCGACAGCCGCCGGGTTGCCCAGGTGGGCCCAGTCCTCGCCTGCCCCGCCCGCCGCGGACTCGATGACCACGATGTCGGGGTCAACGTCGCGCACCAGATCGCCCGCATTGTGGGGGAGCAGCCGGGTGACAGCGGCGTACGGGGCCCAGGCGCTCGCGGTCGATGCCGTGAGAGCGCCGGCGATGGCGAAAGGTCGGTCGGTCCGAGACGACACGCGGGGCAGGAGGAGGCGGGCCGCTTCGAAGTCGAGGAGTTCCTGGCGACTGGCCCGGGTGGGCGTGGCGGGGGTCGTCAGACCCTGACGCCGACGCGCCTTGCGCAGCCGCCACAGTCGCCAGATGTCGCGAGGGAGCAGGACCAGCCGACGCGGATCCTTCGCCGCGGCGACGAGCATGGCGCCGACGACATAACTCGTGGACTTCCGCAGCCTCTCGATGTCGCGCGCGGCCCGCTGGGTCTGAGCCTGCGAGCGGCGCAGTTCGCCGCGCAGCCGCGCGTTCTCCGTGCGCATGCGGGCGACCTGGAGTGCGACCTCGCGCTCGTCGGCGGTGGATGCTTCGGGCGCAGCAGCGTCGGCGAGTTGCTGCTCCGGCGCCTGCATCTCCTCCGGGATGCCCGCATCGGCGGTCATCGCGGGACCCGCTCTCCGAGCCAGTCGATGATGACGTCTGCGATGCGCTCTCCGGCATGGCCGTCCCACAGGGGTGGCGTGCGAGGCGGGGGGGGGGCCGCGTCCGGCGCGCGGGGGGGGGGGGGGGGGGGGGGGGGGGGGGGGGGGGGGGGGGG
>JAPOJD010000068.1 GCA_029978585.1 Actinomycetota bacterium
AACAACGGCGGCACGAGCATGGTGTTCCGCGCCGGTGAGGAGACGGGGGCGTCTCCCCTCGAGGTCGTGCGCGCAGCGAGCGCCACTATCGCGATCTTCGATCTGCCGGACTTCTGGCGTCGCGTCGACGAGCTCGACAATCTCGTGCCGACCGCGGCGCAGACGGCGCTCTACCTGGAGTCGCGCCGCCTTCTCGACCGGGCGACGCGCTGGCTGCTGCAGACGCGCGGTGGCAGCATCGACGTGGGTGCCGAGGTTGCGCGCTTCCAGGCGACGATCCGCGACCTCGCCTCCCAGGCGCCGAAGGCACTGGTCGGGGTGGAGCGCGAGCGGCTCGAGGCCGCGGTGCGCCGCTTCGAGGAGCTCGGCGCCCCGCCGGAGATGGCCCGTGAGGCCGCGGGAATGCTCGACGTCTACGCCCTGCTCGATGTGGTGCAGGTGGCCGAGCGTGCGGGGGAGGCTCCCGCCAAGGTCATGGAGATGTACTTCGCGCTCTCCGAGAGATACGACGTCGACCGTCTCCTCGTCCGGATCACCGCGCTGCCGCGCGGGGATCGCTGGACGGCGTTGGCGCGGCAGGCACTGCGCACCGACCTGTACGGCGCCCTCGCCGGCCTCGTGCTCGGTGTGCTCAGGGGCACCTCTTCCGAGCAGCCGGCGCTGGAGCGCATCGAGGCGTGGGAGGCCCGCAATGCCGAGGGTCTCGCCCGAGCCAAGGCCACCCTTGACCAGGTGAGCGCGCAGGAGCACAGCGATCTGGCGACGCTCTCGGTGGCCCTGCGCGTCATGCGCAACCTCGTGGCACAGGGTCGCTCCAACTAGGACCGCCCGGGGTCGAGCCGGACGCGCAACTCGCCCCTGAACGCTCACCGGCGATGAGCGTTTGGGCGCGTCGCCTAGCAGGATCCGCAGGCCTCTTGGGGGTTGGTGCTACGCGCTGTCCACAGGTGCCGCATTCGCGTTGTCTCCCCACCCCGTCGCTCGCGAACCTTCTCGTGTTCCGAATTGCACCAGCACGGGAAACGGGGAGTCATGTCGATCATCAGGGGCCACGGCAGAGCGGTCGGCCGCGAGGTTGCGGCGGATGCCCGCTCGCAGCCCGACACTGCGGGAGGGCGCCAGGCTATCGAGGATCGCGTCCGCGATGAGGTACGCCGTACCGGCATCGATCCGATCCGCGACCGTGACGCCGTGCGCCGGATCGCCGAGGGCGCGCTCGCTGCCCACGCGGCCGAGTGCGCGGACCAGGACCGGCCCGCTCCGCGTGACCCCGAGGCGCTGCTGCGTGAGGTGCACGACGCCATCGCCGGGTTCGGCCCCCTGCAGCGCTTCTTCGACGATCCGGAAATCGAAGAGGTGTGGATCAATGAGCCGGGGCGCGTCTTCGTGGCGCGCGGTGGCCGCAGTGAGCTCACGACCACCGTGCTCACCGACGGCGAGGTCCGTTCCCTCGTGGAGCGGATGCTTCAGTGGTCAGGGCGGCGCATCGACCTGAGCACGCCCTTTGTCGATGCGATGCTCCCCGACGGTAGCCGGTTGCATGTCTGCATCCCGGACATCACGCGCGCGCACTGGGCCGTCAACGTCCGCCGCTTCGTCATGCGGCCGACCCACATCAATGACCTCGTGCCGGGAGGCACGCTCACTCACGATGCTGCGGCGTTCCTTGAGGCCGCGGTCGTCAGCGGTCTCAACGTCGTCGTGGCTGGCGGGACGCAGGCCGGCAAGACCACGCTGCTGAACAGCCTGCTCGGTTGCGTGCCGGCAAGCGAACGAATCGTCAGCTGCGAGGAGGTCTTCGAGATCCAGCTTCCACACCACCCCGACTGGGTGGCGATGCAGACGCGCGATGCCAGCCTCGAGGGCACCGGGGAGATCCCGTTGCGACGGCTGGTCCGCGAGGCGCTTCGCATGCGCCCCACCCGCCTCGTCGTCGGCGAAGTGCGCCAGGCCGAAGCCCTGGACCTGCTCGTCGCGATGAATTCCGGAATGCCCTCCGCAGCAACGCTGCACGCGAACTCGGCCCGCGAGGCCGTCACGAAACTGTGCACCCTTCCCCTCCTCGCGGGCCAGAACATCTCCGCCGATTTCGTCGTCCCGACGGTCGCGGGGTGCGTCGACATCGTCATCCACACCGCCACCGGGCGGGACGGGCGTCGACGCGTTAGGGAGATCGCGGCCCTTCCAGGCCGCGTGGAATCCGGTGTCGTGGAGATCGCCGAGATCTTCGCCGACCGCCACGGCCGTCTCGTCCGCGGCACCGGATTCCCTCCCCACGAGGATCGCTTCGAGGCCGCCGGCTATGACCTGGCCGCGCTGCTGCGCCGACTCCCCGAGGCGGCGTGATGGGCGTCGTCCTCGGTCTCGTCGCGGGACTCGGCGGAGTGCTGCTCCTCCTGGGGCTCACGACCGAACGCCGCGCGAGGGAACGCCGCCCCTCCCGACTGGAACGCCTCATCGACAGGTCCGGCGTGGACCGGGTGACGCCGCTGGGCCTGCTCGGCGCCTGCGCGGGGGCGGGAGTGCTCGCGGCCCTGGTGGCGCTCGTGGCCACCGCGGTGCCGATCGTGGCCCTCATCGCCGGGCTGGTCGTCGGCTACATCCCGGTCCTGCTCCTCAAGCGGCGCGCATCCCGACGCGCACGACAGCTGCGCGGATGCTGGCCGGATGCCGTGGACACACTCGGCTCAGCGGTACGGGCCGGGATGTCGCTGCCCGAAGCCGTCATCGACCTGTCGACGCGCGGACCCGAGCCCCTGCGACCCGCGTTCGCTCGATTCGCCGCGGAGTATCGCGCCACCGGGTCCTTCGCCGACGCGCTCGGGGTGCTCAAGGAGTCACTCCGTGACCCCGTCGCGGATCGGGTCGTCGTTTCTCTCGGCATTGCACGCGAGGTGGGGGGCACCGACCTTGGGCGCGTGCTGTCCACGCTTAGTGAGTTCCTCCGCGAGGATGCGCGCACGCGCGGGGAGATCGAGGCTCGCCAGAGCTGGACGGTGAACGCCGCTCGTGTCGCGGTCGCGGCACCATGGATCACTCTCCTGCTGCTGTGCACGCGACCCGAGGCTGTGGCGGCGTACACCACGCCCACGGGCACGCTGGTGCTGCTCGGCTCGGCTCTTATGACGATCGTGGCCTACCGCGTGATGGTCGGCGTCGGCCGCCTTCCCGACGAGCCGAGGATCCTGCGATGAGCGCGGCCTGGGGCGCGCTCATCGGCCTCGCCTGCGCCGCGGGGATCCTCATCGCCGCTGCGGGGGTACTCGCGCAACGACGCCCGAGCCTGGCCGACCGCGTCGCGCCGCGCCGGCGGGCGGCGGCCCTGCCGGCGGACCTGGGGCCGGCCGGCACCCTGTGGCACCTGGTGCGTCCCTTCGCGGAGACGCTCGCCCGATGGGTCGGGCGAGATCCAGGTCGGGCAACGGCCCTGGCCCGGCGCCTTGCCCAGGCCGGACGTCAGCCCGACGTCGAGCGCTTTCGGCTCGAGCAGGTGGTGTGGGCGGCGGCCGGCGGCGCGATCGGCGTCGTCGTCGCTCTCGTGGTCCTTGCCCGTCGCAGTGACGCTCCCCCGGCAGCGGCGCTCGTGGTCGTGGCGGTCTCGATCGGACTGGCGCTCCTCCTCCACGATCGTCGGCTGGGCCAGGCTGTGCGGACCCGAGCCCGGCACATGTCCGAGCAGCTGCCCACGGTCGCCGAACTGCTTGCATTCGCGGTCGCCGCGGGAGAGGCGCCGCTCGCGGCACTCGACCGGGTGGCCCGGACGGTCACCGGGGAACTCGCCGACGAGATCTCGCTGCTCGTCGGTCAGGTGCGCGGGGGTACGCCGTTCATCCCAGCGCTTCGCAGCCTCTCGGATCGCTGTCCGAGCCCGACGGTCGCCAGGTTCGTCGACGGGGTGGCGGTCGCGACCGAGCGCGGCACACCGCTGTCGGACGTGCTGCGCGCCCAGGCCGCCGATGCCCGTGCGGCAGGACGGCGGGCGCTGCTGGAGAGCGCCGGCCGTAAAGAGGTCTTGATGCTGGTCCCCGTCGTCTTCTTCATCCTGCCGGTCATCGTCGTCATCGCGCTGTTCCCCGGCATCCATGGACTCACCCTCGCGGTGCCCTGAGGGCGCCGTTCCTACCACTACGCACGACAACACGAAGGAGAATCGCCATGCGCTACGCGCACACCCTGCTCGCCCGCTTCCTCGCCCGCCTCGAGTCCGATCGGGGCGATGTCCCCGGCTGGGTCCTGGTGGCCGTCATGACGGCGGGGCTCGTGACCGCGCTGTGGCTCGTCGCCGACGATGCCCTCACCAGCGTCTTCGACCGCGCCATCAACAGCGTCAGCGGGCCGTGAAGACCGCGCTGATCGCTCGACTGCGCAGCGACCGGGGGAGCGCGGCGGTGGAGTTCGCGCTCGTCGCTCCCCTGGTCCTGCTGGTGGCCCTGGGCGTGCTGCAGCTCACTCTCGCGCTGCACGTTCGCTCGACTCTCACGGCGGCTGCGGCGGAGGGAGCCAGAGCCGGTGCGCTCGCGTACTCCAACCCGTCGTTCGCCGAGCGGCGCACGCGGGCGATCCTGTCCGACGCCCTCGGCGGCGGAATGGCGACGAGCATCGACGCCGATCGCACGCTGGTCGGCGGCGTTCCGGTCGTGCGCGTGCGCATCATCGCGCGCCTGCCCCTCGTCGGCCTGATGGGACCCACTGCGATGACGGTCGAGGGCCACGCGATGGTAGAGCGCACATGAGGCGCGCGCTTGCCCGCAGGCTCATGGCGCGAGCGCACGACGACTCGGGGGCGGCGGTCGTGGAGTTCGTCGTCCTCGTGGTCCTCGCGCTGGTGCCCCTCGTCTATGTCGTACTCGCCGCCATGGAGGTCCAGTCAGCGGCGTACGCCGTGACCCAGGGCGCCCGAGAGGCCGGTCGTGCCTTCGCGCAGGCCGACAGTCCCGCCCAGGCCATGAGCGATGCTCGGACCGCCGCGCGCATCGCACTCGCCGACCAGGGCTTCGACTCGGCGCCCGACTCCCTGCGGATCGACTGCGCCGGACCGTGTCTCGCACCCGGGTCCACGGTCACCGTGCGCCTGGGAGTCCGGGTGCCGCTGCCCTTCCTGCCTGATTCGCTCGCCTCCACGACACCCGGAGCGGTCCCGGTGAGCGCCGAGCATGTCGTCCCCATCGACGAGTACCGCAGTTCGCCCTGACATTCCGATTCACCCGACCCCCGGATACCGGAGTTCGCTTAGCTTCCGAAGGAGTTCGCCATGAGCGTGGCTGTGCCGCAGCGGTTGCGCGAGGATCGCGGCAGCGTCCTCATCCTCAGTCTCGGCTTCATCGTCGTGTGCATCATCGCGGTGGCCGTTGTCGTCGACGCATCGACGGTCTTCCTCGCCCGGCGGGCCCTGCAATCGCAGGCGGACTCTGCTGCCCTGGCCGGGGCCCAGGCCATCGACATCGGCGAGTACTACGCCAACGGTGCGAGCCCGCGAATCCGCCTCGACCCTGCCGCGGTGGGCGGGGCGGTGCGCGGCCACGTCCAGCGCGCACGGGGTGGCGCGCACCTGGACGGCGTATCCCTGCGCGACCAGGAGGTGGTCGTGCGGATGTCGGACTCCGTTCGCCCGCCGTTCTCGGGCTGGTTGACTCCCTCAGGCCGGTACACGCTGACGGTCGAGGCGGCGGCAACCCTCACGTACCGGTCGGGCTGACTGCTCGCTCGACTCGCCCCTTCTCCGCTGGCCGCCGGGGAGCCGCGAATTACCCGGTGAAAACGCGGTTGGCGGGCGGCCAGCGGAGTGGGTCGGCTTAGACTGGCGCGGCCGCAGGGCCCGCGGGGGTCCGGGGAGGGGACGTGGCGTGCAGGGACGGGGCCGGCAGGGGAGTCGCGTGCAGGGTAAAGGTGTGAGCCGGCTGCTCGCGGTTGCGGGTGCCCTTGCGTGCGGCCTCGCGGCAGCATCGATGTCAGGCGTGGCCGGCTCGGCGACCTCCTCCGACGGGCAGGTCGGAGGCTCCTCGGGCACCGCTACCTCGATCGTCACCCTCGCCGACGACTCGCTGCCGGTCATGCCGCCGCAGGAGCAGTTCCCCGGAACCCGGCCGCCGCTGACGAAGGTGGAGCGGAATGCCGCGCGGGCGACCCAGCACATCGTCGTCATCTACATGCAGAACAACAGCTTCGACAAGCTCTACGGGCGCTGGGGCACGGTGGGCGGCGAGCAGGTCGATGGCGTGGCCAACGCGCCGAAGGAGACCTGGCGCCAGGTGAACCAGGACGGCGACAGCATCCGGTGCGCGCTGATCAACGACGTGAACCTCGCCCCCGGCCGGCTGGCAGGACCGGCGACGTGCAATGACCGTACCGGCGTGGCGAACAAGCTCTACCCCAGATTCGGGTCGGCGTTCCGGATGAAGCCCTTCCTGCTCAATGAGGCGCTGCCCGCGTCGGCCATCACCTGCCCCTTCCCCGGCAACTTCCCGCCGAATGGCGCTCCGGTGAACTCCTCGTCCGCGATGGCCGGCGGATGCACGCAGGACATCGTGCATCAGTTCTACCAGGAGCAATACCAATTGAACGGCGGCAAGCAGAACCGCTATGCCGCGGGAAGCAATGCCGCCGGCCTGGTCATGGGCCAGTACGACACGAAGAGCATGCGTGTCTACGAGTACCTCATGGGCAAGGGTGCCCCGCGCTTCGCCGTCGCCGACCGCTTCTTCTCCGGAGTCTTCGGGGGCTCGTTCATCAACGGCGTATGGGTGTCCAGTGCCACGGTCCCGATCTGGGAGGACGCGCCGACATCGCTGTATTCGGTACTGGACCGCAATGGCATGCCCGTGACGCAGACCCCCAAGTCCTCGAGCTCCCTCGGGCAGTACAACCTCTACAAGTCGCCGGATCCGAGTGGCTTGGTCAACGGCGTGCTGACGCAGGCCTGCGGCTCCTCCGCTCGCGCCGGCCACCTGTGCGGGGACTACGTCGTCAATACGCCGTTCTCCGTGCAGTGGCCCTACCCGCCCACCTCGAGCCCGGCGACGCGGATGCCGCTCCTCACCTACGACACCCTGGGCGATCGCCTCAATGAGGTCGGCATCGACTGGGCCTGGTATTCCGGCGGCTGGTCGAATGCCGTCGGGCGGGTGGGACAACCAGGGTGGACGAACGGCGATGGCCCCGTGACCCGGTCCTACCCCGCGGCGGACGGCAGCGTCGTCGTGAACGACCAGGGATGTCCCGATCCGACGTCCAACGCCATGACGACGTGGCCGCAGTGCCCGGACGGGTCCTTCCAGTACCACCACCAGTCCTACAACTACTTCTACAACTGGTCGACGGCGACCGAGGAGACCCGCGCGAACCGCGAGGACCAACTGCGCGACACGGATGAGTGGTGGGACCTCACCCGGGGCAGCACCTGCGGCCTGAAGCCGGTGTCCATCGTCCAGTCCCTCGGGAAGCTCAACCAGCATCCCGGCTACAGCAGCGCCTACATCGGCGACGAGCAGGTGGCGATGGCGCTGCGGTCGATCTACGAGGGGCCGTGCGCGCAGGACACCCTGACGATCGTCACCTATGACGAGTTCGGCGGGGCCTGGGACCATGTGCCGCCTCCGGGCCAGGGGGAGGCGACCCCGGGAGCGCATGACGAGTTCGGCCCTGGGACGCGGATCCCCGCGCTCATCGTGTCCAATCGGCTGCCGCGCACCGGGGTGGACTCCACCACCTACGACCTGTCCTCCGTCATTGGGACGATCCTCACGAAGTACGGGCTCACACCCCTCAACAGCCGCGACACCGAGCAGGCCACCCTGTGGACCGCGTGGTCGGAGCTCGCGGCCGCCCCCTGACCTGCGCCGCGCCCTCGCGTCCCACGTACCCTGGGCACCCATGGCCATCCCCGACGCTGCTGAAGCGATCGCCGGCCTCGAGCAGACCCTGTCGAGCATCGAGGCCGTCCTCGACGTTCCCGCGCTCCGGGAGCAGGCGGCAGAGTTGGAGGCCGAGGCCTCGGCGCCGGACCTCTGGGACGACCAGGAGCGCGCGCAGGCGGTGACGTCGCAGTTGTCCCTCGTGCAGGGTGATATCCGCCGGGTCGAGGGCCTACGCCGCCGACTGGACGACGTCGTCGTCCTCGTGGAGCTCGCGGAGGCCGAGGACGATGCGGACTCCTGGGGCGAGGCGGAGCGGGAGCTCGTGGAGTTGCGCCGGGAAATCGACGAACTCGAGGTGCGCACTCTGCTGTCGGGGGAGTACGACGCCCGCGAGGCCCTGGTGACGATCCGTTCGGAAGCGGGGGGCGTCGACGCTGCGGACTGGGCGGAGATGCTGCTGCGCCTCTATACCCGCTACTGCGAGCGCCATGGCTGGCCCTTCGAGGTGTACGACACCTCCTACGCGGAGGAGGCCGGCATCAAGTCGGCGACATTAGCTGTCAAGGCCCCCTACGCGTACGGCACGCTGTCGGTGGAGCAGGGCACGCACCGGCTCGTGCGCATCTCGCCCTTCGACAACCAGGGTCGACGGCAGACGTCGTTCGCCGGGGTCGAGGTGCTGCCGGTGACGGAGCAGACCGACCACATCGACATCCCGGAGACCGAGATCCGCATTGACGTCTTCCGCTCGTCGGGACCCGGGGGACAGAGCGTCAATACGACGGACTCCGCCGTGCGCATCACCCACCTGCCGACAGGCATCGTGGTGTCCTGTCAGAACGAGAAGTCCCAGATCCAGAATCGCGCTGCGGCCATGCGCGTGCTCCAGTCGCGGCTGCTGGAGCAACGGCGCCGCGAGGAGCAGGAGAAGATGGACGCCCTGAAGGGCGACTCGGCCGGATCCTGGGGGACCCAGATGCGCTCGTATGTCCTGCACCCGTACCAGATGGTGAAGGACCTGCGGACCGAGGTCGAGACCGGCAACACCTCCGCGGTGCTCGACGGCGAGATCGACGAGTTCGTCGAAGCGGGGATCCGGTGGCGTCGCCAGCAGGAGACCCGCGCCTGAGGTAGGGTCCTCGCATGCCGTCGTACTCCGTCGAGCCCGAGGCCCGGTCCTGGACCGCGACCAAGGTCGTGTCCGTCATCGTGGCCATCGTCACCGTGGGCTACATGCTCCCGTGGTGCATCGCGTGCGTGCGTGACGTGCCGCACTGGCTGGTCTTCTGGATCAACCTGCTGCTGGGCTGGACCATCATTGGCTGGATCGTCGCCCTCATCATGGCGCTGCGCGCCCAGCGCACGATCATCGTTCAGAACTGAGAGGCTCTCCCGCCCCGCCTGTCGCTGGCGGGACCCTGATCCGGGAGCGCTTACACTCGTTGGGTGATCCTGTTCGAGAACGTGACCAAGGTCTATCCGACCCAGGCCCGTCCCGCCCTTGACGGCGTCTCCGTCGAGGTGGAAAAGGGGGAGTTCGTCTTCCTCGTGGGCGCGTCGGGCTCGGGCAAGTCCCCCTTCCTGCGTCTCGTCCTCAAGGAGGAGGCGCCCACCAAGGGCCGGGTGTGGGTGGCCGGCAAGGACCTCAATCGGCTCTCGAACTGGAAGGTTCCGGGGCTGCGGCGCCAGATCGGCACGGTCTTCCAGGACTTCCGCCTGCTGCCGAACAAGACGGTCTATGACAATGTCGCCTTCGCGCTGGAGGTCATCGGCCGCAAGTCGTCCCAGATCCGCCGGATCGTGCCGGAGGTGCTCGAACTGGTTGGCCTCGAGGACAAGGAAACGCGCAT
Source organism: Actinomycetota bacterium (assembly GCA_029978585.1). Taxonomy (GTDB): domain Bacteria; phylum Actinomycetota; class Actinomycetes; order S36-B12; family S36-B12; genus Mxb001. Next base: position 9,704 of record JAPOJD010000068.1, read on the forward strand.
GCCCGATGAGCTCAGTGGCGGCGAGCAGCAGCGCGTGGCGATTGCCCGCGCTTTCGTCAACAAGCCGGTGATCCTCATCGCGGACGAGCCGACCGGCAACCTCGACCCGGCGACCTCGGTGGGCATCATGAAGTTGCTCGACCGCATCAATCGCACCGGTACGACCGTGGTGATGGCCACTCACGATGCCGCGATCGTCGACCAGATGCGCAAGCGGGTCATCGAGCTCGACCGCGGCCACGTGGTCCGCGACCAGTCCCGCGGCGTCTACGGCTACGCGCAGTAGGAGCGACATATGAGAGCCCGCTTCGTCCTGAGCGAGGTCTGGAACGGCCTGCGCCGTAACCTGACGATGACCCTCGCCGTCATCATCACCGTCGGAGTGTCCCTCGCCCTGTTCGGCGTGTCCCTGCTCGTGCGTGCGCAGGTCGACACCATGAAGGACTTCTGGTACGACAAGGTCGAGGTCTCCATCTTCCTCTGCAACGACAATTCGGAGACGCCGTCGTGCTCCGGGGGCAAGGTGACCGACGTCCAGCGCGACCAGATCCGCTCAGACCTGGAGTCCCTGGAGCCGCTGGTCCAGGAGATCTTCTACGAGTCGCAGCAGGAGGCGTACGACCGCTTCATCGAGCAGTACCGCAACTCCCCGATCGTGGACAACGTGACGGTCGACGCGCTCCCGGAGTCCTTCCGGGTCAAGCTGTCGGATCCCACGAAGTACGAGATCGTCGCGTCGGCCTTCAGTGGCAGGCCGGGTGTCGAGCAGGTTAATGACCAGAGACAGTTCCTGGACCGCTTCTTCCAGCTCCTCGGCGGCCTCCAGGCAATTGCGCTCGTCATCGCGATCGCAATGCTCATCGTCACCGTCCTCCTCATCGTCAACACGATGCGTGTGGCCGCCTTCAGCCGTCGCCGCGAGACCGGCATCATGCGGCTGGTCGGCGCCTCCAACTTCTATATCCAGCTGCCCTTCCTCCTGGAGGCGGCTGTGGCCGCCGCCATCGGGGCCCTTCTCGCGACCGGTGGGCTGATCCTGGTCAAGGCATTCGTCATCGACCGAGTCCTTGCCCCGGCCTTCCAATTCACCGCGTTCGTCGGCTGGGACGCCATCTGGTCCATCGCGCCGATCCTCTTCCTCGTCGGCATCCTCCTGGCCGGGCTGGCGGCGTTCTTCACCCTGCGCAAGTACCTGCGGGTATAGCGGGTTCCGGTGCCGAGGGAGACGGGCCGGAAGGTCATCGCGCAGAACCGCAAGGCGCGACACGACTACCACGTCGACTCGACCCTCGAGTGCGGCACCAGAACCCGCTAGACCCGCAGGTACTTGCGCAGG
>JAPOJD010000150.1 GCA_029978585.1 Actinomycetota bacterium
AGCGATCCGATGAGCGTAGAAGCGCACGAAGTCATCCCGATGCCGGCACCCGCCGGCAAGGGACCCTCTATTCCTCAGGCGGCGCGCCGCAGCCTGAGCAGCCCCTGGGCGACCGCCGTGGTCATCGTGATCACGATTCTGTGGACCATCCCCACCTTCGGCCTGCTCGTCACCTCGCTGCGACCCTCCGGGCCCGCGGTCAATAGCGGCTGGTGGACGGTCGTCACCGACCCCGAGCTGACCCTCGAGAACTACGTCGAGGTCCTCGGTGGTGGCGACGTGATCAGTGGCGGCATCCTGCCTTACTTCTTCAACTCCTTCGCGATCGCTCTCCCCGCGGCGATCTTCCCGCTCGTCATCGCCACGATGTGCGCCTACGCACTGGCGTGGATTCCCTTCCGGGGCGCCACAATCCTCTTCTTCGCGATCTTCGCTTTGCAGATCGTGCCACTGCAGATGGCTCTGCTCCCGCTTCTCCAGATGTTCAACCTTGGTTGGAGCATCGGACCGGTGACCGTCGTACCCGATCTCAACCTGGGCGGCACCTACATCCCCCTGTGGGTGGCCCACACCATGTTCGCCCTGCCGCTAGCAGTTTTCCTGCTGCACAACTTCATGGCCCAACTGCCTCGGGACGTGATCGAGGCCGCACTCGTCGACGGAGCCAGTCACTTCACGATCTTCTGGCGCATCATCCTTCCGCTGTCGGTGCCGGCCATCGCCTCATTCGCGATCTTCCAGTTCCTGTGGGTGTGGAACGACCTGCTGGTCGCCCTTACCTTTGCCGGCGGCACGCCCGATGTCGCACCGATCACGGCATACCTCGCCAACATCGTCGGCAGCTACGGCGCCAAGACGCACCTCATCACGGCGGGCGCCTTCATCGCCATCATCGTGCCGCTCATCGTCTTCTTCGCCCTGCAGCGCTTCTTCGTCCGCGGACTCCTGGCAGGATCGGTCAAGGGCTGAGGCGGTCGGCGAGCCTCGCCTTCCACCACAGTGCGCTTTCCTTGGGCGCGCGGTCGAGGGTCTCCGGATCGACGCGGACGATGCCGAAGCGCTTGGTGAATCCCTCAGCCCACTCGATGTTGTCCAGTAGGGACCACGCGAGATAGCCGCGCACGTCTATGCCCGACTCCCGGGCCTGCAGCAGCGACCAGATGTGCTGGCGGAAGTAGTCGACCCGCTCGGAATCTCGCACCGCCCCCGCGATGACATCGTCCTCGTAGGCGGCTCCGTTTTCGGTCACCCATAGGGGCACGCCTGGCAGGGCAGTCGCGGCCATCTGCAGCGCGTCGACGAGACCGGCGGGGTATACCTCCCAACCCATCGCCGTCGTCGGCTCGCGAGGCGCGAACGCCGCAGAGGGGCAACCCGGATAGGCCTCGAGCCCGGGTCCCGGGCTCTCCGCCCGCGCCACTCGCATGACGGAGTAGTAATTCTCCCCCAGCCAGTCCAGGGGCTCGGCAATCGCAGCGAGGTCGGCATCGCGCACGAATCCCCAGTCGCAGAATCCGCCCGTGGCCTCACGCACGTCCTGAGGGATGCCGCGCCCGGCCAGGAGGTCCAGGAAGAACCTGTTGTGCAATCCATCGATATGCCGAGCGGCTGCCGCGCTCGCGGTGTCCTCGGCGTAGACCGGGATGAGGTTGAGCACGATCCCGGGATCACGCGCTCCTGCCGCGCGGAGCGCCCGCATGCCCAGGCCGTGCGCGAGCATGAGGTGGTAGGCCGAGGAGATCGCCAGGCCGGGATCGCGGGCGCCAGGAGCGTGGATGCCGCTGGCGTGCCCGAGATAGGCGGCCACCCAGGGCTCGTTGAGCGTGGCCCAGCGCGAGACCCGGTCGCCGAGGCGCTCAGCCACCGCGCCGGCGTAAGCCGCAAAGCGCTCGGCGGTCTCATGACTTCCCCAGCCAGGCAGTTCGCTGGGGAGATCCCAGTGGTAGAGCGTGACGATGGGGGCGATGCCCCGCTGCAGCAGTCGGTCGACCATGCGGTCGTAGACATCCAGGCCCTCGTGACGGAACTCGCCGCGACCGGTGGGCTGCACACGCGGCCAACTCACGGAGAAGCGGTACGCGTCGAATCCGAGATCGGCCAACAGGGCGAGGTCCTCGTCGAAGCGGCGCAGATGATCGCAGGCTGGCTCGCCCGTGGTGCCATCGACGATCGCGCCCGGGACCTCGGCGAAGTCGTCCCAGATGGAACGCCCGCGCCCAGCGACATCGCCTTCCACCTGCCAGGAGGCCGTGGCCGTGCCCACGACGAGGTCACCGGGCAACTGGGGCTCGATGTTCGCCGTGGCACTCATTAGCTCACCGCCAGGGATTCCGCGACCAGGTCGTCCACTCGCCCACTGCCACCCGGGCCCGTCCAGGCCATGCGCGCTGATCCCACAGCCAGGTCGACCTCAAGCGTCGCGGTCGCATCCGCGGTCGAGCGCACCACACGGATGCCAGGTCCCGCCGCCTCCACGCGGCATTCGCCGTCGAAAGCGGGCGACTCATTGCGCAGGCGCGCGAGGCTCCCAAGGGCTCGCACGAGCGGAGTTCGCAAGGCCCGATCGATCTCCTCGTCGTCGTACCGGTGACGATTGATGTCCCTGCCCACCCCGGTGCGCTTGAGAAGGTCCATGTCGTTGCGGCCACCCAACGCGCCCACGTAGTAGACCTGCGGGATCCCCGGGATGAAGAATTGCAGGGCGCGGGCTGCGAGGTACGCGCGCTCATCGCCGCCGAGAGCGTCCAGGAAAGTGGAGTTGACCTGGTAGACGTCGACATTGGACGCGGCCCACCCCGTGGCCAGGCGACTCTGTCCCCCTGAGCGGCAGTGGATGCCTTCCACCAGCGCATCGAGCTGCCCATCATCGAGCAGACCCGCTCGCTCCGGATCCCTTGGGTCCGCTCCCACGTCCACGATGCCGATACCGTCGTGGGTATCGAGCACCGTGATGGAATTGCCGGGGCGGATCCGCAGCCATTCCAGCAGTGGGGCGTGGTCCCCGGTGTACGCCGCATGCAGGACCAGCGGAGGCAGCGCGAAGTCGTACACCCAGTCCACGACGGCGGCGATGTCGATCTGATCCTGGTAGTAGGAGTGCACCTCGACGAGCAGTTCCAGCCCACGGCCGTGCGCGGACCGTGTGAGGTCGTCGATGAAGGCAAAGGTGTCGGGTGTCATGAAGCACGAGGTACCCGCCGTCTTGATGGCGTACCCGACCGCATCGAGCCGCACGAGCGACACCCCTGCGCCCGCAAGCCGATCGAGTATGGACTCGAGATAGGCACGTCCGGGATCGGAACGGACGTCGATATCGACCTGCTGCGCCGTGAAGGTCGTCCAGACCAGCCTTCTCTGGGCGCCCAGAGTGAAGGGAGTAAAGGGAAGTCCGGGGCGTGGCCGGTAGATCATCGCGAGGTCCTCCTCGCGCGCGCCACCCGGGAAAACGGAGTCGAAGGTGAGGAACATCTCGGCGCACGGCGAAGCGGCACCACGTTGCCGCACATCACGGAATGCGGCAGAGTCAGCGGACACGTGGTTCACGATGACATCTGCCATGACGTCGTGATCGACCGCAATGTCGGCGATGTCCGCCCAGGATCCGAGCCGCGGGTCGACTGCCTCGTGGTCGATGGGATCAAAGCCCGCGTCGGCGCCGTCATACGGCGTGTAGAAGGGCAGCAGGTGCACTCCTTCGAAGACCCCCTGCCAGGGCCCCCGAAGGAGAGCCGACAGGCCGGGAAGATCACCCCCGCACCGGTCGGCGTACGCGATGAGCTGAACGCGGTTGCGCAACATCCCTCCTCACGAACCAGTGAGGAATCCTGGCATACCTGGGAGCGTTTGCGGAAGCGAATCAGCCCTCGCGGGGGTCGCCGGATTCGCGGTCATGCATGTCTGCCAGGAACTGCTCGACCTGGGCGGCGATCTCGTCGCACGAGGGCACCTGACCCCCGGGCGCCAGGTCCGACCCGCTCGAGGCCGGGGCGGCAGTGCCGCGCAGAGCCGCGAGCTGGTCGTACTGCTGCTCGAGCGCATGGACGATGGTCACGAACTCTTCGCTGTTCTGCAGCTGCTGGGCGATCTCACCTTCCGCGCGGGAAGCGGGAGCCCGCAGGTCGTCGACCGGGAGCACCAGCCCGGTCGCCGCGCAGAGTGCCTCGATCGAGGTGATCGCGGCGGCCGGGTACTCGAACTGACCCAGGTAGTGGGGCACGTGCGTCGCGATGCCGATGGCCTGCTCCCCCGCCTCGCCGAGGCGGAGCTCGAGGAGGCCGCCGATGTGGCCGGGCACCTGGATGTTGCCGGCAAGTGCATGCGGGCTGGACACCAGGGAGGACGCGTTGCCGTGGATCGTTACGCCCAGCGGGCGGGTGTGCGGCGCGGGCCACGGGATGGCCGAGAGGCCCACGGTGAGGCGCGTCCCGGTCTCGCGCACGAGTCCGAGCACGGCATCGCTGAAGCGCTGCCACTGGTAGTCGGGCTCGGGCCAGGGTCGGCCCGCTCGGCCAGGATCTCCGCCACGATGGACACCGCGACCTCCGGAGGGGTCCTGGCCCCCACGTCGAGGCCGGCCGGTCCGTGCACCCAGTTCCGCTTCCCTTGCCACGCGGGGAAACTCCGCACAGGGGAGCCCTCGTGGACGGGGAACGCCGCAACCTTTCCCGAGACCGGCTCGTTGTGGACGACCTCGTCGACCATGAACACCACCCGCGTTTCCGAAGTCAGGTTCACCAGCCCGGAAAACGACGAAAGCGGACTCTGCACCCCCGGCGACATTCCGCCACTTTAAATGAGACAGAGGCCCGATTCCGGATTATCGCCAGTTAGATGAGATTTTCGCCAACTAGATTGAGACCGGACAACGTCCGCCCGATCCGCGACGACATCAAGAAT
>JAPOJD010000240.1 GCA_029978585.1 Actinomycetota bacterium
ACCTACACCATCCCGTCACCCACGCCACCCACTCCCATCCCGCCGTCCGCCCCACTGTCGGTGACGGCGACCGCCGGCGATGCGTCCGCCTCCGTGTCGTGGCTGCCGTCGGCATCCCAGGGCTCCTACGCGGTGTCGACGTACGAGGCGGTGTCATCGCCAGGGGGCAGGACCTGCCTGGTGTCGGTGACGACCTGCGAGATCACCGGCCTCACCAACGGCACGGCCTACACGTTCACGGTGCGGGCGCTCAGCGCAGCGGGCTGGTCGGTGACCTCGGCGCGCAGCAATGCGGTGACGCCTCGGGCCGTGGCGCGCCCCACCATCGTGATCACGGGCACGCGCGCGGGTCGCGCTGTGGAGGTCGTCGGATCGACGACCGGCTTCGGGATGGGCGGCATGGTGACCGTGCACACCCGGACCTCGCGTGGTGAGCCCTTCACCACCGGCGCGACCAGGCTGGTCAGCGCTGACGGTACTTTCACGTGGTCACGCGGAGTGGCGAAGCGCAAGACGCTGTGGGTGTACTTCACCGGCGGCGGCGCGACATCGAACACCTTGCGGCTAACTCCCTAGGGATCTCCGCACGGAATCTTCCGTGGAGGATCCTCACTGGCCGGTCTTGGCGATGCGATTGAGGGACTCCAGCCCCCTTGAGACATGCGTGATCTCGGTGATCTTGGAGCCGCTCACCGTGGCGGTATCCAGCCGCGGGAGGGAACCCGCGGGGACGAGGATGCGGCGGTAGCCGAGCCGACGAGCCTCCGCGACCCGCTGGGCGAGGAACGGCACCGGCCGCACGTCGCCGGACAGGGCCACCTCGCCGATGGCGAGGACATCCGCTGGCATGGGGGCACCCCCTGCCGACGACGCGATCGCGAGGCACACCGCGAGGTCGGCGCCCGGATCGGCGATCTGGGCTCCGCCCACCGTCGCCACGAAGATGTCGACCGAGGACAGTCCCTTCAGACCGGCCTTCTCGGTGACGGCCGCGAGAGTGATGATGCGCGTGGTGTCCATGCCCGTCACGACGCGGCGCGGGTTCGACAGGGTGCTGTTCGACACGAGCGCCTGAATCTCCGCGAGCAGCGCGCGCCGGCCCTCCATCGTGACCGTGACGCACGTCCCCGGGACGGGCTCCTCGCGGTGGCCGCGGAAGAGCTCCGAGGGGTCGGCGACCTCGCGCAGCCCGCTCTCGGTCTGCTCGAAGCACACGAACTCGTCGGCGGGACCGTAGCGGTTCTTCGTCGTGCGCAGGAGCCGCAGGGCCGTCGTACGCTCGCCATCGAAGGTGAGCACGGTATCGACGAGATGCTCCAGAGCACGCGGGCCCGCGATGGAGTTCTCCTTGGTGGACTGCCCGACCAGCAGCATCGGGATACCGCGCTGCTTGGCGGTGCGGGTCAGCGCCGAGGTCACCTCGATGACCTGTGATACGCCGCCTGCGCGGCCCTCCAACTCCGGGCTGGCGATGGTCTGGACCGAGTCGATGACCACGAGGGCGGGCCGGTGGTGCTCGATCTGGCCGAGGATCGTGAAGAGGTCGTTGTCGTCGGCGATGAGCAGCCGCTCTGACACCGCGCCGATCCGCCGGGCGCGCAGGGCGATCTGGTCGGCGGACTCCTCACCGGACACGTAGAGGGCCGTTCCGCGGTGCTGCTGGGCGAAGGCGTGTGCCACCGACAGCAGCATGGTCGACTTGCCGACGCCGGGCTCCCCGGCGAGCAGCACGACCTGGCCCGGGACGAGGCCACCCCCGATCACGCGATCGAACTCACCCGCGCCCGAGGGCATGCGGCGTACGCGCTCCTCGGCGATCTCCGTGACGGGCTGCGCGGGGCGGCCCCGGGCGGTGGCGCGGCCGGTCTTGGCGGCCTTGGTGGACGTCGTTGGGGCCTGCTCCACGACCGTGCCGAACTCCTGGCACTTCGGGCAGCGGCCGACCCACCGCAGCGACGCCGCACCGCAGGCGGTGCAGGCGTAGGAGACGGTCGGCTTGGCCACGCTGGGAGGCTACGCGCCCGGTCCGACCACTGCGTTGAGTGGCGGGGGGGGGCGCGCGACACCCCGTGGGGAGCGACACCACCCCCCCCTCAACGCAGTTC
>JAPOJD010000085.1 GCA_029978585.1 Actinomycetota bacterium
CACGCGGCGTGTGGTCATCAGCGCGGCGCCGAAGGTGTCGAAGGCGCGGAAGGAGAATCCCGGGTTACTGCCGGCGCCCAACGAGGGGATCAGCACGAAGCTACGGTTCTGGTCGTCGATCTGCGCGGCCAGGCCGTAGATGTTCACGAACGACGCCACCGGCTCCACCAGCCAGTCCGCAAGCGCGGTCACCAGCGTCGACTCGACGTAATGCTTTGCCCGCACGTCGGTGCGGTTGTCCCACGCGAGGAGCAGGTAACCGTAGCCAGGCCGGAAGCCGAGGGAGACGGTGCTCCCGGCGCGGCCTAGCTCTGCGACGAAGGCGTCGACGCCTGCGGTGGCGTTGTTGATCCGTCGTGTCACCACGTCCCCGGCGAAGCCGCCGGACAGCACGGCCACGGCCCATTTGCCTGTGACCGTGGGGATCGCGTCCCACTGCGACACGGCACCGCCGTAGGCCGCGCCCACGTTGGCGCTGCTGACCGCCAGCGTGGTCGGGTGGATCGTGCTCCGGCGGAGCTGGAGCGCCGTCACCGACGACAGGTAGACGACGGTGAACACGCCCCCGCAGGGGAAGAGGATGTACTTGCCCGCGGGCCCCGAGAGGCCGTTGTTCACGAGCTGCACGTTGTCGAGCAGCACGGCGCCGGTGGCGCGGTCGACGATCCGTCCGTAGCAGACGGTACCGACGCGCCAGATGGCCATCTCGACGGAGCCGATGCGGGCCACTTGCACGCCGTCGTCCAGGTCGGTCTCCCCGCGGACGCAGGGGAGGCGCTCCACGGAGAGCCCTGGCACGCTGGTCTTCGGCGCCCACGCGGAGGCGCTGGTGCTGTAGCTCCACAGGTACGGCCCTGCCTCGCCGGGAGAGGCCGCGCTGTCTTCTGCGCGCGTGCCGAGGGCGACCAGCTCGGGCCCCGCGACGCCCACCGCGTCGACGGGCGTGCCGAAGGGCGTGGCGTCCGTCGTTACGTCGGTGGTCTGCTGGAGCCCGGCGCGCTTCTCCAACGCTCCGAACTTGTTGAAGTAGAAGTTCGTGACCTTGTGGAACGGCACCGGCAGGTACTTTGACCGGCCCTGGTCGATGCCCCCGTTCGGAGGCAGGTCGATCACGTCGCGCGCAAGGGTCATGGCCACACCCACAGGTCGACAGACACGGCCGCCGTGGCGGTCAGGACGAGGCTACGCGCGTCCGAGGACACCTCTGCGATGCCCGCACCGGCGGCACCTCGGGAGCGCACCACGAGCCACCCGGAGGGCGCGCGGCCCAGGCCGTGGTCGACGGTGGTGGACCCCGCGGACAGGGCTACGCTCTGGAGCAGCACGCCTCGCTCGGACAGCGCCGGGAGGCGCAGGGCGCGCGCAAGGGCATCGCCCCAGCCGCGAAGGAGGCGCACCAGGGCAGGCACGTCCTTGGCCCCGTCGAGGGTGGGGAGCGTCACGGCCAAGGCAGGAGCCTCCTGGGGTAATCGAGGAGGTAGCGATCCGCCCATCGGTCGCTGACCTGCTCCGGCTGCGACTGGTCGCGCGAGGGCGCAAGGGCCTGGATTCGGTCCTTGATCTCGGCCTTTTTGGCCATCCAGAACCCCGGGTCGTCCTCCTGCATCGCCGCGATGGTCGAGCAGGCGTGCGCCACGATGTACGACTCCCAGCCGTCGACGCCGTTGTAGATCGGCTCACCGCTTACCGGATCGTTGGAGAGGTCGAGGCGAGGCAGGTAGACGACCTGGACGTTCCACGCAGCCTGGGGCACCGGGAACAGCCGGATCGTTTCCGTGATGACCCCGGTGCCCTGGTTCTGCGTGCCCGCGAGCTGGTATTTGACCAGGAGGTAATTGCTGCCCGTGAGGCTCTCCTGGATCGCGTACTCCGCGGACTTCATCCGCTGCATCTCGACCCAGTTTTGCGACGCGGGAGGGTTGAGCCCGGACGAGGGGCCAGGCGTGTCCGTGATGATGATCGAGCAGAGCTTGTAGAAGTCCGCAGGCAGCGCGATCTCTCGACCGCCGGGGGCCGTGTTGCTCCCCCAGCGCGTCGAGTAGTAGTCCGCGCCGCGTGCGGCAACGAGGAGGTCGTACAGCTCATACGCGCCCTCTTGCACGAGGGTGTTGACCTCCGCATCGGAGATGAACCCGTTGGCGTTCGGCTGCCGGATCGCTGTCCGCACCCGTGCCCGGAGACTGGCTTGCGATACGACAACCGCCACGGATCACTCCTCCTCGTAGCCTTCGCTACACGACTTGACCGCGAGCTTGAACGCCTTGCGGGCCTCCGGCGAGGGCGTGCCGCCCATCGACTCGATGAACAGGTCGATGGGGTCGGTGGACTCGCTCTCCTCGTCGTCCATCATGTCGACCTCTTCGGAGGGCTCGCGCGAGGGCTTGCCCTTGCCGGAAAGGACGACGGCGACTGACGGGCCTTTCATCAAGGCACCGTCCCGTTGTCGAGGACGACTTCCCAGTCGATCCAGTTGGCCGCGTTGTCCGCAATGTCCGCGGCGACGTTGTTCTGGGCGTACTGGACTTGGAAGGAGATGGCGTCCGCGGACACCGAAGGCGCCCCGAGCACCATGATGGAGGCCACGGCCGCCGGCAGTGCCGAGAGGCGGTAGCCGACGAAGATGCGCCGGATCGAACCGCCCCCGAAGGGGAGCACCACGGTAAAGAGGCCGGTGCCTGTGCGGGTGATGGTGGCGATGCCAAAGAGGGTGTTACGCGCCGCGCTGTCGCTGAGCGGGCTGCCGCCGTTGGGGCGGAAGGCGCCGCCGAAGCGCACCACCCCGGGCACGACGTCGTGAGTCCTGAACGTGGAGTCGGCCATGGTCGTCTCCTTTCAGGGCGCCGGGGCGCGGCCGTTGTAGGCGGGAGCGTCGCAGATCAGCGCGCCGTAGGTGGCCATGCGCAGCTCGAGGGCGTCCGCGGTGGACTCGCGCAACATCATGTTGCCGTCCTCGTCGAGCAGGCTCATGGGCTCGCCGAGGGTGGCCAGCTTCCAGGTGTCGAGGGTGAGCGCCCAGATGGTGTTCACCTGGCAGTTGGGATCGCTGAACACCTTCGCCTGCCCGCCCTGGCCCTCGATCACGAGGCCGCGGTAGCCCACGCTCGCGTCGGAGGAACGCGCGTCGGTGTAGGTCCGCTTCGAGCCGAGCTCCTTCACCAGCTTGTTGAACTTCTCGGGGTGCAGGAAGACGTGATCGGGGGAACCGCCCGCGCGATAGACCCGCTTCAGCAGGTTCAGGATCGTCTCCTCGACGGTGGCACCGGCGGTGGAGAGGCGGCAGCCGGCCAGGCGCTCGCTGTCTGCGGTGCGGTCGACGCCGTAGAACAGGGTTGCGCTGACGGAGCTGGGGATCCAGCCGTCGAGGCCGATCAGCGTGAGGCCGAAATCGCCCTGGCGGAACAGGTGCCAGTTAGCGAGCAGGCCGTTGATTCCGGTGGCCGCGTTCCAGTTGGCGCCGGTGTTGGTGAGGGTGCCGAGGTCGCGGTCGATGGCAACGATCTCGCTGGCCGCGCCGCCGGTGGTGACGGCGCCGGTGGTGCCGTCGTTGGCGCTCCCGTCCAGCTTCATCCCGACCTCGAAGTTCACGATGTCGTCGGGGTTGGTGAGCGTGATCGTGTTCGTCGCCATGCCGCTCTGGACCTGCGCCCGCGAGCCGCCGCCGTTGCGGTAGAGCGAGGTCACGAGAGAGCGCTTCGCCGTGTTCTTCATGCCGAACAAGATCGACTGGAGAGCGTCGACGATGGCCGCCTCTCCGCCTCCCTTGGCGGCGCGGTACAGCTCCGTCGTCAGCGAGGACAGCACGTAGTCCGTCCTGCGGGTGACGATGAACTGCTTGTATTTGCTCGGGTTCTTGTTCGCCTGCGCGGAGGCGAAGGTCGCAGAGCCACCGGGCTCCGGCGAGTAGCGCAGGGTGACCGCGCGGTCCTTGCCCTTGAACCCGGTGTCCTTCTTCACGAGGCCCATCAGCGGGGCGTTCTCGTAGAGCGTCTTCTGGTCGCCCGGGGTGTAGATCGTCTTGAGGATTTCGGAGACGTTGGATACGGCGCTTGCAGCCATGGAGCGGTCCTGTCGTGGCCGGGGTGCGTCACGCGCGAAGCCCCGGGAGGGAGGTCGACGCGCATGGAGGCGCACGGCAGGAGATCGGGACCGGTGCCCGCCGGGGGCCGCCCCCGGGTATCGGCTACTCGCCGCGAGTAACGAAACGATACACGTCCCCGGCCATCGGTCAAGAAAAAGGAGAAGCCCCGCAGGAGGGAAGCCTGCGGGGCCGAGCCGGAGAACCACCGAGGAAAGGTCGTCTACCGGCCTACCGCCCACGGACGAGAGCGGCAGGCCGGCAGCACGAGCCATCCTTCCCACAGCCTGGCCGATCCGTCAAGAGCCTCCCAGCAACTCCTTCGCCTTGCGGATCGCCGCCTCCCGGCGCTCCTCTTCTGACAGGCTCTTCTGCTCCGCGGCGCTGGTGCTCGCTGCGCTGGCGGGCACCGTCGACGGTCCGGGGCTCGCAGCCTTCTTCGTGGGCGCCGGTGGGGGGGCGGGCTTGCGCTTGCTGTAGGCCGCCACGATCCGCTCGTGGTACGGGCGGACGTGCTCTGCTACCGCCCGGGCCAGCTCGGGGAACGTGGGCGGCCTGCCGTGCTCCTTGAAGAAGGCCGGCGCCAGCGACTCGCCGAGGGCGAGGAGGTCGCTGCGGTCCAGCGCCTCCAGGTCGGGCATCTCGGGCGCGAGCTGCTCTGCCGCCTGGAGGAAGTACCGGCGCTCCATCTCCACCGCTGCCGCGGCCTCCTGCTCCTCGCGCGCCTTGAGCTTGGCCTCGAGGTCTTGGATCTTCTTCTCGGTCTCGGTCAACCCCTTCTTCGCCTGCCTTGCCGCCTTCGCCTCCTCCGGCTGGAGCTTCAGCCGCGTCAGGTGGTCGAAGTCGAAGCCGAGCAACTCCGCAATCGCCTCGTCGTCGCCGTCGGCCGCGCGCTCCTTGAGGGAGCGGATCCGCTCGACCTCGGCGCGCGTCTTCTCGTACTCGCTCGCGGTCGAGCGGTACTTCGCCTCGATCTCCTCGCGCGCCGCGCGCTCGCGGGCAGCCTGCTCCTTGCGCCGCTGCACCGCGGCCTCGGCCTTGGCGATGCGCTCGGGCAGGGGCGCCTTGCCCTTGGGCTCCGTGGGCTCCGGCGGTGTGGTCTCTGCAGGCGGTGGCGTGGGCGTGGCTTCGGTCGTGGTCTCTTGCGCTTCGGTCATGCGGATCCTTTCAGATGGGCATCTCTGCGGGGGCGGCGCCTTCCACGGGCATCTCCGGTGGCGCCATCTCGGGAGGAGGCGCCTCTTGCGGTGCGCCTTGCGGTGCGGCCATCGACGCGATCAGGTCGGAGCAGTCCTGCACCCACCGGCGCAGGAGCTCCAGCACCAGGTCGTCCGCCTCGTCGACGTACGCCTGGCAGTAGCGCTGGGCCCCGAGGGTGCGGGCCATCTCCAGTGGGAAGAACGGCTCCGGCGAGACGTACCGCTTCTCCTTGCAGATCACGTCCAGGCTCTTCTCGATGGCCCGGCGCGGCGCCTTCGCCGGGTCGGTCAACGCCTTCACGTCCGGCAGGTCGAGGCCGTCGCGGTACTCTTCCAGCGTGATGGCGCCGCCGTTGTACAGCTCGTCCAGCAGCGCCGCCTTGGCCGCCGGGGTCTGCGGCAGGCTACTGACCGGCTGGCAGATCATATCGAGGCGCTCGTCGGGCACGTCCACGTCAGCCCACACGATGCGCCGGATGGCCTTGCCCTTGGGGTCGGTGAACAGCACCTCGGCGCGGGGATTCTCGGCGGCGATCTCGCGCATGGCGCGCACCATCGCACGACCGACCGCGACCCGCGCCGCCGTCCACTTCTCGCCCGGATCGCGCAGCCGTCCGTCCTGCTGGTCGGCGTAGATGCGCAGCGCTCGGCCGCTCTGGAGCCCCGCGGGCTTCGTCGAGGAGGAGGCGTAGGCAGAAATGCCCGTGTCGTCGTTGCAGCTTTGCACCAGGTCCGCCAGGTGCTGCCGTGCCTCTGCCGTGAGGCCCTGCGCTGCCACCGTCTGAGGCATCACGCCCCGGTAGCGGACGATGCTTCCGATGGTGTTGTCAAGCTGCGCGGCGCTCACCTCGGAGCGGTGCTCGACGAACACCCGAGGCCACGCGCACCGGCGCACCGTCTCCGCAATGGCGTCGGAGATCCGGTTGATCTCCAACTGTTTGCCGTACAGCTCGTGTCCGAGGCCGTCGGGCCAGAACCCATCCTCCGCGTCGCTCCAGCGGTAGGTCACCACCGGGAACTCGTCGTACACATACTCCTCGTCGCGCAGCGTGGCGTTGTCGAGGGCAATCACATGGCGCCCTCCCTTGCCCTCGCTGTCCGCGAGGTGCCACGCCTCGATCACGCGCACCGGCTCGCCGAGCCCCTGCACCCAACCCGCCCACTCGGCGCGGTCGGTTGGTGCGAGGCGGATGGCCTCACGCGCTTTCGGCGTGTCTAACATCTCGCGCAGCACCGGGCGGTCCAGCCAGCGCACCTGGTAGAGCGTGCGTGGCTGGCCGTAGAGCCCGTCGAGCTGGTCGACGAATACCTCCCATGGGTACACACGTTCGACCGCGACCTTGCCCTGGTGGGCGTACACCTTGACGTGCCCGGTGCCGAGGAGGGCGCCGTGGAGCACCATCAGCGGTGCGAAGTCGTCATCGAAGCGGGTGGCCACGAACAGGCCGGCGGTTGCCTCGTTGAGCATCTCCAGCCGCGTGCGGAGGTCGAGGTCACCGCCCTCCGAGCAGAAGAAGGGCACCGGCTTGATCGCCAGGATGCGGCTCTGTGCGGTCTTGACGAGGGAGCGTAGCTGGTTGCGCGCAAGGCGCGAGACGGTCAGCGGCAAGTTGAGGCCCATCGACCCGAACGTCCCGCGCTTCTCGCGGAACAACGTCAGCAGGCGCGCGGCCTCCGACAGTCGCGGACGTTCGCACCCGAGGGTGACCTCGACGGCCTCCTTGAGCGCCCCATGCACGTCGCCCTTGCTGGCCAGGTACCAGCGTCGATCTGTGATCACCACGATCCCTCCTCTTCCTTCGCGTCGTCAGGCTCCACGCCCAGCGTCGCGGGCTCCAGCGGAGGCGGCCCGAGGATGATGCTCACCTCTTGATCGCGGTACTCCAGGACGCCGAGGCGCCGGAGGGTGCCGACCAGCTTTTCCAAGTCGTCTACGTCTAGCTTCACTGTTCCCACCATTCTTCCGCCTCTCGGCGTTCGATGCGCTGCAAGAGTTCCCGCTCGCCTGGGGCCCACTCGTGGTCGATTCCGGGCAGAGGCGTGCCTCCGTACCGCTGCCACCCCCACACGGCGCGCGCAAGCACGTCCGCCAGGTCGCAGTGCGAGCCGTCTGACGACTCGGGCAGCACGACGCTGAGGGTGCCTCCGGGCGCCAGCTTCGGGCGCACCAGGGCCATCTGCTCCCGGAGCCGTTGAGCCTGCGGGAGCGCCGGATGGCAGCGCACCTGCCCCGCGCGGATCGCCGCACGGAGCGCCAGGAATCTTTCACCAGGGCCGCAGGAGTCGTACAAGCTGACGCCGATGGGGTCGGTGTGCTCGCGGAGGGTCTCGCGGTAATGCCCGTCCGCCACCGCGGATCCGCAGGAGCGGGCCTGAAGCTGCGCGGCGAACGACCCGCACACCTCCGAGGGCACGAGGGCGCGCGTGGGCTCGGGGCGCTGCTCCTCGAGGTACGCGACGTGGGCCACACCGCCGCGCTCGGACAGGATCGCCAGCGTGGCTGAGTTGCGCACGAAGCCGAGGTCAACGGCGCTGGCCACCTTGTCGCCGCCTTCCACGTCGACGGCGGCAAGGTCCGAGAAAAACGCCTCGAAGTCGGAGTCGACGAAGAACGAGGCCCCGGCGGTGAGGCCGAACTCCGCGTCGATGTCCGTGCGGGCTAGCTCCGGGTCGGTCGCGCGGAAGCTCGCTACGCGGTCGGCTGTCCACCATACCGGGTTGAGCACCGGCGCCGGGGCGCGTGCCACCACGCGGGCCCGCGTCGGCCGACCGTGGCCCTCTTGCACGATCTCGTACACGGGGCCGCGCGCCTCCCACGGCGAGCCGAGGGCGAGGAGCTGGCCGCCGGGCAGGAGGCGGCCGAGCACGGCTGAGCGTGCGTCGCTGAAGTTCACCACCGCTTCATCGCCGCTCATGCGTGGCGCCTCGTCGAAGATGGCCGCCGCGTTCCAGCGGGCAACCAACGTCCCGCCCGCCTTGCTGCCCGCGACGATCTTGATCTCGATCGGGCGCCCGCTCGGGTGGCGCAGCACGATGGCGTCGCTGGTGGGCTCGTCGACCAGGAGCGCCCGCAGGGGCGGCGAGGCGAGGACGTTGCCCAGAACGTGGTTGTAGACCGCCTTTGCGGTATCGATCGACAGCGACACGACCGACACGCGCACCAGGTCGCCAGCGCTCAGCCGCGACACGTCGACCGTTTGCGTGGCGAGCACGGCAGCGGCGGCCGCGATCATGCTTTTGGCGCCGCGGATCCCGGCCACCAGGTAGAACTCCCGAGGACGCTCCAGCGGCAGCGCAGCCACGGCCTCCGGCCCACCGAAGGCCCGCACCACGTTCGGGTCGTCGGCCAGCTCGCCGAGGGGGCGGCCATCGATGGCCCGGCACAGGGCGCGCTGCACTGGCGTCGCGTCCTCCAGCCGGAAGCCGAGCGGCGACGTCAGCAGCGCCTCCAGCGTGAGCGGGCCAGTGGGTGCGGTGTGGCGCTTCTTAGCCGCCATCAAAAAGCCCCTGTTGCCCCGCGCGCACGGCGGCGAGGGTGGCGGCGGCGCCCTCCGAATGGAGGCGTTCGCTTGCGATGGCGTGGTACTCGGCCGACATCTCACAGCCAAGAAACGAACACCCGGACCGGAGCGCGGCGGCGCCCGTGGTGCCGCTGCCCGCGAACGGATCCAGTACGGCGCCGCCGGGGCGGCCGACCTTGAGCAGGTCCAGCAGGAGGGCAAGCGGCTTCTCGGTCGGGTGCGCCTTGTCGCGTGTCACCGGG
>JAPOJD010000179.1 GCA_029978585.1 Actinomycetota bacterium
ACGGAGTCCGACGCGGCCTCACTGTGGTCATTGGGCCTCGGGGAGCCGCATGCCGTGTCCGCCCTCCACGGGCGGGGGAGCGGCGACCTCCTCGACGAGGTGGTGGACCTGCTGCCCGAGGAGGGCCAGGGTCGCGTGCGCGGAGGCGGTCCTCGTCGCGTGGCGCTGCTCGGCAAGCCCAATGTGGGCAAGTCCTCCCTGCTCAACAAGCTCGCGGGGGAGTCGCGTGTCGTGGTCGACTCGGTGGCAGGGACGACGGTGGATCCGGTGGACGAGCTCATCGTTCTCGGGGGCCAGGAGTGGTGGTTCGTCGACACCGCCGGGATCCGGCGGCGTGTCCGCGAGGCTAGCGGGCACGAGTACTACGCCAGCCTGCGCACGCGCGCGGCCCTGGAGAAGTCGGAAGTCGCCCTCGTGTTGGTCGATGCCTCCGAGCCGCTGGCCGAGCAGGACCTGCGGCTCTTCTCGCTTGTCGTCGAGACTGGCCGCGCGCTCGTCATCGCCTACAACAAGTGGGACCTCATGGACGAGGATCGCCAGCGCTACCTCGAGCGCGAGATCGATCGCGAGCTCGTGCAGGTCCGCTGGGCGCCCCGCGTCAACGTCTCTGCGCTGACCGGTCGCCATGTGCAGAAGCTCGTCCCGGCCCTCGAGGAGGCGCTGGCCGGCTGGGAGACGCGTGTCCCCACGTCGCGTCTCAACGCGTTCCTCGCTGAGCTCGTCTCCGCGCACCCGCACCCGCTCCGGGGTGGCAAGCAGCCGCGCATCCTCTTCGGCACCCAGAGTGGCACGCGTCCCCCGACGTTCGTCCTCTTCACGACCGGATTCCTCGAGGCCGGCTATCGGCGCTTCATCGAGCGCAGGCTGCGCGAGGAGTTCGGTTTCGTCGGGACACCGATTCGCATCAACCTGCGCATCCGCGAGAAGCGCCGCCGCTGACCTGGATGGGAGCCCGCCTGGTCGCTCGGATAGGCTTTCGCGGTTCCCGCAAGCCAGTGATCCTGGGACTGCGGGGCGGCGGGCTGTAGCGCAGCTTGGTAGCGCACTTGACTGGGGGTCAAGGGGTCGCAGGTTCAAATCCTGTCAGCCCGACAGGCGAAGTAGTCGAATGATGTGGGCCCATGGCCCTGCTTGCTTCCGAGGACAGCGATCGTGCTCGTGGGTGCTGCTGGCCGACCCCGACTACCCCAACGAGCCGATCGAGACATTCGTCCCGATGGTCCACCGGGTGGTGTCGAAGACATGGACCCCGCCCAGCGGCTCGACGTCGTAGAGGCTCTGCTCCGCCGCCGCAAGAGACATGTGGGATCCCGGGACCTCACCGGTCAAGGTCCCGGGATTCCCCCCATGCGACGAAGTGCCGCGCCCTCAGCTGTACCCGAGAGACAGCGATGCCTGGCGGAATCCGATGGCCCGCTCCTGCGCGTAGGGGCCCCCGGTCGTGACCGTGATCTGGGAGCAGCCGTCGAACTTCGTCAGCCGCAGCGGCGCGGAACTATGACCGGTGGCCGCCCACCCAATGCCCAGGGAATTACCCGAGAAGACAGGGCGGAAGGGGTTGACGAGCTTCACCTTGAGGACCTGGCGGACGTTCCCGCACGCGGCCGTGAAGCGCACGCTGCTGGCCGAGTACCCCGAACCGCCGTTTACGCGGTTCGACACCAGGGCATCGACATTGAGGTAGACGGTGCCCTGCTTCGCAGACTGCAGCGAGGTGATGTTGAAAGTCCAGGACGCCGAGTCCGTGTCCTGGTGGACCCAGGTCCAACCTCCTGACGATGTGCCATTAGAGCTGAACGCCGAGGCGTTGTCGACGCCGACGGCTGCGGAAGCTGTCCCCGGTGCGAGAAGGACCAGGGCGGCAGCGGTGGTCACCGCTGCGATGGATCCACGAATCTTCACGAGTGCTCCTGTGCTCGGTGACCCCCGGAACGAGCCGGAGGGACACCCGCATCCCGCGAGCGTCCCCTCCACCTTCCGAGCGCACGCGCGCGGTGAGAAGGGCTGGCACGGTCCCTGACCGGTCAGCAGCCGGTCGGCCGCGCCCCCGATTACCAAGCCGAGGGTCAGGAGGATGACCGGGCTCGCGAGGATCCACTGTATGAGGACACGCTGCGCCTAGACTGCGCTTCGTGGCGCTGGCATGGTCGTGCTGCGTCCTGGACCTCCAGGGCCGTGTCCTGGAGGAAGCGAACGCGGACGCGGTGCAGCCCACCGCCAGCATCGGCAAGCTCTTCCTCCTCTGCGAGACGGCCGAGCGCATCGTCGACGGCAGGCTCGATCCTCACGCCCGGCTCCACCGCGAACCGCAGTTTGCAGTCGCGGATTCGGGGCTGTGGCAGCACCTTGCGCAAGACTCGCTGCCCCTCGTGGACGCATGTGTGCTCGTCGCCGCCGTGAGCGACAACTGGGCCACGAACGTCCTCCTGCACGCAGTCGGCCTCGAGTCGGTCGCGGCGCGTGCCGAGGCGCTGGGCTGCACCCACAGCCGGCTGCATGATCGCGTGCGCGACGTGCGCACCCCCGATGTCCCGCCGACCCTGTCGTCAGGCACGGCGCGCGAGCTCGCCGAGGTGGCCCGTCGCATTCACGTGGCGGCCAGCGGGGGAGAGGTCGGTGGAATCAGCGGGGACGCGGCACGGCTCGTCGAGGGCTGGCTGCTCACCGGTGTCGATCTCAGCCTGGTGGCCGCGCCCTTTCGGCTCGACCCCCTCGCGCACACGGTTGGACGCGTGCGGTTGTGGAGCAAGACCGGCACCGACATCGGCATCCGGGCGGATGTGGGCGTTGCCTGGAACCAGTCCGACGCGCTCTCCTACGCCGCGATCGCGACCTGGCAGACGGGTGATGACGTGGCCGATCTCCCCTTCGAGCGCATGCACGCGCTGGGTCGGACCCTCGCTTCTCGCATGTGGTGAGCTCCGCGCGGGCGACATAGACTCCGGGCCGTGTACGACGTTGCCCTCAGTGTGTCCGCCTGCGCGCGATCGGGCACGCGTGCCGACGTCGCCTGGATGATCTCGCCCCATGCGTCCAATCAGGCCGTCGCCTTCACCCCGGGCGGGGGCCGCGTGGGCCGCCTCGCCGAGGGTGCCTTCGATGGCCTCCTGGCCGATGTGGCCGCACGCCGACTCAGCACCGGGCGGCGGATCGCCCACGAGGTCACCGAGATCGAGGCTCCGGTGTGCGGGCTGCCCGTGGGGACCCCCGTGGAATTCCTCGTCGTCCCGGCCGAGCAACTGCCGTCCGATATCTGGCCGGTCCTGCTCGCGCATCGGCCGGTGGGCATCCTCGCGGAGGTCCGCGACGGCGAGGTGACCTCCCTGGAGATGGCGACGTCCGAGTCGCCCGACGCGCGCCTGGCCGACATGCTCCGGGCGGGTGATCCGGCCGCAGAGGCTGAGGCAGGCATGGTCCGCACGGTCTTCGCACCCATTCCTCGCCTGGTGATCGCCGGAGGGGGACCCTTCGCAGAGGCCTTGGCGGCCCAGGGACGACTGCTCGGCTGGCAGGTCGCTGCCGAGACCCGCCCCGAGATGGTCGCGGGGCTGGCCGCGAGCCTCTCGGAGCTCGACGCCATCGTCGTCATGGGGCACGACGTGGAGACCACTGCACCTTGCGCTTGCGGTCCTAGCGCCAGGAGGGCCGCTCGTCAGGACCGGGGCGGTCCAGGAGTCCCGCCGCAATCCCCGCGAAGAATGCCGCGCCCATGGCGGCGGCCTCGGCCACGGAACTCGTCGAGTAGTCACCTAGTTGGCGGCGCTTGGCCTGCTCGACGGTCTGATCGTGCGACCAGCCGCC
>JAPOJD010000132.1 GCA_029978585.1 Actinomycetota bacterium
GGCCTCCTTGCGCTTCTTGCGCCGCTCGCGAAGTGCCTTCTTGGATCGCAGGCCGAATCGCTGCTCGTATTCAGGAACAACGTCATCGGGATCGCCGTCCGCCAGGATCTTGCCCTCATCGAGCCAGATGACCAGATTGCATGCGGAGCGGATGGCACCCATCGAGTGACTCACCAAGAAGATGGTGTCGGCCTCGTCGCGGAGTTGCTGGATTCGCTGACTGCTGCGCTTCACGAACTCTCCGTCACCGGTCGACAGTGCCTCGTCGATGAGCAGGATCTCGTGGGATACCGCAGAGGCGATGGCGAACTTCAGGCGCGCCGACATGCCGGACGAATATGTGTTCATCGGCATGTGGATGGCGTTGCCGATGCCGCTGAAGTCGACAACGCTCTGGTAGCGCGCCTTGACCTCCGCGGAGGTCAGTCCGAGGGCTAGCAGGCCGAGTTCGACGTTGCTGGAGCCGGGCAGCGCCTGCATCAGAGCGGAGCTCACGCCGAGTAGCGTCGGCTGGCCGTCGGCATAGACAGCCCCCTCATTGGGTGGGAGCAGTCCGGCGATCGCGCGCATGAGCGTGGACTTGCCGGCACCGTTCTTGCCGATCACGCCGATGGCATCGCCCCTGCGCGCCACGAAGGAAATGCCCCGCAGGGCGTGCACCTCGCGCTTGACCGAGACCGGACGCCGGGGGCGCAGCCGCAGCCACCAGCGGGCGTCCTCCGGCGGCGGTCCCTCGGGGGTTGTCCAGACGCGATAGACGATGTGCACGTCGTCGACCACGACCTTGATAGGGGCATGGGGGTCGCCTGCCTTGGGCGGCTCGATTCCTTCGAGTTCGACGTCGTCGGAGAAGTCGACGCCGTCGAAGTCGTCGTCAGCCTCGGCCATACCGGTCTTCCGCGCGCCAGAAGAACCACAGGCCCAAGGGCAGCATCACCAGGGCCCAGGCTGCCGCCAGCGCCCAGTTGATCCACCCGCCCGGCGAGAAGTAGGAGTCCATCAGGGCATCGCGCATGCAGTTGAGATAGACGGTGCCGGGATTGATCTCGATGAGGATCACCGCCCACGGAGGGGCGCTCAGGTTGCGCAGGCGGTCGGCGATGGGGATCATCACGCCGGACATGTATCCCCAGATCCGTAGGAAGTAGGGCAAGACCTCCGAGATGTCCTGGACTGTCGCGACGATGCGGGCCATGACCATCGCCATCCCCATGCTGAACATCACGATGATCACGAGGACAACCGGGGCGAGCAGCCACTGCCAGGTGATCGGCTCCCCGGTGATGATCAGGATCACCAGCATGATGGGGATGGCGAAGTAGAAGACCCGCAACTGCTTGAACACCACGGCGATCGGCAGGACGGCACGGGGGAAGTGAATGGAGCGGATCAGGCCCTCGTTGCCGGAGATCGAGCGCGACCCCGCCGTGATGGACTGCCGGATGAGGGCGAAGGTGAAAACGCCGGCGGCGAGGAAGCCGGTGTAGTTCTCGACGCTCCCGCGGCCGCCCAGCAGGAAGCCGAAGAGGAACCAGTAGAGGGCCATGGTGAGCACCGGGTCCATGACCTGCCAGAACTGGCCGAGGCGGCTCTTGGTGTTCTGCTTGTCGACGCTCGCCTTTGCGAAGGCCCGAATGAAGGTCCGCCGCTGCCACAGGCTCGCGACATAGGAGAAGAAGGGCGGGCGGCTGTTGACGGGGCGCAATCCCGCCGAGCGCGCCAGCTCCTGCCCGTCGACCTCGCGGCCATCAATGACGATCAGAGCCGCACCGCCTTCGAGTGCGTCGCCACTCCCCTCGTGTCGAAGAGTCGCCGGCTCCGGCTGGCCAGGTCGTCGACGTCGTACGCGGTGTGATTCTGGAGGAGGACCGCCAGGTCGGCGCTATCGAGCGCGGAGTCGAGGTCGCTCACGCGCGTCAGGCGGGCATTACCCACGTTCCATGTGTCGACATGAGGGTCGTGGAACACGACATCGGCGCCCTTGTCGAGGAGTTGCGCGGCGATCGGCTTGGCGGGCGACTCTCGCTGGTCTGCGATGTCGGGCTTGTACGTGACGCCGAGCAGCAGGATTCGCGACCCTCGCAGGGCACGCCCGTCCTCGTTGAGGACGTCCTGGATCCGCCGTACGACGTAGGCCGGCATGCCCGCGTTGATCTCCTGGGCGAGTTCGACGAAGCGGAAGGGATAGCCCAGCTTCGCCTGCACCTGGTAGGAGAGGTAGTTGGGGTCGATGGGGATGCAGTGGCCTCCCACGCCGGGACCGGGGTAGAAAGCCTGGAAGCCGAAGGGCTTGCTGCGGGCGGCGTCGATGACATCCCACAGGTCGATATCGAGTTCATGGCAGAACCGCGCCATCTCGTTGACGAGAGCGATGTTGATGTGCCGGTACGTGTTCTCGAGCAACTTGGCCATCTCCGCCTCGCGAGTGCCGCGTGCCGGAACGACGGTGTCGACGAAGCGGCCGTAGAAGGCTGCGGCCGCGTCAGTGCATCCCGGCGTATGGCCCCCAACGACCTTGGGCGTGTTGCGCATCCCGTAGACGGGATTCCCCGGGTCGATCCGCTCGGGGCTGAAGGCGAGGTGGAAGTCGCGACCGGCGGTCAGGCCGGTAGCTTCGAGGATCGGGCGCACCTCGTCGTCGGTGGTGCCGGGGTACGTCGTCGACTCGAGGATCACCAGTTGCCCGCGGTGGAGGTGCTCCGCGATGGAACGCGTGGCTGCCAGGACCGCGCCCAGGTCGGGCCCGCCCTCGGCGGTCAGCGGCGTGGGCACGCAGATGACGGCAGTGTCGGCCTCCGCCAGGACCGCCGGATCCGTCGTCGCGGAGAATCCCGCGTCGATCATCGCGCGGATGTCCTCGTCGGAGAGGTCGTCCACATGCGACCGGCCGGCGTTGAGACCGGCAACGACGCCCTCGGACAGGTCCAGGCCGCGCACGGACAGGCCTGAGCGCACCGCCTCCTGGGCCAGGGGCAGCCCGACGTAGCCCAGACCGATGACGACCAGGTCGACCGACATGTCCACTTCCTTCAGCACAGCGTCCTTGAGCACAGCGTCCTTCGGGACATCCCGCGAGCCTGGCCACGTCGGCCCGCAATTCACCGGATCCGCGCCGTGGAGCCGCCCTACGGGTGTCGCGAGGCGCCCACGGGAACCCCGAGAGCAGAGTACGCGCCCCGATACGCCTCGGTCACGTACGGCCACGTGCGACACGAGGCGACCCAGGAGCGGGCGGCCTCCCCCCGTTCCGCGCGCGCGTCCGGGTCCCGCAGGGCCGCCAGGGCCTCAGCGAGCCCCTCGGGGTCCCCCGGAGCCGTCAGCGGCGTGCCCGGGGGCACGACCTCGCGGATCGCCGGCAGGTCACTCCCCACCACCGGGAGGGCGCGCGCCTGGGCCTCGAGGGGCTTCAGGGGCGTCACGCGCTCGTTGAGGGCGGTGGCCGACCGGGGCAGGGCGAACACGTCGAGGGCGTCGTAGAAGCCCATGACGTCGGCGAATGGCACGCGCCCGGGCGATGCCAGCGGGACACCGAGTGCCTCCGCGCGTGCCCTCAGCTCCGGGAGCGCGGGACCTTCGCCGACGAGGAGCACCCGCGCGTCGCAACCCGACCGCCGCAGAACGGCCACCGCGTCGACCAAGGTCTCCAGGCCCTCGTAGCGCTGGAACGTCGCGATGGATCCGACCCAGAATCCCTCGGGCAACCCCACCGCGGCCCGGGCACGCTCCGCCGGCTCGCGCGGCGCGAGGAACGCGGGATCGACGGCGTTGGGAGCGACGACGACGCGATCCGGTGCTGCACCGCGCGCGACAATCTCGTCGCGCATTGCCTCGCTGAGCGTCGTCACCATGTCTGCGGCGAGGATCACCTCGGTGTGCCGCTCCCGGAGGAGCCGGTAGACGTCGCTGTCGCGCGACTCCTCCCCGCCGTGTGCCGCGAGCCACGTGTCCTCGAAGAATGTGCGCGCCTCGTACGCCACGGGCAGCCCACGGCGCCGCCCGACTTCGAGAGCCGCACGGGCGTTGACGTGGTCCGACGCCGCGTGCAGGACATCGGGCCGCAGGTCGCCCACGAGTTCATCGAGGAGTTGGCTGTAGACGCGATCCACGCCCTGCGCAGCCGGCATGATCCACGGCAGCAGCCGGTGATACGGCACCCCGTCCACTCGCTCGAGCGGGCGGGCGTCGAGATCGCCGTACAGCACGGGATATCCCGGCCGGGTCGCCACGTGCGCGTCCCATCCGACAGCGCGCTGCGCTGCGACGACACCCTGGGTCCTGATCGTCGACCCGGCTTGGGTTCCGGGCAGTGAGTTCGTGACGACGTGGAGGATCCGCGGACCGGGACCTCCCGGTGCGGACTTGCCGGCCGGAGACGTGCGCGGAACTGCGATTCGCGGCCGACGCAGCGACGGCGGCAGCCCGGATTCCAGGGCGCGCAGCTGCCGCCGCGCCGCCCTCCGCCAGGGCCGGGAACCGGGGTCGTCGGGCGAGGCCCGCAGGACCTCCCCGAGGCGTCCGCGCAGGAGCAGGAGTGCGGCGTGGGCTGAGGCACGGCCAGGGTCTCCGAGATCGAGAGCGGCTACGGCCGCCTCCGCCGCGGCCAGGTCGTCGAGGGCGACGGCGCGGCGCAGGGCGTCGCCGGCACCCTCGGCCGGACGTGCGGTGCGTCTCCACGCTCGCTCGAGGGCAACCCGGCCGCGCATGGGGTCCTCGGCGAAGCGTCGCACCGCCCCGCTGATGGCCAGGGGCAGGTTGCGGGAGACGGCCGCCGCGAGCGCGCCACGCGGGCCCGCACCGCCCATGGGCACCTCCTCCGTCTGGGATAGTAGGACCGGCCAGCCCAGGGGGAACACGCGAGAGCACCAACGGCGGCGGCCCAGGACTGCGCCAGCGGGCCCCGAGGGGCCTCACAGTAGCGAAAGGCAGCGATGACCCTGCTCCACGTGACGGGAGCACGCCCCAACTTCCCCAAGGCTGCCCCGGTGATCGCGGCGCTGTCCGCGGCGGGGGTCCGCCAGCGCCTGGTGCACACCGGCCAGCACTACGACGACCGCCTGTCGGAGGTGTTCTTCCGGGAGCTGTCCCTACCCGCGCCGGACCTCAAC
Organism: Actinomycetota bacterium; assembly: GCA_029978585.1. Taxonomy (GTDB): domain Bacteria; phylum Actinomycetota; class Actinomycetes; order S36-B12; family S36-B12; genus Mxb001. The sequence goes on from JAPOJD010000132.1 coordinate 5,106, forward strand.
CTGGGCGTGGGCTCGGGCAGCCACGCCGAGCAGACCGCCGCCGTCCTCGTGGGCCTCGAGCGCGAGATGCTCGAGACGCGCCCGGAGATGGTCATCGTCTACGGGGACGTCAACTCCACGCTGGCCGCCGCGGTCGCCGCCAGCAAGCTCCAGATCCCCGTGGCGCACGTCGAGGCAGGACTGCGCAGCTTCGACCGGACGATGCCGGAGGAGATCAACCGGGTCGTCACCGATCGCCTCTCCGACCTCCTGCTGTGCACCAGCGCCGACGCCGTCGCCCACCTCGCCCGAGAAGGCGCCCCCGTCGAGAGCATCCATCTCGTCGGCAATCCCATGATCGACACCCTGCTCGCTCACCTCGACCAGCTCGACAGCGAGCGCGCACGCACCGCCCTCGGCCTTCCCCCTGACTACCTGGTCGCCACCCTGCACCGTCCGGGGAACGTCGACGACCCCGAATCCGCGGCGACGCTCGTCCGGATCGTCCACGAAGCCGGCTCCCGGCTCGACATCGTCCTGCCCCTGCACCCTCGCGGGCGCGCGGTGCTCGAGGCCCTCGGCATCGGGGATCATCCGCGTGTCCACGTCGTCGAGCCGCTCGGCTACCTCGACTTCATGTCTCTCGTCCGCGGCGCCCGGGCGGTCGTCACCGACTCCGGAGGCGTGCAGGAGGAGACGACGATCCTCGGCGTGCCCTGCCTCACCCTGCGACCGAACACCGAGCGACCGGTGACCATCACGCACGGCACCAACCGGCTCGTTGCCTTCGACACCGTCATCCCCGCGCTCGACGCCGCGCTCGCGCCTGCCGAAGCAGATGCGCGCCCGCCTCGCACGCCACCCCTGTGGGAC
>JAPOJD010000121.1 GCA_029978585.1 Actinomycetota bacterium
ACGCGCTCCCAGCCGCGGAACACCTCGATGCGCTCTGTGCCGTAGGGCCCCCGGGCACCCGGATCGGGAAGCACGGCTGTCGACAGGGCCGATGCGGGCTGCCCGGCGGAGACCGCACTCGCCGCCCCCATTCCCGGTGCAGCGACGCCGACCATGGTCGCGAGGGTCGCGATGGCGCAGGACAGGGCGAGGGCGCGGGGGGAGCGGATCATGGCCGGACTCTATCCACCGTCGGCCCCGCTGATGACGAGTCGACATGTCGGGCGAGGCGACCGACATGCGGTGCCCCCGGCAGGATTCGAACCTGCGACACAAGGTTTAGGAAACCTCTGCTCTATCCCCTGAGCTACGGGGGCGGGACGTGCCAACTTACCTGCCCGGGTTCCCGGAGTCGCTTCCGGGTCCGGATGCCTGCCACGCCCGACTGCCTCCCTCCTATTAGTGTCGTGTCGTGCGCGCGGTCGTGTACGACGTCCCCGGGCAGTTCGCCGTGCGCGACGTTCCCACCCCTCGGCCCGGCCCGGGGGAGGTGCTCGTCCGCATGGCTACGGCGGGGATGTGCGGCACTGACCTGCATCTGCACGAGGGACAGTTCCTCGCCAACTTCCCCCTCACGCCGGGCCACGAGACAGTCGGCGTGGTCGAGTCCCTCGGCCCCGGGGCGACGGACGGCGAAGGCGGGCTGCTCACCCCCGGACAGCAGGTGGTGGTCAACCCCAACTCCAGCTGCCGGGACTGCGACTACTGCTCGGATGACACTCCGTGGCTGTGCGAGGGATTCGCGGGCATTGGCTCGTCTACGCCCGGAGGCTTCGCCGAGTTCGTGCTGGTGCCGGGATCCCAGTTGTTCGATGCGACCGGAATCGACATCGATCTCGCGGTCTTCGCGGAGCCGTCGGCGTGCATTGCCCACCTCATGGACCGTCTCGGTCCTCTCTCGGGCTGCTCTGTCGCGGTCATCGGGGGCGGCCCGACGGGTCTCCTGCTCGCGCAGTTCCTCGTGCACTCCGGGGCGCGGGCGGTCGCTCTGGCGGACCCGAACCGCTTCAAGCTCGAGTGCGCGGAGGCTGTCGCGAACGTCGCCACAACCGTTGTCGATCGTGACGACGTCCAAGGTTCCTTCGAGCGGATGGTTGCGGGCTCCGGTCGCGCCTTCGATGTCGTCGTCGACGCCACCGGCAATCCGCGCGTCATCGAGGCGCTCCCGCTCCTAGCCCGCAACGGCGGTCGCATCGTGTACTACGGCGTCGCCGATGAGCACGCGCGGGTCACCGTGTCGCCATTCGAGATCTTCCGACGCGAACTCACGATCATGGGGTCTTTCACCGAGGTCGACTCCTTCCCCGATGCGCTCGGGGCATTCCGGGCGGGTGCCATCCGGATGGACGGGGTCATCACCCATCGGTACCCCCTTGAGGAGTACGCCGCGGCCCTCGATGCGCTGCGCGCGGACCGCTCCGCGCACAAGATCGTCATCGTCCCCTGAGTGACATCACGCCCACCGCGCGCGTCTACCGAACCAGCGACGCCTCCGGCAGGGGGAACCACCGCAGGGCATCGAAGTCAGGGTTCACGCGTGCATCGGGATCGGGCGCAGGCTGCGCGGCGAGGATGTCCCGCGCCTCGCGCAGGTGGTCCTGCAGCGCGGACAGGGGCAGCCGGTCGTCGTGGCGGGGGTAGCTGAGCGTGCCGCTCGCGTCGTAGCCGACATCGGACAGCCGCAGGGGCGGCTCGACGGGCCCGCGGTGATGCCGCCACATGCCCGTGGCCGGGTCGAACCGGTACAGCGGCAGGAGCCGCTCGCCATGGTCGGCGAGCAGGCGAACCGCCTCGATGACATAGTCGGCGACCGCGTCCTCCACGAAGTAGTTGAAGTTGACGCGAACCCAGCCCGGCTTGATGCCCTCGCATCCGTCGCGGATCTGCCGCTCGAATTCGTGGGAGCGGTCCAGGTCGATGCCGAGCAGCCGGTGGCCGTAGGGGCCGGCGCAGGAGCAGCCCCCGCGCGCTTGGATCCCGAACAGGTCGTTGAGCATGGCGACGACGGCATTGTGATGGAGGTAGCCACCGCCGGATGCGCGGATGGTGAACGACACGATCGACAGCCGGTCGACGCTGCGATTGCCCAGGATGTCGATGCTGGGATGCTCGCTCCACGACGCGATCGCGCGGTGCAGCAGCACTTCCTCGCGCGACTTGATGACGTCGACCCCCACCGCCTCCTTGAGCTGGAAGACCAGTCCGGCGCGGATGGACTCGACGATCGCTGGCGTCCCGGCCTCCTCGCGGTGGACGGGGTCGTCGAGGTAGACGTGCTCCTCGGGATTCACGTAGGCGACCGTGCCGCCGCCGACGACGACGGGGACGGAGTTGGCGATCAGGTCTCGCCTGATAATAAGGACGCCGGGGGTGCCCGGGCCGCCGATGAACTTGTGCGGGGACAGGACGACCGCGTCCTTCGCGGTCTCGGGGTCGCCCGCGCGCATGTCGATGTCGACGTACGGCGCGGCCGCGGCGTAGTCCCACACGGCGAGGGCGCCGTATCGGTGCAGCAGCGAGGTGACGGCGTCGGTGTCGGTGAGGATCCCGGTGACGTTGCTGGCGGCGCTGAATGCGCCGATGACGAGGGGGCGGTCGCGGTAGGACTCCAGGGCGGCCTCGAGAGCCGCGATGTCGACGTGGCCGTCGCGATCCTCGGGGATGGTGACGACGTCGGCGATCGACTCGCGCCAGGGGAGCTCGTTGCTGTGGTGCTCGAACGGCCCGATGAGAACGACCGGCCGCTCGTGGGCGGGGATGCTCGCGCTGAATCCGTATCGGGCGTCCAGGTCGGCGGGCAGTCGCAGGTTGAGGATGCCGACGAGGCGATCGATCGCCCCGGTACAGCCCTGCCCGGCGAAGATCACGCAGGTGGATTCGTCCCCGTGGACCGCGTCCCGGATGATGCGACGCGCATCCTCGCGCAGTCGCGTCGTCTGGAGCCCGGTGCCACTGGACTCCGTGTGGGTGTTGGCGTAGCGGGGGAGGACCTCGTCGCGAATGAAGTCCTCGATGAACGTGAGCGCGCGGCCGCTGGCGGTGTAGTCGGCGTAGGTGACGCGCCGAGGACCGAAGGGCCCGTGCATGACGCTGTCCTCGCCGATGACGGAGTCGCGGATCGATTGCAGCAGGGGCGATTCGTCGGCCACGTGACTACCGTACTTCGACTGCCTGCGCTACGACTTCTCCGACGCCGGGTCTGAGCTGCCCTCGGGGATCGGCTCGTCGAAGTCCGCGATCGTGACCTGGGAGGGCCGGCGAATGATCCACGTGAAGACGGCCACGATGACCAGGGCCGCGAGGATGACCTCGCCGGCGTTGAGCAGGCTGTTGTCCGCGTAGTCCAGCACCGCGAGCCCGATCTGCTGGCTGAGGATGAAGACGGCCATGACGAGCACGAAGTAGCCGAACGCCTTGCGCAGCTTGTCCGGGTGGATTCGTCCGACGATGGCACTGCCGATGAGCGCGCCCACGACCGCGGCGCCCGTGATGATGAGGGTGACGGGCCAGTTGAACTTCGTCGCGGGGTTCAGGCTGATGATCGAGTCGCCGCCGATCGTGAAGACGTAGCCCGCCAGCCCGGCGAAGGACTTCATGGCCACCACGAGCAGTGAGGTCGCGACGGCGCGCGGCATGGCGAGGCCGGCGAGGAGGGCCAGTGCGGGCACGACGAGGAACCCGCCCCCCGCGCCGACGAGCCCGGTCACGAACCCGACGACGAGTCCGTCGAGAAGGATGCGGAAGAGCGGCAGGCCCTTGTGCGCATGTCCCTGGACCTGCTTTCGGCCGCGGATCATGGCGACCGCGGTGATGCCCATCATGACGGCGAAGGCGGCGAGGAGCAGGGTGCTGGGCAGCCGGGAACCGATCTGGCCGCCGATGAACGCCCCCACCATTCCGGCGGCCCCGAAGATGAGCCCGATGCGCCACACGACGCGGCCGGCGCGCGCGTGGCCGATGAGCCCGAAGATCGAGGTGACCCCCACCACGAAGAGGCTGGCCGCGATGGCCTGCTTCGCGTCGAATCCGACGACGTAGATGAGGAGCGGGGTGGTGAGGATCGAGCCGCCGCCGCCCAGGACGCCGACGGCCATGCCGATGCCGATGGCGAGCACGGCCGCGAGCGCGATCACGGCTCCACTCCCTCGGCCGTGGCGGTCAGCGTGGCGCCGACGGCATTCCACCGGGCCTCGAGGCTGAACCGATCGGCGCGGACATGGGTCTCGCGCCACTCGGCCGGGCTGCCCTGGGCGGTGGCCCGCCGCTCGAGGAGGAGGACGGGATCGTCGGGAGAGAGGCCGAGAAGCTCGGCGATGTGGCGCGGCGCACGCTCCGCGGTCACCCGCTCGGTCCCGGCATCGATGACGACCCCGACGTCGTGCAGCTGGGCGTAGAGCGCGGACCGGGAGAGGTCGCGATCGAGAATGGGACGCGCCAGGCTCGCGGGGAGCCAGGAGACGTCATGCGCAATGGGCTCGTCATCGGCGAATCGCAGGCGCTCGATGACGACGAACTCAGCGTCGGCGGGCAGCCCCAGTTCGCTCGCCACCGAGGCGTTGACCGTCGTTGCCTGGCGCAGCACGTCGCTGCGCGGCAGCGCACCCTGAGCGGCGACGGAGTCGAATAGGGACGACAGCGTGCCCAGGCTCTGCCGGTAGACCGCGGGCTCGACGATGGTGGGCCGGCCCCGGTGGCTGCGCAGCACGCCCTCTCCTCGCAGGACGCGCAGTGCCTCGCGGATCGTGTGGCGGCTGACCTCGTACTCCTCGGTGAGGGTGAGTTCGCCGGGGAATCCGGCGGCGAACTCATCGCCCTCGATCCGCCGCCGCAGGTCGGCGCAGACCTGCGCCCACAGGGGCAGGGGGTCGGCCCGGTCGGGGAGCCTCGCCCCCCGCGCTGGCGCGGCGCGTTCGGCAGGGGTAGCGGTCACGGGCGCAAATGTACGGACATCCGGACAGATCGTCAAGGTTCGTGGGTGCCCTGCGGCGGCGGGGTCGTCGGGTGGCGGCGAGGGTCAGCTCGTCTCGATGGCCGTGGCGAGCCAGCGACCCTTGACGGCCTCGAGTCGCACGGCGACGGCCCGGGCGCGGCTGGCACCCATGACCACGGCGCTGGCCTCGACCACGTTGGGCGCGGGGCGGCAGATGCGGACCGAGCGGACCCGGCGGCACTGCGGGGCGCGGGCCTTGCCCGCGGGATGCCGAAGGGCGACTGCGTGTCGGCGCGACAGCGTCTCGTGGAGTTCGCGGGACACCCAGCGCTTCAACTGCCCGGCGGGGCGCTCCCCGGCGATGACCTCGAGGATCGCAGGCGCCAGGCGCGCGACCCAGGGCCCGGTGGCGGGCAGCCGGGGAGCGGGGGAGTCGTGGGGACTCGCTGACGGCGCGGCGGCCTCGTCGGCAGCGGGCAGTTCGCGTTCCGCGCCCGTGACGAGGCGCAGGTGTCGCTGCGCGGGCGGGACTGCCGGCAGGCCGCTGGGGACCTGCCATTCGAGGGGGAGGAAGGGCTCGGCCAGGGTCGAACTCGCGGGTGACATGACGCCTCCAGGGTTGCTTGCAGGTCGCTTCCGCGACCCGGTCGCGGATCTCGCGACCTGAGTGTTGGTGCCGGCTGCGACACGGGCCCCCGTCCCGGGTCGGCATTGCCGTGACCCTGGCGTTAGTGCGCAGGTGCTGTCGAACGATCTCGTTTGCCTGTGTTTGACCGGCATTGCCATTGGAAGGCCTGGGCAGCATCGAGGTCAACTCGTACCCTGTGCATGTGGATCAACCGAGCGATGACGATGCGCGTTTGGGTGAAAATGCGCGTTTAGGTGACCATGCCAATTCGGCCGACGATGCGCGTTTCGACGCGCTTCTCCCCGGTATCGCCGCGGAGATGGCCGCGCGCGATGCGGCGGGAGACGACGTACTCGCCGCGGACCTTGCACTCGCCGAGGTGGCACAGGTCGGCCTGCTCGATCGCATTCGCGCGGCAGAGTCGGTCGTCATCGAGGTGATCGGCCACGCGGCTGTCGGCGGACGCGTGCTGGGCGTCGGCCGCGACGTGGTGCTACTCCGGGCGGATGACGCGGAGTGGGCGATCCCGCTGTGGGGCATGGGCGCGGTGGTCGGGCTCAGCGCCAGTGCCGTCGTCCCGGCCTCCGCCCGGGATCGACTGGGCTTCTCGGCGATCCTGCGGGAATGGGCGGATGCGCAGGCCCCGGTGCGCCTGGCCCGGGTGGGCGCTGCCCCGCTGACCGGGACCATCGACCGGGTGGGCCGTGATCACCTCGACCTGGCCGAGCACGACCCTGGGGAGCCGCGGCGGCCGGGATCGGTGCGGCGCATCGCCGCGGTGCCGCTGGGAGCGATCAGCGGGATGAGCCGACGCTGATTTCGGGGCTGATTTCGGGGATGACCCCGGGAGCATCCGACGAACATCCGGGATCGGCCACGAAGGCGGCCGTCTCGGCGTACATCCGACGGATGTAGTCCTCGAGCTCGGTCTCCTCGATGCGCCACTGTCCTCGACCGCCGACCTTGATCGCCCGGATGTCACCACCGCGCACGAGCGCATAGGCCTGTGCCGCACTCACGTTGAGAACGTCGGCGACGTCGGCGAGAGTGAGGAAGCGCGGCATA
>JAPOJD010000063.1 GCA_029978585.1 Actinomycetota bacterium
CTCGCACGCCCGCCACAGGTGCCGACGGTCGACGTCCGGCCACAGTTCGTCGAGGAAGAACAGCTCGGCGTATGCCGACTCCCACAGGAGGAAGTTGCTGATCCGCTGCTCACCCGAGGACCGGATGAATAGGTCGACATCCGGCATGTCCGGCTCGTCGAGATGGCGGGCGACCATGCGCTCGTCCACCCGGTCGGGGTCGATGCGCCCCTCGGCGACCCCGCGGGCGATGGCCGCCGCCGCATCCGCGATCTCGGCCCGGCCGCCATAGTTGACGCACATCGTCAGCGTGAGAACGTCGTTGTCCTTGGTCAGCTCCTCCGCGGTCTGCAGCTCGCGGATGACGCTCTTCCACAGCCGCCGGGGGCGCCCTGCCCAGCGCACCCGGACCCCGAGGTCGTTCATCTCATCGCGCCGGCGATGGACGACGTCGCGATTGAAACCCATGAGGAACCGCACCTCGTCCGGTGAGCGCTTCCAGTTCTCGGTGGAGAAGGCATACGCGGACAGCCAGCGGACGCCGATCTCGATGGCACCGTGGACGCAGTCGAGCAGGGCGAACTCGCCCGCCTCGTGCCCCGCGGTCCTCGGGAGGCCACGCTGCTTGGCCCAGCGGCCGTTGCCGTCCATGACGATCGCCACGTGCTCGGGCACGAGATCGCGCGGGAGGCGGGGAGCCTGCGCCCCGCTGGGGTGCGGGGTGGGCGCCGTGGGGGGCCGTCGGGACACCCCCCCATCCTCGCACCGGGGACCCCCGTGGCCGCCTGCTGCGACTCGCCTCAGCCCCGTTCCACGAGGGGCAGCGAGCGCAGGCCGCGCTCGAGGTGCCAGGTCACCAGCGCAGCGGTGAGCCCGCTCGCCTCGCGGCGCTGGCGGTCGTCGCTGGCGTCGGCCACCGGCCAGTCCCCGGAGAGGAGGGCCCCGAGGAGGACCAGGGTGTCCGGACCCGGGGTCGCGCTCCCGGGCACGCGGCAGTCCGGGCACAGGGCCCCGCCGCCCGGGACCGAGAACGCCCGGTGCGGGCCGGGGTCGCCACAGCGGGCGCAGGCGGCGAAGGACGGAGACCACCCGGCGACCGCCAGGGAGCGCAGCAGGAAGGCATCGAGGATCAGGGTCGGCTCGTGCTCCGCGGCCACCAGCGCGCGCAGGCCGCCGACGAGGAGGAGGTACTGCTGCACCGCGGGCTCGTGCTCGACAGGCGTGAGCCGCTCCGTGGCCTCGAGCATGGCGCTGCCGGTCGTCCATCGGCGGTAGTCGCCGGAGAGGTCGGCGCCATGATGGGCGAGGCTCTCCGCCTGAGTCACCGTGTCGAGGGACCTGCCCTCGTACAGCTGCACGTCGACATGGCCGAACGGCTCGAGGCGGGCCCCGAAGCGACTGCCGGTACGTCGGACCCCCTTGGCGACAGCCCGCACGCGCCCGCGGCCACGGGTGAGCAGCGTGACGATCCGGTCGGCCTCGCCCAGCCGCTGAGTGCGCAGGACAACGGCCTCGTCACGATACGAGGGCATGATCCATGCTCTCCCATCCTGCTAGCGTCCGGCCATGAGCGACATGCCGCTCGAGGCGACTCCGCCCGAGTCGACTCCGCCGGAGCGCCCCACATTCGTCACCATCGGCCTGGATTCCCACTGGCTGCGACGCGCGCTCGTCGTCGTCTTCGCCGCGGTCATCCTCTGGCAGCTCCTGCAGTGGTCGTGGGGCGCCCTCGCGGGGTTCGCGTTCAACATCCTGCTGTCGTTCCTCATCGCGATGTCCTTCGATCCGCTCATCAGTGCGCTGGTGCGGCGGGGGTGGAAGAGGGGTCTTGCCACTGCCCTCGTGCTCGGCATCGTCTATCTGCTCTCGGCCGGCTTCCTCGTGCTCTTCGGGAGCCTCTTCGCCCAGCAACTCGGCCAGCTCGTGAGCACTCTCCCCCAGATCATCACCGAGATCGTGACCTGGCTCAACGGCACCTTCGGACTGTCCATCGACGCGGCCGCCGCGATCGAGGCCGCCACCCTGACTCCGGAGCAGCTCGGGGTCTATGCCAGCCAATGGCAGGGCGGCATCCTCGGGTTCCTCACGGGAGTCCTCAACATCTTCGTGAATGTCGTGATCATCGTGATCTTCTCGTTCTATCTCGCTGCGGACGCACCGCAGATCCGCCGCACGATCGCGTCGTGGATGCCGCACTCTTCCCAGCGCGTCGTGATCACCGTGTGGGACATCGCGATCGAGAAGGCCGGGGCCTTCGTCCTCAGCAAGATCATCCTCGCGACCCTCGCCTCGGTCGTCTACTCGGCGTTCTTCTTCTTCATCGGGGTGCCCTTCTGGCTCCCCATGGGCGTCTTCGTGGGCTTCGTCAGCCAGTTCATCCCGATGATCGGGACCTACATCGGCCTTGCGGTCCCCATCGTCTTCACGCTGGCCGTGAACCCGCTGAACGCCCTGTGGATCGTGATCTTCGCCACCGCCTACCAGCAGGTCGACACCTACCTGCTCACCCCGCGCCTGGCCAACAAGGTGATGTCGTTGAACTCGGGGCTGTCCCTCGCGGCGGTATTCATCGGCGCGGCGCTCTTCGGCCCCGTCGGCGCGATCATCGGCATTCCCCTGCTCGCCATAGTCCTGGCAGTCGCCGAGACGTACGGGCGGAGGTACGACCTCGTGCCCGAACTCGCTCGGCCCGGGGAGTACGAGGACCCCAATGTCACGGGCGGACAGCCGCCCGTCGACCCCACGCGCTAGAAGCCGAGCCGACGCAACTGGCGGGGATCCCGCTGCCAGTCCTTGGCCACCTTCACGCGCAGGTCGAGGAATACCGGAGTGCCGAGCAGGGCCTCGATGCCCGAACGTGCCTTGGTGCCCACCGCCTTGAGCCGGGAGCCGCCCTTGCCGATGACGATCGCCTTCTGACTGTCCCTCTCCACGAACACGACGGCGTAGATATCGAGCAGCGGCCGGTCATCGGGGCGTCCCTCGCGCATGGCCATGTCCTCCACGACGACGGCAAGGGAATGGGGCACTTCGTCGGTGACGCCCTCCAGCGCCGCCTCGCGGATGAGCTCCGCCACCAGCAGCTCCTCGGGCTGGTCGGTGACCTCGCCCTCCGGGTAGAGCGACGGGCCCTCCGGGAGCGCGTCAACGAGCAGGCGCGTGAGCAGGTCCACGTTGTGGCCGGTCACCGCTGACACCGGCACGATCTCCGCCCACTCCAGGCCGGCCGCCGATCCCAGGTCCGCGACCTGCACCAGGCGCTCGGCCACGACGGCCGGCGCGACCAGGTCGGTCTTGGTAACGACGGCAAAAGTGGTGCGCCCGCCGCCGCGGCGCGCCCGCGCGAGCTCCGTTGCGACGTAGCGGTCCCCGGGACCCACGGGAGAGTCCGCGGCGATGCACATCGCCGCGACATCGACACCCGACCAGGCCTCGCGGACCAGGTCGTTGAGCCGCTCGCCCAGGAGGGTCTTCGGCTTGTGCAATCCGGGGGTGTCCAGCACGACCAGCTGCGCGTCGGGGCGCGTGAGGATGGCCCGCACAACGTGCCGCGTGGTCTGCGGCCGGCTTGACGTGATGGCCACCTTCTCCCCGACCAGCGCGTTCGTCAGGGTGGACTTCCCGGCATTCGGTCGGCCCACGAAGCAGGCCAGGCCCGCACGATGGGTGCTCACGCGCTCGCCTTCCGGCCCTCGCTGGCGCCCAGGATCCCCAGCGCCACGATGATGACCACGCACCCGGCCCAGCCCAGTGCGCTGAGCGTCTCTCCGAGGACGAACACCCCCAGGAGCGTCGCGAACATCGGCTCGGCGAGGGTGATCGTCGCGATGTGACCGGGCTGAAGCGCGCCCAGGCCGACGCCGAACAGCACATAGGCGAGGGTCGTCGTCGCGAGCCCGAGCCAGAGGATCAGCGCGGCACCGGACCACGAGAGCCACCACGTCCCAGACGCGAGGAGCACCGGCAGCAGCAGGAACCCGGCGATCGAGAATGATGCGGCCAGGACGTGGGTGGGATGGTTCCCGTCACGGGCCAGGCGCACACCGATGACCGTGTAGACGCCGTACGCCGCACCCGCGCAGGCACCGAACAGGATCCCGAGGAGATCCCGGCGATCACCGGCGCCCACGGTCAGCATGGCGACGCCGAGGATCGCCATGACCGTCGACACGGCCCACACGTAGCCCGGCGCCCCCTCCTTGAGCAGCCATCCGAGGAGCCCTGCCATGAAGGGCGTGAACGACAGGCTCGCCAGCGTTCCGATGGCGACCCCCGTGCGGGCCATGGAGAGGAAGAAGAAGACCTGGTACGCCGCCACCATGAGGCCCATGACCCAGATCACCCGGCGCCGCCAGAGGACGCCGAGCGCACGTCGGCCTTCCGGCGTTCGGCCGGCGTAGGCGAGGAAGCCCAGGCCGCCGACGAAGAGGCGCGCTGCGGCGACCCCGGGGGCTGGGGAGGCGGGAAGAAGCAGGGCGCGCGCTGTGCCCGCGGTCCCGAACAGGGCCGCTGAGCCCAGGACAGCGAGGCCCGCGACACGACGATCCACCGCGGGATCCGTCGCCGGAGGCGACGAGCTCACCGCGGGGGTCCGGCCTGGAATGTGCGGCGAACCGAGCCGTCGACGTCGCACACGTGAATCGGTACCTGCCTGCCCGCGAGTTCGGCAATCGCCGCGAGCTCGGCCGCGGGGATCTCCGGGGTCTCGTCCGCCCAGTCGCTGACGACCACGACTGCCTCGATCCCGCGCGATCCGGATGCGACGGCCTGCGCCACGACGAGTTGCACGGCGCTCAGCCGCAGGGAGTTCAAGCCGACGTCGGCGCCGGAGTAGGTGCGGCCGGTCTCATCGCGCAGGGCGGCCCCCTGGCTCCTTCCCGCGGCGCGGGCGCGCGCGCCCCGTGCGAGCGTGACGAGCTTGGTGTCCTCGGGATCCCACTCGTCGGCGTCCCGGACTGGGCCCACGTCAGACATCGCCCTCTCCCACCGTCTCCTGGCGGATCGCGAGGACAGTGCCGATGCGATTGCGTCTCCCCGCGCCCTGCTCGGCCCTCAGCCGCCAGCCGTCGACCTCGACAGTCGCGTCGGGGATGGGCACGCGGCCCAGCCTCTTCGCCATGAGCCCGAGGACCGTGTCGACGCCCTCCTCCTCGCTGTCGACATGGATGCCCACGAGTTCGGCGAAGTCCTCCACGTGCATGCGCGAGCTCACGCGGAAGGTGCCGTCCTGCAGGGCGACGACCTCGGGTGCCGCGGTGTCGTACTCGTCGTCGATCTCCCCGACGATCTCCTCGAGGATGTCCTCGATCGTGACCAGTCCCGCGGTGCCGCCGTACTCGTCGACAGCGATGGCCATGTGCACGCGGGCGGCCTGCATCTCGGTGAGGAGCTCATCCACCTGCTTGCTGTCGGGGACGAAGTACGGGGCGCGCATCAGCGCCGAGACCTTCTCGTTGTCCTCGGACTCCCGGCTGTCGAAGAGACGGCGCACCACGTCCTTGAGGTAGACGATGCCCACGACATCGTCCGGACCCTCCCCGGTCACCGGGATCCGCGAGAAGCCGGACCGAAGCCCCAGCGACAGGGCCTGACGCAATGTCTTCTCCTGCTCGATGAAGACGACCTCGGTCCGCGGGACCATGACCTCCTTCACGAAGGTGTCGCCGAGTTCGAAGACCGAGTGGATCATCTGGCGCTCGGTGTCCTCGATGAGGCTGTCCGCCTCCGCCAGGTCGACCATCTCGCGGAGTTCGGCCTGCGTGGCGAACGGACCCTCGCGGTATCCGCGGCCGGGTGTGAGGGCGTTGCCGAGGAGGATGAGCAGGTTGGTCAGGGGACCCAGCAGCCCAGCGGACAGCCGCGCGATCCCGGCAGTGCGCAGGGCGATGCGCGTGGCGTGCTGGCGCCCGAGGGTGCGTGGGGCCACGCCGAGGATCACGTAGCTCACGACGACCATGACGACGATCGTGAGGAGGAGGGCCGCCCACGCCGGCCATCCATCCTGCGTCGCCAGGAGGTCCACGGCCACGAACCCGACGAGCACGGTTGCCGTGACCGTCGACACGGTGGACAGGAACAGCAGCGCGTTGACGTACCTCGGGCGGTCCTCGAGCACGCGGGCCAGCCGTTCGGCTCCGTGCACGCTGTCGCGGGCGAGTTCGTCCACCTGCGACCGGGACACGCGCGTGATCGCAGTCTCGGCCCCGACCAGCACGCCGGCAAGGAGCACGAGCAGCAGCGCCAGGATGAGCAGCGCGAGGTCGCCGGTCACGGCGCACCCGCCTGCCACCAGGCGTCGAGGAGCTCGTCCTGCAGCGTGAACATGCGCGCGTGCTCCTCGGGCTCGGCGTGGTCGTACCCGAGCAGATGGAGCATTCCGTGGGTGAGCAGCAGGGCACACTCGCGGTCCAGGGAGTGTCCGGCCTGCTCCGCCTGCCGAGCCGCGACGCCCGGGCAGAGGATGACGTCGCCGAGAACCCCGCCGGCACGGGGCTCGCCGGGCTTGCCCGGACGCAGGTCATCCATGGGGAAGGAGAGCACGTCGGTCGGCCCGGGCTCGTCCATCCAGGTCACGTGCAGTCGCGTCATCTCCTCCTCGTCGACCAGCGCGATGGAGACGTCGGTGTCGGGGTCCAGGAGGAGGCGGTCGAGCAGGAACGCGGCCTGCGACCGCAGGGCGTCGTGGTCGACACCGGACTGGCCCGAGGTGTCGACGAGGTCGATGGCCATCGCCGTCACTTCCGGCGACGCGGTGCCGCGGCTCGCAGGGTCGCGGCCATCTCGGCGTCGTACCGGCCGTATGCCTCGACGATCCTCCCGACCAGGCGGTGGCGAACGACATCCTGGGAGGTGAGTCGGCAGAAGGCCACGTCCTCAACGCCCGACAGGATGTCCTGCACGACGAGGAGTCCGCTGGGCGCTGCGCTGGGCAGGTCGATCTGCGTCACGTCGCCGGTGACGACGATGGTGCTGCCGAAGCCCAGCCGGGTGAGGAACATCTTCATCTGCTCGGGCGTGGTGTTCTGCGCCTCGTCCAGGATGATGAACGCATCGTTCAGGGTGCGTCCGCGCATGTACGCCAATGGCGCGATCTCGATGATGCCGCTGGTGATGAGGCGCGGGATGGAATCGGGATCGAGCATGTCGTGGAGCGCGTCGTACAGCGGCCTGAGGTAGGGGTCGATCTTCTCCGAGAGCGTGCCGGGCAGGAACCCCAGCCGCTCTCCTGCCTCGACGGCCGGGCGCGTGAGGATGATGCGCGTCACGCGCTTCGCCTGCAGGGCCTGCACCGCCTTGGCGACGGCAAGGTACGTCTTGCCCGTGCCGGCAGGGCCGATGCCGAAGGTGATGGTGTTGACATCGATCGCATCGACGTAGCGCTTCTGGTTGAGCGACTTCGCGCGAATGGTCCGCCCGCGCGAACTGAGGATGTTGGTGGAGAGAACCTCGGCCGGGCGGGTGCCACTGCGCAGAAGCGAGATGCTGCGCTCCACGGACTCGGTGGTGAGGCCCTGCCCGGTCCGCAGGACCGCGAGCATCTCCGCGATGAGCATCTCCACCAGGCCCACGTCCTCGGCGGCGCCCGTGATGCGGACCTCGTTGCCACGCACGTGAACGTCGGAGTCGGGGACGGCGGACTCGATGACACGGAGGAAAGAGTCCCCGGGTCCGAGGAGCGTCACCATCGGGGTGCTGGCGGGGACGATGATCGTCGCCTGCGATTGAGCGGGTGTCGACATGGTGTGGCCGCTCGCGGCCGTGACCTGCCCTTCCTCTGGGCCGACGGCGCGGTGCCGCGGCTAGGCCGATCGTAGCGCGCCCGGCTCGAGCGGCAGGGGCTCAGCCGGGCGGCCAGGCGAGCGAGCGCCCGCCCAGGAGGTGGACGTGGGCATGGGGCACGCTCTGCCCGCCGTCCACGCCGGTATTGGCCACGAGCCGGTGCCCGGTGGCGGCAACGCCCTCGCTCCGGGCAACCTCGGCGGCCAGGGCGACGATCTCCGCGGCCAGGGCCGGGTCGGCATCAGCCACCGAGGGGAGGTCGTCGAAGTGCGCCCGCGGGATCAGCAGGACGTGGACGGGGGCCTGCGGCTGGATGTCGCGGAAGGCCACGACGCGGTCGGTGGCGGCCACGACGTCCGCTGGGATCTCCCCCGCGGCGATGGCGCAGAAGAGGCAATCGCTCACGGCCGCAATCCTGCCATGCGCCCGACCTGATGGAAGGCTCAGCCGGATGCCCTCACCGGACGCCCTGGAGTGCGCTCAGGAGTCCCAGCGCGCTGTCCGGGCGAGGAGGATCCCCGATGCCACGGCACCGGCCGTCGACGTGCGCAGGATTCCCGGCC
Source organism: Actinomycetota bacterium (assembly GCA_029978585.1). Classification (GTDB taxonomy): domain Bacteria; phylum Actinomycetota; class Actinomycetes; order S36-B12; family S36-B12; genus Mxb001. Next base: position 8,322 of record JAPOJD010000063.1, read on the forward strand.
CCAGCCGCGCGGCCAAGGCACCGGCATCGACCAGCCGGTCACGCTCCTCGGGGTCGACGCCGCCCTCCGGACCCACGATGACCAGGATGTCGCCGCTGAGCGGGACCGTCATCTGGCCGATGGGCAGCGAAGCGCCCGCGTCGAGGAGCACGGCCAGCGCCGCCCCGGACACCAGGGCCGCGACACCGTCGGTGTCGCGTACCGCCTCGATCCGCGGAACCCGCGCCCGGCGCGACTGCTTGGTCGCGGCCCGGCTCGTTGCCCGCCAACGATCCAGGCCTCGGCGTTCCCGGTCCCCCGTCCATCGTGCGACGCATCGGCGCGCCGCCCACGGAACGATCTCGTCGACGCCGACCTCGGTGAGCATCTCCACGGCCATCTCTCCGCGGTCCCCCTTGGCCAGTGCCTGGACGGCGACGATGTGGGGCTCAGGAACTGGCTCATCGACGATGCGCGTGGCCAGCACGTCGATGCGATCCCGGGACGTCTGCACCACGGTGCCTCCGACGCGTCGACCGCGACCATCCACGAGGTCGACCTCGTCGCCGGCGCGCAAGCGCAGGACCGCCGATGCATGGTGGCCCTCGGCCCCGGTCAGGGCGACGACCTCCGCTGGCGCGATGTTCGCCAGGGACTCGGGATCCTCGACGAGGAAGACCGGGGCGCTCATCCGCATCAGCCGAAATCAGCCGGCTCAGCCGGCGTTGCGGCCGCTGAACGCATCGCGCAGCCGCGAGAAGAGGCCGCCGTTCACGGGCTCAGCCTGCTCGGCGACCACGAGGGTCACGCCCTCCTCGCCGCGAACCTGGGCGAGTTGCCGAAGCAATGCCTCCTGCTCGTCGTCCAGCCGAGTGGGCGTCACCAGGTCCAGGTGCACGTAGAGGTCGCCCCGGCCGGTGCCGCGCAGGTGGGGGACGCCGCGGGCCCGCAGGGTCAGGACAGCTCCCGGCTGAGTGCCGCGTTTGACCTCGAGGGACTCCGTGCCGTCGAGGGTCTCCAGCGAGACGCTCGAGCCGAGTGCCGCTGCGGTCATGGGGACCTTGACCGAGCAGTGCAGGTCGTCGCCACGTCGCTCGAAGATCGGGTGGGGCGCCTGCACGATCTCGACGTAGAGGTCGCCGGAAGGACCGCCGCCGGGGCCCACCTCACCCTGTCCCGCCAGTTGGATGCGGGTGCCCGTGTCCACGCCTGCGGGGATGGACACGGTCAGCATCGTGCGCGTGCGCACCCGGCCCTCACCGGAGCACTCGACGCACGGATGCGGGATCGTCGTGCCGAAGCCACGGCACTGCGGGCAAGGCCGGGCGGTCATCACCTGGCCGAGGAAGGACCGCTGCACGCTCTGGATCTCGCCTCGGCCCTTGCACATCACGCACGTCACCGGCTGAGTTCCCGGCGCCGTACCCGCACCCGAGCACGCCTGGCACAGCACCGCGGTGTCGACCTGGATGTCGCGTGAGGTGCCGAACATGGCTTCGGGCAGGTCGACGTTCATGCGGATGAGGGCGTCCTGCCCGCGCTCCATCCGGGGACGTGGGCCGCGACGCTGGCCACCACCGCCGAAGAAAGCGTCCATGAGGTCGCCGAAGTCGAAGGCCGCCCCGAATCCGCCCCCGGCGTGGAAGGGGTCTCCGCCCAGGTCGTACATCTGCCGCTTCTCGGGATCGCTCAGCACCTCGTACGCCGCCGTGACCTCCTTGAAGCGCTCCTGACTCCCCGGGTCCTGGTTCACGTCAGGGTGGAGCTCGCGGGCGAGCTTGCGGTAGGCGCGCTTGATCTCATCGGGGGCCGCATCGCGCGAGACGCCGAGGAGGGCGTAGTAGTCCGTCGTCACCATGGTCCGTTCGTTGTCAGCGGTCGGTCAGTTCTCGTCGAGGATGCGACTGAGGTACTGCGCAACGGCACTCACCGCCGCCATCGCCCCGGGGTAGTCCATGCGCGTCGGTCCCACCACGCCGACGCCGGCGACCAGCGATTCGCCCCGACCGTATCCCGTGCCGACCAGGCTCGTCCCCTGGAGGTCCTCGACCGGGTTCTCGTGGCCGATCATCACGGTGACCTGGGTGGCGGCGGACACCTCTCCGAGCAGTCGCAGGAGCACCACCTGCTCCTCGAGCGCCTCGAGGACCGGCTCGAGGTTTGCGGAGAAGACGTCGCGATAGCGAGCGAGGTTGGCCGTGCCGCCGAGCACGATGCGCTGTTCCTCGGTATCGAGGGTCGTCTCGAGCAGCGTGGCGATGATCGCGGCCACCGAGGGCCGCAGGGAGGCATCGAACTCCGAGGGGACGCTCTCCACCGCTGGACCGAGTTCGGAGCAGGTGACGCCGGCCGTCGCTGACAGGAGCCGGGAGCGAATGCGACCGATGTCGTCGTCCCCCACGGCAACGGGCAGGTCCACGACGCGCTGCTCGACACGACCGGTGTCGGCGATGAGCACCAGCAATGCCCTGGTCTCCCCCAGCCGCACGATCTCCAGGTGAAGGATCGCCGACTGGACGAGCGAGGGGTACTGAACGAGGGCCACCTGCCGCGTGATCTGTGCGAGTAGGCGCACGCTGCGCGACATGACGTCGTCGAGGTCGACCGCCCCCGCGAGGAAACTGGAGATGGCGCGGCGCTCTGCCGAGGACATGGGCTTGACCCCCGACAGGCGATCCACGAAGGCGCGGTAGCCGAGGTCGGTGGGGATGCGGCCCGCGCTCGTGTGCGGCTGGGCGATGTAGCCCTCGTCCTCGAGGGCCGCCATGTCATTGCGGATCGTCGCCGAGGACACCCCCAGGCGATGGCGCTCGACGAGGGCCTTGCTTCCCACCGGCTCATTCGTCGACACGTAGTCCTCGACGATGGCACGCAGGACGGCCAGTCGGCGGTCCTCGAGCATGCGCACCTCCTCGTCGCTGGCACTCCTCGCCCCCGAGTGCCAATGGTACGCCCCTGCGAGAATGACGCCCAGTCGTGAGCGCGCCCGAACGGGGCCGATGTGCCTCGAAGGGCCGATGTGCCTCGACGGGCCGATGTGCCTCGACGGGCCGATGAGGAGGACATATGTCCGACGTCACAC
>JAPOJD010000113.1 GCA_029978585.1 Actinomycetota bacterium
CGTCGCCGACTCGCGCAGGATGCGGGTGAGGTCGTCGGGCTGGCCGATGAGCTTCGGCTGCGCCTGCAGGACGAGGGCGGCCACGCCGGCGACGAGCGGCGCGGAGAACGACGTCCCCGACACCTCCTGGTACTTCCCGTCCATGGTGGCGGTCACCACGGCCTCGCCCGGGGCCACGACGTCGGGGGCGATCCGCCCGTCCGACGCGGGGCCGCGCGCGGAGTACGACGAGAGGTTGAACTGCCGGTCCACCGAGCCGACGCTCACGAACGAGTCGCCCTCGCCGGCGGGACTCGCGGTGTCGCAGGAAGGCCCGTCGTTCCCGACGGCGTACACCTGAAGGATCCCGGCTGCTGCGAGGGAGGTGCTCGCCCGCTTGAGCGGCTCGTCGTCCTGGGAGCGCACCCACGAGCTGTTGATGATCTGCGGCCGCAGTTCCGGCTTCGGATCCTGGTCGTCGAGGGTCGTGGGCGCGAGCATGAACTGCATCGCGTGGACGACGCCGGACAGCGGGCAGCCGCCCTCGCTGCACGCGATGCCCCCGATCCATTCCGCGCCCGTCGCGACGCCGATGACGTCGCCGACGGCAAGGCCGGCGACCGCGGTCCCGTGCCCGGCGAGGTCGACCGGCTTCTCGCGGAAGGCCCGCAGCGGGCTCCACCAGTTGTAGTCGTGCCCGGACTCGCGCCCGCGGTATCCGCCGATGAGCGACTCGTGCTCGAAGGCGACACCTGTGTCGATGATCCCGATGGTGATGCCGCTGCCGTCTATCCCCTGCGCGTGCAGTTGCGGCACGCCCAGGGCCGCCACCTCCCAGCCGCCGTCGCCGGGCTCGGGGAATGGCGGCGAGGTCACCGGCGGATCACCCAGCCCGCTCGGCACGTCCTCCTGCCAGACCTTGGTCACCCCGGGCAGCTTGGCGAGTTCGGGACCCAGCTCGGCATGGCCGGCGAAGACCAGCGCATTAGAGATCCACAGCGACACGTAGCGGGCGCCGGCCGCCTCCGCGGCCTTGATCGCCTCGGCCTGCGACTCCTCGGCGACCTCCTGCAGCCGTCGCACCCCCTCGCGGCCGCGCTCGCCCCAGTCCTCGATGGACTCGACCCCGGTGAGGTCCGCCTGCGCGTCGAACTGCACGACGAAGAGGTCGTCACCCGGCTGCAGGGTGGCGGAGGAGTAGTCCGTGCGCACTCCCGGTCCCAGGGAGAGCGGGGAGGCGCATGCGGCCAGGAGAGCGATCGCCGAGGCCCCGAGGAGCATGCGAGCCATGCGCCCTGCGCTCATCGGCACCTCGGTTGCTGTCATGCCGCCGTACTCATCAGGCGGAACGTTCGTCAGGCCGAACGGCGTTCGTCACCCGACGGGCTCAAGTGTGACGCTGCGGCGATCGTGGCGACGACGCGGGTGCCCGGCGGCGCGCTGTCCTCGCGATGCCTGTCCTCACTGCTCCTGGCCTCCCGGAACCACATCAGGCACACCTCGTCCATGAGTTGGGAGCCGAGGCCGGCAGCGGACGCCGAAGCGAGCCCCCGCCCGTCGTCGACGACCTCCACGTCGACGGCGTTCTCCGGCATCGTGCGCGAAGGGGCGACGTCGATCGTGATGTGCCGCGGGTGACCGTGTCGCATGGAGTTGCCCAGGCACTCGCGGACCACCTCGATCACGGCGGCGGAGGCGGCCTGATCCTGAGAGAGGCGATCCTCGGCCGGCTCCGCGATGCTCCAGCGGATGTCGACGAGACCGGACCACACGTCGACGATGGCCCCCATGGCCGCGGCAGGGTCGAGCGCTGGGCCCGGCAGGTCGTCGGCGACGAGCTGCTGCACATGGTCGATGGCGGCGCTCACCTGGTCCAGCACCTCCGGGAGGGTCTGGGGATCGGGAGCCTGCGCCCACACCTCGAGCCGCAGTGCGGCCGCGGTGAGATCGGCCTGGACCCCGCCGTGCAGTTCGCGCGCGAGGAGGTGGCTGGCGGCCCACGCCTCCTGCTGCGCGCGCCGGCTCGCCCACTCCGCCTGGGCGACAGCGGCCTCGAGCTCCCTCTCGGCGATCACGCGGCGGCGGTCCTCGGCGGCGACGACCGCTGCGCCGAACGCGGCCAGCGGGACCAGTAGGAAGAGCACCTGTCCGCCTTGGCCCCAGCCGTCGGTGAAGGTGTCCCCGACGAGGAGCGAGGCCGACACCGGCACCATGGCGCAAGCGAGACCGAGGGCGGCATAGACAACGATGGCGGGGACCCAGGCGAGACGTCGAGGCAGCGACGGCTGCTGCGGGCGGAGGGCGCGAGCCATGTGCAGCACGGTCCACGAGATCGCGCCGATGACGAAAGCGCCGAAGAGGCCGACGACGGTGCCGTAGCTGCGGACCGAGGCCGCGACGGCGGACGGCGTCACGACCAGCGCGGTGATCACGGGGTGGTAGGGGTCGACGGTGAGGGCCTCGCGGATGACCGATTGGGACCATGCGCGCACGCGCGGGCCCAGGCGGGCGTCGCGTGTCGGCGGGAGAAGCGGCTCCGCGGCCACCTCATGGCTCAGCGGCCGAACCACGTCTGCGACGGTGTCGTGCATGCGGGTGGCGACCGTGCGGACGAGCACCGGGTCATTCCCCTGCCGAACCGCCGAGGTGAGCAGGGCGGCGATGGCCGTGACCTGCGAGAGCAGGGTCTCGCGCACCTTCTCGCGCACGCTCCTGATGCGCTCCTCCGCGGCAGCGAGCATCGCGGCAGCGGTCGACCGCCGCTCCTCTAGTTGTTGGATGGTGTTCCGATGCCGGCTCCACGCGTCGACGATGATCGCGGCGAGGGCGAACCAGCACATGCCGAGCACTGCGGCGCCGACGATCCGGAAGGCCCACTGCGGATCGGTTGCCAGACCGTAGGCCACGCTCAGCGCTCCGATAGTGACGCCACGCACAACCCCGGCGACCGCGAACACTGCAAGCGCTACGAGCGGACGAGGCGGACGCGGCCGCCGTGGCAGTAGGACGGCGCCCAGACCGAGGTAGGCCAAGCCGCCCAGGCAGGTTCCCGTGATGCCCACGATCGCCCACAGGAGCGGCGACCCGCCGTTGACCGCGCTGTCGTAGACGATGTTCGGCAGGATCGACGGCAGCGCGATGATCATGAGGCCGAGCGGCGTGACCGCGTACGGCCCGCCGATACGGTCGATGAAGTCGCGGGCGGGCGATGTCAAGCGGTGCCCCGCTGCGCGTGCAGCGGGGGCGCGCCGGCGTACTCGCCGTACATCCGGGCGGCAATGACCCGGGCGTTGACCGCCGAGTCCCCCGACAGTTCCAGGACCAAGAAGATGCGGCTCACCATGGACTCGACGGCGCGAAGCGTGCGGTTCGTCTCCCGGGCGATGCCCTCGTTGCTGAAGCCGGCGGCGATGAGTCGCAGGGTGTCGAGTTGCGCCGGGGTGAGCTGGGCGAGCGGGCCGGCCGCGGCGGCTTTCGCGGCGTAGTTGCTAGGCAGCTGGTCGACCAGGACGCTCTCCAGAGCGTCGAGCAGGGCGCGAGGATCGGCGAGTTCCCTCTTCACGAGATATGCAGCGCGGGCGGGGATGGTCTGCTGCAGGCCGAGCAGGTCGGGGGAGGCGACCTGGGTGAGGAAGACGATGGCGAGGTGGGGGAACTCGCGGACGAGGACCTGGGCCAGGTCGACGCCGTTCGGGCCGCTGCCGAGTTCGATGTCGAGGATGGCCGCATCCGGGTCGAATTCGTCGAGTGCCTGCAGAGCCGCGGTGACGCTCTCCGCCGTGACGACGCGGAAGCCGCCTTCGGTGAGGAGGCTCGCGACGAGCCCTCGGACGAACGCATCGTCCTCGACGACGAGGACCTGGCGGGTCCAGTCGTCGCCCGGCTGCGGGGAGGTGGTCACGCGTGCAGGCTAGACCCGGGGTCGCGCGGCGGCCTTCGGAAGAGTGAGAAAACCGAACATGGCCGGCAGAGGGCGGGCAGGCACTCGTAGCGTGGGCGCATGCGATCTGCGTCCCTCGCCGCCGTTGTCGCGGCCGCTGCCCTGCTTGCCACCGCGTGCGGTTCTCCCGCGACGACCGCCCCGGAGCCGAGCCCGGACCAGGTGGCGACCACGTCCTCGAGCTCGACGCCTGCGCCCACTCCGGCTTCCCCGGCACCGGTGGAGTCCGCCAGCGATCCGGGTGCCGTCGCCGAGGACAAGGACCCCGTGGGATTCGTGGGATACGACCGGGTGCGGGTCGAGGAGGAGGAGGACGCCAGCGGCGATGAGGTGATCGTCGCCGTGCTCAAGATCAAGAGCACGACCGGCGTGCCCGACAGCACGAAGTGGGCCTGGGTGACCAAGGACCCGGCGCCGGCGGACGACGTGGACGAAGGCGACGAGGCCGACATCCCGGATAGTGCGGGGGATGCCTGGTTCGAGGGCGATCTCGCGGTCCAGCCGTTCAGTTGGTGGCAGCTGAGCGATGACTCCAACATGCTCACGACCGACGTGATGGTGACGATCGCCTTCCTCCTCGAAGATGACGCCGGCGACATCTCCGACGACGTGGACATGATCGACGGCCTCATCAAGCCGATCGTCGAGAAGGTGGGCGACACCATCGAGGGCGCCCAGATCCCGGTGAACAAGAACACGTTCAAGGATTCGGCGAAGGCCGAGAAGGCCCTGAACGACCTCATGGGGAAGCTCAGCGACCTCAGCCCCGATGCGGGGTGGGACACCCTGGGCGACCTCATCGGGCGCTACTTCGTGTCCTTCGGCGATCCCAACGACATCATCGGGGTGGCGATGACGGCGTTCGTCCCGACCGAGGAGACCCTCTACAAGACCCTCGAGGAGGAGAAGGTCACGCCCAAGGCCCTCAAATTGCTCGGTCCCGGCGAAGGCGACGGCAACCAGGCGTGGACGAACTACAAGACCTGGGAGTGGAGCTTCCCCTGGCTCAACCCCAATACCGGTGCTCGCGACGACCTGGAACTCAAGGGTGAGGTCTGGTACGGCCTGCTGTCGGAGAAGTGGGTCGACGACTGGATGAAGGTGGAGAGCAAGTTCCCCTGGCAGGACCGGGTGGTGTGGTGGCTCAAGGTGACCGCCTCGATGCGCCCGCCCCGGTAGGCCGCCGCAGGAGGGGCGCTCCCCAGCTTGGCCGCCGTCGGGCCGCGTTTTCGGGTGTGAAATCGCGGCTGGAGGGCGGCCAAGTCGGGTCTGACAGGATTCGGACGTGGTCGATCCGTCGCAGCCTGTCTCCCCGCAGTCCGGACCCGAGCCCGACTACGCCCTGCCCGAGGGATACCGGCACATCTACTCCGGGAAGGTCCGCGACCTCTTCGAGGCGCCGACCGGCCAACTCCTCTTCGTCGCGTCCGATCGCATCTCGGCGTACGACTGGATCCTGCCCACCCCGATCCCGGACAAGGGCCGCATCCTCACGCAACTGAGCCTGTGGTGGTTCGATCTCCTGCACGACGTCGTGCCCAACCACGTCGTCTCGACGCAGGTGCCCGCCGCGGTGCAGGGGCGGGCCATGCTGTGCGAGCGGCTGGACATGATGCCGGTGGAGTGTGTCGTGCGCGGCTACCTCGCGGGCTCGGGACTGACCGAGTACCAGGCGACCCGCGCCATCTGCGGCAACGGCCTCCCTCCGGGGCTGGTCGACGGTTCGAAGCTTCCCAAGACCCTGTTCACGCCCGCGACGAAGGCGCCGATGGGGGAGCACGACGTCAACATCACCTACGACGAGACCATCGTGCTCGTCGGGCAGAACGAGGCGCAGGACCTCAAGCGGCTGTCCCTCGACGTGTACCGGCGAGCGTCCGCCGTGGCCGAGGAGCGCGGACTCATCCTGGCCGACACGAAGTTCGAGTTCGGCATCGCGACGTCTGGTCGCCACCGCGGGCTGATGGTGCTCGGGGACGAGGTGCTCACGCCCGACTCCTCGCGCTACTGGCCCGCGGATGAATGGTCCCCGGGAGGCCCGCAGCCGTCGTTCGACAAGCAGTACGTGCGCGACTGGCTCACCTCGCCCGCATCGGGGTGGGATCGCGACTCCGGCGAGCCGCCCCCGCCGCTCCCGGACGATGTCGTGGAGCGCACGCGCGCGAAGTACCTGGAGGCCTACGAGCGGCTCACCGGGGAGCGCTTCGCGTGACGCGCTGGCTGCTCACGGGGGGAGCCGGCTACATCGGTGCCCACGTGGCTCGAGCGCTGCTGGACTCCGGGCGCGGCGTCGTCGTCCTCGACGACCTGTCGACCGGCGTGCGCTCGCGCGTCCCCGAGGGGGCCGCTTTCGTCGAGGCCTCGGTGCTCGACACCGATGCCGTGCGCGCGGCGCTGACGTCGTACGACGTCTCCGGCGTCATCCACCTCGCGGCGAAGAAGGCGGTCGGCGAGTCAGTGGAGCAGCCGCTGCTCTATTACCGGGAGAACGTCGGCGGGATGGTGTCGCTGCTCGATGCCATGGCGCTGGCTGATGTGTCCAACCTCGTCTACTCGTCGTCCGCGGCTGTCTACGGCGACCCCGCGTGGTCGCCGATCTCCGAGGACACGCCGTGCGCCCCGCTGTCGCCGTACGGCGAGACGAAGCTCATCGGGGAGTGGATGGTGCGCGACCAGGCACGGGCGCGCGGGATGTCGTGGGTGAGCCTGCGCTACTTCAATGTCGCCGGGGCCGGGTCGCCCGATCTCGGCGACACCAGTGCCAACAACCTCATCCCCATGGTGTTCGACGCGCTGGATCGCGGCGAGCGGCCGCAGGTGTTCGGTACCGACTACCCCACTCCTGACGGTTCCTGCATCCGCGACTACATCCACGTGGTGGACCTGGCTTCCGCGCACGTCGCGTCGGCGCAGTTGTGCGAGGGCGGCGATGCTGCGGCGGTGTTCAACGTGGGACGCGGGATCGGGGCATCGGTGTGGGAGGTCATGGCCGCGGTGTCCGAGGTGGTGGGACGCGACGTCGACGCGGAGGCCGTCGGACGGCGACCGGGCGATCCCCCGGAGCTCGTGGCCATGGTCGACCGGATCCGCGCCGACCTCGGCTGGTCGGCGTCCCACGACCTGCACGACATGGTCGCCTCCGCCTGGCCCGCCCGCCCCAACCCCGTTTGAGTTCCGTGAATGGTTGCTAAGTCGCGACTTAGCAACCATTCACGGAACTCAAACGACGGCAGGCATCGGCCCCA
>JAPOJD010000242.1 GCA_029978585.1 Actinomycetota bacterium
AACCCGACGTACGACGCGGCGAGCGCGAGCGCTGCCATCGCCACCGTGGGGATGCGGAGCACCGCGACGTCGATCATCGGCGCCGTGGCCCGGGTCTCGCGCAGGATAAAGGCGATCAGCAGGAGTGCGCCGAGGGCGAGTCCGGCGATCACCCAGGCATCGAGCCAGCCCAGTTCGGGGACCTGCAGCAGTGCCGCGACCAGAGGGACGAGGGCGAGCGCCGACAGGGCGGCGCCGGGAAGGTCGAGGGATGCATCGCCGGATGAGCGGCCGGCGGGCAGCGACGTACGGCCGACGAGGAACATGGCGACGACGAACGGAACGAGGATGAGGAAGATCCACCGCCAATTGGCCACGCTGATGATGAGCCCGCCGGTGATCGGGCCGACGGCCAGGCCGATCCCGCTTGCCGCGGCCCACGTCGCGAGGGCGCGGGTGCGCTGTTCGCCGGGGAACATCAGCCCGGTGAGCGCGACCGCGGGGGCGGCGAGGCCGGCCGCGCCGATCCCCATGATCGTGCGCGCGGCGATGAGCATGGCGGGGTCCCGCGCAATGCCGGCGAGGATGCTGCCCGCACCGAAGAGGACCAGGCCGGTCAGGTAGACGCGGCGCTGGCCGAAGCGGCCGCCGAGACCCGCGCCGAGGAGGATGAGGCCGGCGAGGGCGATGTTGTAGCAGTCGGCGAGCCAGGAGATCTGCGCCTCATCGGCGTCGAGGGCCGTCCCGATGTCGGTGAGGACGATGTCGAGCATCGTCACGTCCAGGGACAGCATGAAGACGCCCGTGACGACGACGAGCAGTCCCACCCGCGGCGAGGGTCGCACGCGGCGATCGTGCCCTATCGGGGACCATCGCCGGCCTGCGGTCCGTCGTCTCGCGGAGGGAGGCGGACGAGACTCGTCAGGAGGCCGGCGGCTGCCCCATGGTGTTGTTGCCGTCCTCGTCGAACGAGGCCACCGTGAAGGCCCAGGGGAAGGAGGTGCCGCCGGTGGGGGTGTAGCCGTACGAGACGGTCACCGATCCGTCGTTGGGATAGACGGCCTGCGACCAGTAGACCTGGCTGTAGTAGAGGTCGTCATTGGGATTGGGGACCTTGTTGTCGATGTGGCCGTTGCCGCAGTTCGTGCCCGGGATCTTGACCAGGTTCTGCTGGCTCTGCACGTTGAGGTTGACGCCGTACGACCAGCACGGCGTGGTGGGCGTGCTGACGGGGTAGAACGTCACCGAGACGTTGGATGGCCCCTGCAGGACCGCCTGCACCTGTGCCGTCGGGTTCTTGCGGGAGTCGACGTTCTGGGGATCGAAGGTGGTCGGGTAGCCGCGCGTCGTACTCGACTGGGCCCACGTCACGTTGATGCTGAAGTTCTCCATCGTGGTCGACAACCGCGAGCGAAGGGGGTCGACGAGGAAGGTCATCTGGCCCTTTGCGTTGATGCGCGGCTTGGCGATGTTCACGGTGGCGAAGGTCGGCGTCCCCGAACCCTTCTCGGTCCACCCCAGGGTCGTGAACGCCTTCCTGCCATCCGCGTGCCCCAGGGCCTTCCACCCCGCGATGAGGGCCTTGCGGGTGAAGGTCCCGGTCGTGGTGCGGCCCTTGACCGGCCCCATCCACCTGATCGAGACCCCCTGGGGCACCACGATCCGGTACTTGCGCTCGCTGAGCTTCTTCGCATACGCCGTGCCGCCGTCGATGCGTACGAGGGCTGCGCCGTCAGGTCGCTTCGGGGCCGCCTGGGCGGTGACGGGGGCGGTGAGGCCAACGGCCAGCACGGCGAGGGCGGCGATGGCGGTGAGCGCGGTCCGTGACTTCATCAGGCTCTCCTGGCTGGGGGGTGATGGGGACGAGAGTTGCGCTCGTGAGAGCGAACCAAGGCACGGGAGCGCCGACCGCCGGAACGCCGTGGTAGCACGGTGGGGTCGGTCGGTTCCACGGGCGGGCGGTCCCGGCTAGGCGTCCCACCAGAGGGCGGCGAGCCGACGTGGCATGCCCGCGTCGGCGGCCTGCACGGCCGAGGCGACCTCGTCGGCGCGATCGATCGGCAGGCAGAGCCGAATGC
>JAPOJD010000198.1 GCA_029978585.1 Actinomycetota bacterium
GTCGGAGGAGAATCGGAAGAGGACGCCGTCCTCCATCACTAAGACGTCGTCGTCGCACCACGCGGTGTACTGAACTCCGCCCGGCTTGACCGCCCGCACGTCGCGCGCGAAGACGTAGGAGCAGAATCGTTCCGCGTCCCGGCCGCGGATCCAGTACTTGCGCAGCGGCGAGGTGTCGAAGAACCCAGCCGCATTGCGCACGCCGAAGTACTCGTGCTTGCTCGACAGGTCGTAGCGCAGGGCGGACTGGTAGCCCAGCCAGTTGCCCCAGGCCTGGGACTGGCTCATCGGGGCGAGGCGCTCGAAGAACGGGGTGGTGCGCAGCATGGGGTCCTCCGGTCTCGGCTCGGAGCAAGCCTAGGGGCTGACCAGCGTCACGACGGCGTGGATGCCGTCATTCGGTCGAGCGCGCCAGGAACCCCACCGCGAGGTCGGGGAAGTCGGTGAACAGGCCGTCCACGCCCGCCTGGTCGTACAGCACCGAGAACACCTCGTCGACGTGGCGGGCCCAGGAAGGCAGGGCGTCGGCGCGCACCGTGTAGGGATGGACGAGCAGGCCCACGTCATGGGCCTCGTCGACCATCCCGGTCACCCGGACGTCGCCCGGCTCACTGCCCTCGTCCACGAGGTCGTGGTAGTCGGGCCCGATGCCGTCCGCGTAGCCCGCGATTGGCGCCATTCCGCCCGGCTGCATCATCCAGTCCGACTCGTAGGGGACCCAGGCGCCCTCGGCGTCGCGCACGCGCGTCTCCTGGTGCGCCGTGTCCGACATGAGCTGGATGAGCGGGAGGTCCACCCCCGTGCTGGGGCCGAGGTCGTCCTTGATCCGCTGGAGCTCGGCCGGGTCGAAGCACTGGAGGTAGGCGGAGCCGTCGCGTGAGTCGTAGCCGAACTCCTTGAGGACGGCGTACGTCGCCGCGGCGATGTCCTTGCCCGCGTCGTGATGCAGCCAGGGGGCCTTGAGCTCGGTGTAGATGCCCACCTGGCGGCCGGTCGCGTAGTTGATGCCGCGAATGAACTCCAGCTCCTCCTGCAGGGTGTGGAACTCGAACCGGGAACTCCACGGTGGGAAGCGCCCGGGGTACTCCGGGGCGAACTCGGACTCGCCGGCCTCGACGACCGCAGAGGTGACCCGCAGGGACCGGATCTCCTCCAGCGTGAAGTCGAGGACGTAGAACCTCCCGTCCGGGCGCCGGCGCTCCGGGAACCTCCGCGCCACGTCGCTGATCCGGTCGAGGTACGGGTCGTGGATCACCACGAGGTGGTCGTCGCTCGTCATGGCGAGGTCCTGCTCGAGGTAGTGCGCCCCCTGGGCCACGGCGAGGGCCTTGGCCTCGAGGGTGTGCTCGGGCAGGTATCCGCTGGCTCCGCGGTGGGCGATCACCATTGACACGTTGTCCACGGTAACCGGAGGGACCCCCGGAAGCCGTGGTGAGTGCGCGCTACCGCTTGATGGTGACCTTCCGGTCGGCGCGCGCCGGCTCGCCGCCCGCGGGGGTGAACTGCGTCTGCACGATGGCCGGCAGCTGCTTGAGCTTGGCAAGGCGGCGCTGGTCCTTCGCCGACAGCGGGATGGTCACCTTCTGCCCGCCGGCTCCCCCGGCCTGCACCTTGGCGGTGCCCAGCACCTGCTTGCCCTGGCGGACGGTGACCTGCAGGGTGCCGAAGCCCGGCTGCTCGATGGTGAGCTGGATGGTCGTCGCCGTGAGCCTGCTCTGCTCGACGTCGCCCACCCGCATCTCGCAGTCCGCCGCAAGGCCCTCAGCAAGGATGTCCTGGGCGTCGGCGTAGACGATGTCGGCTCCCCCGCCGCACGCCGCCCGGTCGAGCGTCCCGTCGGTGATCTCGAGGATGTCGTTCCCGTCGGCGAGCAGCACGTCGTCGAAGCCGGGCCCTGCATCGACCTGACCTCCTCCGCCGCGGAACTTGTCGTTGCCGGGGCCGCCCAGGATGATCGAGTCGTTGGCGAAGGTGATCTCGTCGTCCCCCTCACCGCCGTCGGCCGTCCCCGGGCCGGCGCCGACGTAGATGTCGTCATCTCCCGCCATGCCGAGGATCGTGTTGGTGCCGAAGTCGCCCTGGAGGACGTTGGCCGCAGGCGAGCCCACGATGTAGTCGTCGTTCATGCTCCCCGTGACGTTCTCCACGGTCGGCAGGACGTTGTCGCCCTCCTCCGCGCCGTTGTCCGGGTTGTCGTCGAGGTCGCTGCCGTCGTTGGCCACGCCGTCGAGGCTCACGAACTGGGCCCGATCCACCGGCGCGCGGCCCTCCTCGTACGTGTCGATCCCCGGGCCCCCGTCGATCCGATCCGGGCGGTACTGCGCGACCTGCACCCCCGTGGCCTCGCCCTTGAGGTCAACGTCGTCTCCCTCCCCCCCGAAGAGGGAGTCGGCGCCGAGGTCCCCGAGGATCTGCGTGTCGTTCCCGGACTCGCCGTACAGGAAGTCGTCACCCGGTCCGCCGCGCAGGTCGTCGCGACCCGGACCGCCGTAGAAGTGCATGGGCAGGATGAAGTTGGCGTTCTGCGAGCGCCAGCCCCAGCCGGTGAACACCAGGTCGTCTCCGCCGAGCGCCCGGACCTCCACCTTGGCCACGCCTGCCGTCTGGCAGGTGACCAGGCCCTCGTACTTCACGGCGCAGCCGGCGCCCGCCGCCAGGGGCAGGGCGCCCCAGGTGACGTTGCTCGCCAGCGAGATCTCCACGACCTCCGGGGACTCCAGGTTGACGTAGATCTTGTCGCCCGCCTCGGTGCCCTGCATGAGGATGGTGTCGCCGACGACCTCGACGCTTTGCGGCCCGGCCGCCTGGACCGGTGCGACGGCGGTGAGCAGGGCGGCGCCCGTGAGGGCGGCGGTGAGGACCGGCACGAGCGAGGACCGGCGCAGAGGGGTCATGCTGCGACGGTAGGAACTCCCGGCCGCAGACGCTCGGCCACCGCCGCGAACTGAGGCAGCGTTATCGCTCTCGAACTCCCCGCCAGCCGCCGGGGAACCGCGTTTCCGGGGTGATTTTCGCGGCTCACCGGCGGCCAAACTCGAGGACTCCACGCCAGCCGCCGAGGAACCGCGTCGAAGGCGGCGGGGATCCGCGAGGTCTGGCACGATGCCCCCATGGCCGTTCCCGCCCGCCGGGCGATCCGCGCCGCCGTCGCCGCAGTCGCGGCGCTCGGCCTTCTCTCCACCCCAGCCCTGGTGGCACCCGCA
>JAPOJD010000072.1 GCA_029978585.1 Actinomycetota bacterium
ACTATGTCGGATGGTCGTATGGCACCAAGCTGGGGTCGGTCTACGCCAATCTCTATCCCCAGCGCGTGGGACGGATGGTCCTCGACAGCGCCATCAACCCTGCGCTAAACATCGTGCAGTTCAACCAGGGACAGAGCTACGCCATGGAGCAGGCGCTGTGGCGATTCTTCACCTACTGCCGTACCCGCCTCGAGTGCGCAATTCCCCGCGGCAAGGGCCCGGGCACGGACTTCGTCCTGGAGTTCCTGTGGGGACTGCCGGTGGAGCGGGCCACTCCGGACACGCTCACGCGCGCGGACGGGCTCTCGGCGTTCCAGACGTCGATGTACAACCCCGACTACTACTACCCCGTTCTCTACAAGGCGCTGCGTGCCGCCCTCGCTGGCAACGGCAAGCCCATGATCGAGCTCGGCGGAGGATACGGCGATCAGGACCCCGACAAGCCGTCGAACTTCCTCAATGCGCTGTACGGCATCAACTGCTACGACAGCCCGCGCACCCCGAGCCTCAAGGAGACCGCGCGACTGGCGCGGCAGTGGGGTCGTTCGGCACCGGTGTTCGGCCCCCCGGCCGCGTGGGGCCTCCTGCGCTGCCGGCACTTCCCGGCGCACACTCCGCAACCCACGGGTCCCGTGACGGCGACGGGAGCGCCTCCCATCATCATCGTCGGCGCCCTGCGCGATGCCGCCACTCCGGTCGGCTGGTCCTACCAACTCGCCGGGCAGATCCGCTCATCACGTCTCGTCATCGCCGACACCGGGATCCACTCGGTCTACCCAGCGGTCTCGCCGTGCGTGAAGCGCATCGTGGATGCCTACCTCCTGCGCGACGTCGTCCCGGACCGCACGTCGTTCTGCCCGCCCTCCCCCTAGGGAGCCGGGAACGTGACCTTGGCGGCGAAAGCCGCTAGCCTTCTGCGGGCCCATCGTGTGCCCGGGGGACCTCCCCCGCCTGCCCGAAGGTGATCCCATGCCCGCGATCGTGCTGCTCGGTGCCCAGTGGGGCGATGAGGGCAAGGGCAAGGCCACCGATCTCCTCGGTGGCCGCGTGGACTACGTCGTGCGCTACCAGGGCGGCAACAACGCCGGGCACACCGTCGTCATCGGCGACCAGAGGTTCGCCCTGCACCTGCTGCCCAGCGGCATTCTCAGCCCGAACGTCGTCCCCGTCATCGGCAACGGTGTCGTCATCGACCCGGCCGTCCTGCTCAAGGAGATGGCGGGCCTACAGGAGCGCGGCGTGGATACGTCACGCCTCCTCATCAGCGCCAACGCCCACATCATCACGCCGTACCACGTGACGCTGGACAAGGTCACCGAGCGCTTCCTCGGCAACGCCAAGATCGGCACGACCGGCCGGGGTATCGGGCCGACGTACATGGACAAGGTGGCCCGGGTCGGCGTGCGCGTGCAGGACCTCTTCGACCCGTCGATCCTGCGGCAGAAGGTCGAAGGCGCCCTGGCCAACAAGAACCAGGTCCTGGTCAAGGTCTTCAACCGCCGGTCCCTCGATGTCGACGCCATCACCGACGCACTGCTGGAATACGCCGCCCCTCTCGCCCCCCATGTGGCCGACACCGGCATCGTGCTCAACGACGCGCTCGACGCGGGCAAGACGGTCCTCCTCGAAGGGGGCCAGGGCACGCTCCTCGACGTCGACCACGGGACCTATCCGTTCGTCACGTCGTCCAACCCCACCGCCGGCGGGGCTTGCACCGGAAGCGGCATCGGGCCCACGCGCGTCACGCGCGTCATCGGGATCCTCAAGGCGTACACCACCCGTGTGGGCTCAGGGCCCTTCCCCACGGAACTGCTGGACGAGTACGGCGAGCGCCTGCGCAGCGTGGGCGGCGAGGTGGGCGTCACCACGGGCCGACCCCGCCGCTGCGGATGGTTCGACGCCCCCATCGCCCGGTACGCCTCGCGGATCAATGGCCTGACAGACATCTTCCTCACCAAGCTCGACGTCCTCACCGGCCTGGAGCGCATCCCCGTGTGCGTGGCGTACGACATCGACGGCGAAGTCGTGCGCGAACTGCCGATGACGCAGACCGGCTTCCACCACGCCCGGCCCGTCTACGAGGAGCTTCCCGGGTGGAGCGAGGACATCTCCGGGGCGCGCAGCGTCGAGGACCTCCCGGCGAACGCCCAGGCCTACGTGCGCTTCCTCGAGGAGGTGTCAGGCGCCCCGATCAGTGCCATCGGGGTCGGGCAGGACCGCGACGCCACCATCGTCGTGCGCGACCTCCTCGGCTGACGAGGCCGCGGGAGCCACGCTCGGCGCGGCCTTGCGCCCCGCCAGGTGGGGCTGGAGGTACCTGATCCAGCCCCAGTACCAGATCGTGGTGAAGACGTAGTCGATGAAGAGGACGAACGGGACCACCCAGAAGTCCGCCGAGATCAGGTCGGACTGCTCGAGGAAGTCGTCGATCTCCTGGAAGTCGCGGATATTCCCGTCGAGGATGACGAAGGCGACGAGCGCCACCGGGAGGACCTTGCCGAGCTCACGTGCCGTCACCGGGGAGAGGAACGCCAGCGCCCGGATCGACACCACCAGTGCGCTGGGGTAGACGAAGAGCTGGACGATGTTGATGTGGCTCTCGTTGATCAGGAAGACCCCGAAGAAGAATCCCCACCACAGGGCGATGAGGAAGGGCATCGACAGGGCGTACTTCGCCACGTCGAGGCCATCGGCCCGAGGTCCCTGTGGGGTCTGGGTCAGGGCGAGCCGTGGATGGTCCATGGCCCGGTAGACCATGAAGGACAGCCACGCCGCGAGCCCGATGAAGACGCTGAACGACAGGACCTGCCAGATCGTGACCTGCAACTCATCGGTTGAGAGCGGGGAGAAGGTCTCGGCGGGCACGAGGAAAGCCTAGGACGGCGCTGGTGCGAGACTGGAGCCGTGGGCATTCCGCGCGATCCGCGTCCAGACGATGCCCCCTGGCCGGAGGCGCAGTGGCCGCCACCCCAGGAGCTCTCCGGGGAGAGTGTGGTGCTGCGGCAGTTCGTCCCGGCCGACGCCGTGGAATTGTTCGCTGCTGTCGACCACGACGCGTGCTGGGAGCACGTGGCGGGTCGCCCGGCGACGCCCGAGGAGTATGAGGCGACGTTGGCCCGGGCGCCCGAGTCGGGGCGCTGGCCGTGGGTGGTGCGCATTGACGGCGTGGTCGTGGGCACCACGTCCTTCCTCGACGTGTCGCTGGGTGATGCCCGCCTCGAGATCGGGTCGACGGCGTACTCCCCCGCGGTCTGGGGGACTGACGTGAACCCGGCGTGCAAGCTGCTGCTCATGGAGTGGGCGTTCGATCACGGATTCGGGCGCGTGCAGCTGAAGACCGATATCCGCAACCTGCGCTCCCAGCGGGCCATCGAACGCCTCGGAGCCGATCACGAGGGAGTGCTGCGGCGTTATCAGCGGCGCGCGGACGCCACCGTGCGAGACACGGTGATGTTCAGTGTCATTGGGGAGGAGTGGCCGGCGGTGCGCCAGCGCCTGCGGGATCGGCTGGCGTCGTCTCCCCGGACTTGAGTGCGAGGTAGGCCTGGCGGACGCACATCGCTCGGGTGAGGGAGCCTTGGATGTCGTCGTGGAAGGCCTGGCGGTAGGGGCCGTCCGAGGCGCTGTAGACGGCGGCGTAGAGGACGGAGAACCCGGCGATGAAAGTGGCGACGCGCAGGGCCTCGCGCGTCAGCCCGTGATCGCCGTTCAGCGTCCACAGCATGTCGACGCTGGACAGATCCGTGAGCCACAGTTGCTGGACCGGCAGCGAGATCGCGATAACGCTGAGGAGAACGAAGAAGACCCAGACCACCAGGCCGAAGAGGGCGAACTGCACGGCCTGGGCCGCCACGATGACCACGCCGACGTTCGCGCGCTGCATGCGCGTGAGCGGCTCCGGCTGGCCCACGCCCCGCAGGCCTGCCACCGCCTGCTCCAGCGGCGTGCCGACGCAGGCACTCTCGATGGCCTCACGGTCGGCGGGTGCCTCGAGCTCGCGGATCTCGCGCGGGACCCGGCTCATCATGAAGCCGAATCCCACGAGGAGGAGCAGCCCGATGGACGCCCATAGCCAGGCGGCCGGCAAGGTGCCTGCCACCTGCCAGATCTCGGTGGTGAAGAAGATGATGGCGACGACGACGAGGAGCAGCGGCAGGGCGCGCGTGGCCAGGCGCGAGGCGTCACCGACGCGCAGGAAGGTCCACCGCACGGCCCACAGCAGGAGCGGGATGAGCGCGATCCAGGTGACTACCCAGGCCAGCGCGAGGAGGCCGAGGGCGGTGAGCAGGGTGGCGAGCCCGGTCTGCCAGGACCGTGTCGCGAGGAGTGACAGGACGGTGGGCAGGACGACGTACGCGATGAGGATGCCCGGTCCGACGCGGCGCGGCAGGGCGTACCAGCGCCGCCCACCGCGGATGTTGGCGATGACGAACCCCGCGACCAATGCGCAGCCGGCAAGACCGACGAGCAGGATGCCCGCGGTGTCGGCCGCCACCGCTCCGCCGACGATCAGCAGGAGGAAGGTGACGAAGAGGAAGGGGCTCGCACGGGTCCATACGTCGGTGTCGGAGCGGTAGTCGAGGACGAACTGGGGGAGCCCGCGCCGGATGAACCAGCGGTCCGCGCGACTGTGCAGGTCGCTCGGCGAGCTCACAGCACCGTCGTCGGGGCGTCGCCGTAGACCATGCCGGCGGGACCCTCGGCCTGCACCTGGTAGACACCTGGCTCGTCGGTGGCGAACAGGTAGAGGTCGGCGCCCTGGTCCACGATCTCGATCCGCCCGACCGACACCCCGTCGCGGGTGAGTTCGATGATCGTGCCGGCGGGGAAGGCGCCGGGGGTGACCCGGAACTTCAGCCCGGTGGGCACGACCTTGTAGGACACGATGCCGAAGCGCTTCACGCTCACGTCGAGCGAAACCGGCTCGACGCCCTCTACCACCAGCGTGTAGTCGCTCACGCCTGGCTGCACCGGAACGCGCTCGATGAGGACGCTGCCGTCGGCGCCGACCGCACCGGTGCCTACGGGGAAGCCACCGGCCTGGACCCGCGCCGGCGTGCCCGGCGGGAGCCCGGTCGTCGAGGCCACGACGTCGAAGGTCTCCCCGGCGTTGAGGACGGTGCCGGGCGCCGGGGAGGACACGCTCAGGGTCGGCGCGAGGATCGTGACGCTCACCTTCTGGTTCCCGATTGCCGGGGCGAAGCCGATCACCGGCTCGCCCTCCTTGCACAGGTACTGGTTCTCCAGCGGCCGGCAGGCCGCAAGGTCCCCGCGAGCCCGGATGATCAGCTCCGAACCCTTGTCTCGGATGGTGTTGATCGCGATCGCTGCCCGGCCCTTGGGGTCGGTGAGCACGGTGAAGCTGTTGGTGCCGGCGGCGAAGAGGCCAGGGCCCTTGGGGGGGACGACGAAGTCGACGGAGGCATTCTCGACCGGATTGCCGAACGCGTCGGTGACGTCTGCGATGGCTTGGACCGCGTCGCCGGCGTTGACCTCGCGGACGGGCACCTTGAGCGAGACGTTGCGCGCGGCCTCGCGCGTGGTGACGACGGTGAAGGACGCCGACACGTTGGTCGTGCCCGCGATCTCCACGGCGGCCGTGCCCACCCGGGTGGAGAAGAGGTACGCAGTCGCCGTGCAGCGCTGCGCCCCCGGCTGGCTGAACACCGTGAGCGTGTCGGGAGCCTGTGCCCAGCCGCTGTCGTCGAGGACCTCAAGGAGTTGCGCGCCGACGGCGGTGAACGTCACGGGCGAGCCGCTCGCCGACGCGGTGGCCTCGATGCGGATCACCGACGGACGGTCCGGGGTGCCGGCCTGGAGTCCGAGGTAGGGAACGACGAGCGAAATCGGCGCGGGCGTGAGCGGGGCGCCGTTGACGGTGAGATCAGACAACTCAGGCGGGACAGTGGACTCCCCGACCGGGCACGCGGATGCCGGTGCGGTCGGGACGGGGGTGACGGTGGGAGCAGCGGAGGTCTCGACGGCCTGCTCGACGCCGCCGGAGCAGCCGGCGAGCACGCCGAGGGCGAGGAGGGATGCCGCGGCCCGCGGCACGCTTCCCCGGCCCCATCGCCTCAGACCTCCCGGCACCGTCCCATCGTACGGGCGGGGCGGGAAACCCCCTGCAGCGCGAGTGGCGCGTCGGGGGGCCCGTTCAGTTGACGACGACGTCGTCCTTGCCGTAGTCGGGCCCGTCTGGGGTCTCGACGACGACCTGGTAGATGCCGGGGCGGTAGGCGACGTCGACGTCGAAGTCCTGCCCGGTCTCGAGCACCTTCGCGCGGGTCACCTCGTCGCCCTCGCGCAGGAGGATGACAACGGTCCCCTTGGCGTAGGACCCCGGATCGATGGTGAAGACGAGGCGATCACCGGACTGGGTGTAGTTGACGATGCCGAAGTCGCCGGACGGGGTCGGGGTCGGCGTCGGGGTGGGCTCCGGGGGCTTCGGGTCCACCCGGATGCCGAGGTCGGCGGAGGCGAGGTTGCCGACAACGAGTTTGTACTTGCGATCGTTGCCGGTCACGCGCGCGGGAACGTCGAGGATCTCGATGCGACCGTCCTGGGCGGTGGCGCCATTGGCGATGACAGCGTCGCCGTACAGCACCTGCACGTTCGTGCCGTCGGGGATCGCAACCGTGGACGCGCGGACGGTGAAGGTCTCGCCCTCGGTGTAGAAGTCGCCGGGCAGAGGCTCGTAGACGTCGACGGACGGAGCGACGAGATCGACCTTGCGGCTGCGGGGACCGCTCGCCGCGGGGAGTCCGAGGGCCGGCTGGTCGGCAGCGCACGAGTAGGAGTTGGTGGTCGCGCTGCAGGACTGCTGGTCTCCCGACGCCTCGATGGTGAATCCATCGCCCTTGCCCGCGACGGTGTTGATCTCGACGCTGGCCCTGCCGTTGGTTCCGGTCTTGATCGTGGTCGTGTTGCTGCCGGAAGCGAACTGCGCAGGACCCTTGGCGGGGAGTTCCACGTCGACCAGGGCGCCCTCGACGACGTTGCCGAATGCGTCGGTCACCTTGACCGATGCCGTGACGGAGGAGCCCGCGGCGACGACGTCCTCGTCGGTGCTGAGGCGGACATTGCGGGCCGCGGCCAGGGCGGTCACCACCGGAACACTGTGGGTCACCGTCGTCGTGGCGCCATCCGCCTCGACCGACACGGTCCCCACCGTGGTGGCGAAGAGGTAGGCGGTGGCGAGGCAGCGGTCGGTGCCCGGCTGGCTGAGGACAGTCACCGTGGACGGGGCATCCAGCCACGCCTTGGTGGTGAGGTCCTGGAGCAGTTGGCCGCCGGTGGCGGAGAAGGTCACGGGCGCGCCGCTCGTGGACGCGACCACCTCGAGCTTGATGACGACGGGGCGGTCGGGGGTCGCCGGCATGTCGAGGCCGGCGTAGGGCACCACGAGCGATCCGGCGAAGGCCTTGGCCTCCTGGCCGTTCAGCGTGAGCCGGTCTACCTCCGGCGGGTCATTCTCGGTGCCGGCCGGGCAGGGCGCGGGCCGGGTCGTGGGAAGGGTCGGCGACGGGGTGGCGGAGCCGCCGCTGTCGCTGCTGTTGCGATTGACGATGACGAGGATGGCGATCACCGCCAGCACGATGACGACGACGCCGACGATGATCGCGATAAGCGTGGTGCGCCGCGCGCTCTCCGTCGTTCCAGTCTCGCCGGTACCGTCCGGCGTGCCTGCTGGTCCCGTGCCACCCTGCTCCGACATGCCCACAGGGTAGCCGCGGGCACGGTTCGGCAGGGCTGAGGCGCGCGGCCGCTAGGCTCGCGCGTCGTGAGGGTGCTCGTGGTGGGCTCGGGCGCGCGCGAGCACGCCCTCGTGCGGGCGCTCCTGAGCACCGGCGTCGAGGTCGCCTGCGCGCCCGGCAACGTCGGGATTTCCCAGGACGCTCTGACGTACCCCGTCGATGCCCTGGATGGAAGCGCGGTTGCGGTGCTGGCCGTGGATCTCGGGGCCGACCTCGTCGTCATCGGGCCGGAGGCGCCGCTCGTGGCCGGCGTGGCCGATGCCGTGCGCGCGGCCGGCATTGCGTGCTTCGGTCCTTCGGCCGAGGCGGCCCGACTGGAGGGCAGCAAGGCGTTCGCCAAGGAGGTCATGGCCGCGGCGGGCGTCCCCACGGCCCGGCCGATCGTGTGCGTGTCGGTCGATGCGGCGGCCGCGGCGCTCGACGAACTGGGGGCGCCGTACGTGGTCAAGGACGATGGGCTCGCTGCGGGCAAGGGCGTGGTGGTCACCGAGGATCGGGAGGAGGCGCTCGCCCATGCTGCCGCGTGCTTCGAATCCGGTCACCCGGTGGTCATTGAGGAGTATCTCGACGGTCCGGAGGTGTCGCTGTTCGCCATCACCGACGGCGTGACCGTCGTGCCGCTGCAGCCGGCGCAGGACTTCAAGCGCGTCGGCGACGGAGACACCGGGCCGAACACCGGGGGGATGGGCGCGTACTCCCCGCTGCCGTGGGCGCCGGCGGACCTGGTGGACGAGACGATGCGCACGGTGCTGCAGCCGACTATCGACGAGATGCGCCGGCGCGGGACTCCGTTCAGGGGACTTCTCTACGCCGGGCTTGCGCTCACCTCGCGGGGGCTGCGCGTCGTGGAGTTCAATGCGCGGTTTGGCGATCCGGAGACGCAGGTCGTGCTGGCGCGCCTGGAGTCGCCACTGGTCGACCTGCTCATGGGGTCGGCGACGGGCACGCTTGCTGACGTTGCGCCGCCGATCTGGAGCGACGGTGCTGCGGTGACCGTGGTCGTCGCGGCGGAGGGCTATCCGGAGTCGCCGGTCGCCGGTGGCGTTATCGAGGGGCTTGCGGATGCGGATGCGTTGGACGGCGTCGACGTGCTCCACGCTGGCACGCGTGCCGAGGGGGACGACATCGTCGCCAGCGGAGGCCGGGTGCTGTCCGTGGTCGGGCGCGGTGCCACGTTGACCGAGGCGCGCGGGCGCGCCTATGCGGGCGTCGACCTCATTCGGCTGCCGGGATCCCACCACCGCCGCGACATCGCCCAGCCTCACTCCGTTTGAGTTCCGTGAATGGTTGCCAACTCGGGACTTGGCAACCATTCACGGAACTCAAACGAGGGAAGTGGGAGGATGGCGGCGTGACGGTGCCCAACGTCCTGGCGGGGCGGTACGCCTCGGCGGCGATGGCGGCGATCTGGGCGCCGGAGCACCGCATCCTCCTCGAGCGCCGACTGTGGCTGGGGGTCCTCTCCGCGCAGCGTGACCTCGGCGTCGACGTTCCGGACGGCGTCATCGCCGACTACGAGCGGGTCATCATGGACGTCGACCTTGCCTCCATAGCGGCCCGCGAGCGGGTGACTCGCCACGACGTCAAGGCCCGCATCGAGGAGTTCAACGACCTCGCGGGCCACGAGCACATCCACAAGGGACTGACCAGCCGGGACCTCACCGAGAACGTCGAGCAGTTGCTCATCCGGGACTCCCTGCTCCTCACGCGCGACAAGGTGGTGGCCGCCCTGGCGCGGCTGGCCTCCCTGGCCGTGCAGTACGCCGACACCCCCCTCACCGGCCGCTCCCACAACGTGGCCGCCCAGACCACCACCCTGGGCAAGCGCTTCGCCACCTGGGCCGACGAACTCCTCATCGCCAACGAACGGCTCACCGACCTCATCGATCGGTATCCCCTGCGGGGCATCAAGGGCCCGGTCGGTACCGCGCAGGACATGCTCGACCTCCTCGACGGCGATGCGACCAAGCTCGACGAGCTCGAGCGCTCGGTTGCTGCGCATCTCGGCTTCGCGCGCGTGCTCGACAGCGTCGGGCAGGTCTACCCTCGGTCCCTCGACTACGACGTCGTCACGACGCTGGTTCAGGTTGCATCGGCACCGAGCAATGCGGCGACGACGATCCGCCTCATGGCCGGGCACGAACTGGTGACCGAGGGCTTCCAGCCCGGGCAGGTCGGGTCCAGCGCGATGCCGCACAAGATGAACTCGCGGTCCTCCGAGCGCATCAACGGGCTCGCAGTCATCTTGCGCGGCTACGCGAGCATGGTCGGCGAGCTCGCGGGCGATCAATGGAACGAGGGCGACGTCTCCTGCTCGGTCGTACGCCGCATCGCGATGCCGGACTCCTTCTTAGCGATCGATGGCCTCTTCGAGACGTTCCTCACCGTCCTCGATGAGTTCGGCGCCTTCCCGGCA
>JAPOJD010000137.1 GCA_029978585.1 Actinomycetota bacterium
CGGCGAGCCCCGCGGGCTCGATGATGGGGACCAGGTCGACGATCTCGTCGACGTCCATGAGTCGGGCGCCCTCGTGTCCGAGGATGGGCCGGAGATCATGGCCATTGACTGGCCCATGCCTGCCGTCACCGACCTTGAGGGCTGGACCTACCTGCAGCGCGAGCAGAACGGCGCGGTTCTCGGCGTCTACGAGGCCAATCCGAATCATTGGCACCCCGAGGGAGCGCCGTGGGATTTCGGAGTGACGCTGCTCCCCCCCGACATCGACCGTATCGCCGACGAACTGTCCATCGGGTTCGCGCGGTTCCCGGCCCTTGAAGCGGCAGGCATCAAGCGCTGGGTGCACGGCGCCTTCGCCATCACCCCCGACGGCAACCCGCTCGTCGGACCGGTGCGCGGGCTGCCGGGCTACTGGGCAGCCGCCGGCGTGATGGCGGGGTACTCCCAGGGCGCGGCAGTCGGCCTGGCCATCTCCAACTGGATCGTCGACGGCGATCCGGGGGACGACGTCTATGCCATGGATGTCGCGCGCTTCGGCGACTGGGCCGCCGACGACTCCTACCTGCTGCCCACGACGTACCAGTTCTACGCGCGGCGCTTCCTCACGACGTACCCGCACGAGCAACTGCCTGCCGGGCTGCCATTGCACACAACCCCGGCCCACGACGATCTGGCGGCGGCCGGAGCGCAGTTCGGGGTGACCTGGGGCCTGGAGGTG
Source organism: Actinomycetota bacterium (assembly GCA_029978585.1). Lineage (GTDB taxonomy): Bacteria > Actinomycetota > Actinomycetes > S36-B12 > S36-B12 > Mxb001. The sequence goes on from JAPOJD010000137.1 coordinate 719, forward strand.
CCGCAGTTCTACGCACCGGCCGACTTCGTGCACGAGCCCTCGCTGGAGCGCGACAACGCCTTCCCCTACATCGCCGCTGAGGTCGAGGCGGTCCGCACCGACGTGGGCGCGTACGAGACCGGGGTCTATTCGCGCTACGAGGTCAGCGGGCCGAATGCGCAGGCGTGGCTGGATCACCTGCTCGCCGGGAGGATCCCCGCCGTGGGACGCATGGGCCTGACCCCGATGCTGCATCCCAAGGGGACGCTCATGGGCGACCTGTCGGTGACGCGCATCGCCGACGACCGCTTCTGGGTCATCGGGTCGTACTACCTGCAGGAATGGCACATGCGGTGGTTCGCGGAGCACCTGGAGGACGGGGTGACCATCGACAACCTGTCCGACCGGTGGCTCGGATTCGCGCTGTCGGGGCCACGCTCGCGCGAGGTCGCCGAGGCCGTCATCGGCGAATCGCTCGAGGGAATGCGCTTCATGGACGCGCGGTTCTTCGGCGACACCCTGGTCGCGCGGATGTCGCTCGCCGGTGAGTTGGGTTACGAGCTCACGGTCCCGGCCGAGAAGCAGGTTGCGCTATGGCGGCGGCTGGCCGAGTTGGGCGTGCCTCCCGTGGGCGACCGCGCCATCGACGCGCTGCGGATCGAGAAGGGTTTCGGCATCTGGTCGACGGAGTTCACCCAGGCCTACACGCCGGGCGAGACCGGGCTTGACCGCTTCATCGACTGGAGCAAGGACTTCATCGGCAAGGAGGCCGCGCTGGCCGAGCGTGGCAACGGGCCCAGGCGGCGGCTCGTCACACTCGACCTCGGCGATTGCCCGGCCGATGCGGTGGGCGATGAGCCGGTGTGGGTCGGCGATCGCGTCGTGGGCGTGACGACGTCGGGCTCCTACGGCCACCACGTGCAATCGAGCCTCGCGCTGGCGCTCGTCGACGCCGATGTCGTGATGTCCGGGGCGCCGGTTGAGGTGTCGGTGATCGGTCAGCGCCGGCCGGCCACCGTGCTCACCGAGCCGGCGTACGACCCGTCCGGCTCCCGCATGCGCTAGAGGTAGCGCTGCACCAACTCCTTGATGAAGGGGTTGAGGATGTCCTGGGTGTGCCCGTAGATCGAGCAGTGCCCCATCCCCTCGAACATGTGGAGTTCCGCTCCCGGCACGAGAGCAGCGACCTCCTCGTTGTCCTGGGGCACCGCCTGGACGTCCTGGTCGAAGGCTATGACGTGCATCGGCACGGTCACGTGGGGCAATTGCTCGCGCTGGTCGAAGAGCACGCAGGGCAGCCACTGCGCTATGAGTGATTCCTCGGCGGTGTCGGTCTCGTAGTACTCCAGGAGCTCGTCGCGGAGCTTGGGCCACAGCACCGGGTCGCCGAGCACGCGCGCGGGGTAGTACATCGCGGCATAGTGCGTCACCGCCATCATGCCGTCGAGCCGGTTGCCCGCGCGGCGCCATTCGATCTCGGCCATCTGGTAGTCCCAGGTCCAGCCGCGGCTCACCGCGCCCGTGCCCATGGGGATGCACACGGCGAGCAGATCGGGGCGGTCGATGGCGACCTGCTGCACGATGCCCCCGCCGAACGACAGCCCAATGAGTGCCACGGGCGGCGTGCACGCCGCCTCGATGAGGTCGATGACGTCCGCGGCGAAGTCCGCGATGTCCCACGGCAGCGGCTGGTCGGTCGTGGTGCCGCCCACGCCTCGACAGTCGAAGGTGGTGTTGCGGAACTCGTCTCGGAAGTAGGGCACCTGGTAGGCGTCCCACGAGCCGATCGTGCCGCCGGCGCCCGACACCCACACGATGTCAGGGCCCTCGCCCTCCTGCCTGTAGTGGATCCGGGCGTGCCGGCCCTCGACGAAACTCACTCGCGATCATCGCCGGCGGATCGGCGCCGGATCATGACGATGGCCACGATCACGATGAGCACGAGGACGGCCGCACCGATGAGGACCACGATGAGCCCGGAGATGCTGGCGCTCTCGGGCTCCGACGCAGGAGTGGCGCTGGCCTGGGCCGAGGGATCGGCGGATGCGCCGCCCGCGGCACCGGGACTGGCCGATGCTCCCGGTGACGCGGTCGCGTCCTCGCCGCTCACGCCCACGGGCTCGACGTTGAAGAACGACCAGCTCCCCCACTGGTAGATCAGCGTCCCGTTGTCCGCGGGCTGCGGCACCCAGCCGGTGAATCGGTCATTGCGGAACGCCTGGAGTCCGTTGGCGTAGTACGTGATGAGGTACGGCGCGTCGTCGTACAGCATCTGCTGCATCTGCTTGACGATCTCCTGGCGCTTGGCGAAGTCGGTCTCCTGTGCCTGGGCGTCGAACATCTTGTCGTACTCGGGATTGCAGTAGAACGAGTCCGACAGGTTCGCGTAGATCGTCCCGTCCTCCTCGTAGGAGCGCGCCCCGCACGTGAACGTCGACAGCATGTAGTTCGGATCTGGTTCGACACCCCAGCCCCACTCGAACATGTCGAAGTTGCCCTGCCCGACCACCTCGTAGAGCGCATCCTCCGACACACCCTCGAGATTGATCTCGACGCCCACGTCCTTGAAGTACGACTGGGCGAACTCCGCGGACTTCTGCGAGTTGGGGTCGTCCGTGCGGTAGGTGAGACGGAAGCTCAGGCGGTTGCCCTGCGCATCGGCACGGATCCCGTCCTCGCCCACCGGGTAGCCGGCCGCATCGAGGAGCTCGTTGGCCTTTGCCGGGTCGTACGCATAGGGATTCGCGGGATCGAGATGCCACTGCGTGTACAGCGGCGGGATGATCGTCGTACCCGGCTGGCCCTGGCCGCCGAGCACCTTGTCGACGATCGCCTGGCGGTCCACGGCCCAGTTGAGGGCCTGGCGCAACGCCTTGTCCTTGAGGAGCGGATTGCCGTCGCCGATGGGCTTGCCGTCCTCGAGGGCGGCCCCGGTGTTGAAGGCGATCTCGCTGTAACTGGCCGGCTGCGCCGACACCGTGGTGATCTCCGGGATCCCCTGCAGCGACTCGTAGACGCCGAGGTCAAGGCCCTGGGCGAAGTCGATCTCGCCGGACTTCAGGGCCTGCCCGAGCGCGTCGGGGTTGTTGTAGACCTTGAAGATCACCTCGTCCACCGGCCGCTCGCCGCCCCACCAGTTCGGGTTCACCTTGAGGCGGGTGAACTGCCCCGGCTGACGCTCCACCATGACGAAGGGCCCTGAGCCCACCGTCGGGGAGTCAGGCGTGCCGACGTTCTCATACTTGCGCACGGCCTTGCCGTCGATGCCCTCCCAGATGTGCTTGGGCAGGATGAAGACGAAGAGGTGGTCCATCACCGGGCTGGGACGGGAGACCTCGATCCGCACGGTGACGTCATCGAGGGCCTCCGCGCGAACCATGCTCTCGGTGTAGGAGCCGAAGTTGGTCTTCTCGTACTTGCCGTCGATGATGCGGTTGAACGTGTAGGCGACGTCCTCGGCGGTGAGGGGGGTGCCATCGCTCCACTTCATGCCCGGCCGGAGCTTGTAGGTCCAGTACTTCTGGTCGGGAGACTCCTCCCACGACTCGGCGAGCCCGGGCACGATGCCGAAGTCCTCGGACGCGTACTGCGTGAGCGTCGGGTACTGGAGCGTGAAGATCTCGTAGGCCAACGACGACAGGCCGGTGAAGGGATTGGCGGAGTCGATGTCCTCGCCGATGCCGATCGTGAGGACTACAGGGTCTTCCGCGTGGGCGGGCGTGACAGCCACCACGGGCACCGTGCAGATCGCGAGGGCGGCGAGGGCAGCGAGGAAGCGGCGCATGGGAGTCTCCTGAGCTGGGGGGTGAGGGATGTCTACCACCCGGGGTGGCTCCGCAGGCGTCATTCCCCGCAGGTTTGCCATACTCGCGGAGTGAGAACCCGCCGCGCCCTTGGTCCCCTCGCGGCTCTCCTCGCGATCGCCGCCTCCCTGACGCCCGCTGCGGCACTCCCGGCCGCGACGGCGGCGGAGGAAACCCTCATGTTCACGTCAATCCGGTGGACAGGTCCGATCGACCAGGGCAATCCGCTCACCGTGTCGACGGCCAAGAGGCGCATGGTGGTGGCCCACGGGGTGCCGCTGACGCCGACCATCTTCTGCAGCGGTACCGAGTGCGATCCCGCGCGCCCGGGACGCATCGAGATCCTGCGCCAGGGCGAATGGCAGCCCTGGGCGACGGGCACGCTCGCACAGCTCGCGGACTCGACCAAGGTGCTCACGTCGAAGCGGAACACGACGTACCTCGTGCGCTCGGTCCTGCCCGCGCACGGCGACCTGCCCGCGATGACGTCAAGCCGGTGGTCGGTCCGCTTCCTGCCCGGCACCACCGTCGCCATCTCCGGATCCGCGATCATCAAGGCCGCACCGGCGAACGACTACACCTGGCAGTTCCGTCCCGGGCCCGGCACCGTCACCGTCACCGTGTCGCCGGCCGCTGCGGGCCGCGTCCTCGAACTGCGCGATGCCGGGGTCGAGGGCTACCCACTCCTCGGCAAGGCCACGACCGACGCGCGCGGGAAGGCGACGATCACGGCCGACTTCACCGGCGTTCGCGTGCTCTCGGTGACAGTCCTGTCGACCCGCGAGCGCGCGGGGTGGTACATCGACGCGCTGCCGCTTCCCTAATCCGGGAGCCGGTCGAGCAGCCAGCGCCGGATGTCGAGGCTGGAGTCCTCCATCGGCGCGTACCACCCGCCGCGGAAGTACCGCGACGACATCCCCCGCTGCACCGATTCGCAGATCCCCCAGTCCTGGCGATTGACCAGGTCCCACAGGTCTCCCGCGTCGCTGGGATCGAAGGCGTCCTTCGCCGCCTCGGCCGGGTGGAAGAGCAACTTGCAGGTGACATGGGTGCGGTCGACGGCCAGGGGCGTGAGCGTGTACGCCGCCACGTGCTCCGCCGACAGGCTCACGAGGAGGTTCGGGTAGACGAGCTCGCCCTTGTGCTTGACCCGCTCATGCTCATTGAGACCGGGGAATGGAGCACGATCGGTCGTGCCGCTCATCGTGAACGTCCACGCGCCCTCCCGGTGCGGCACCCCCTCCTCCCACGGGATGTCCTGGCCGCCTCCGGCGAACGCCGGGACCAGTCGGCTGAGCTCGGGATGCACCGGGCCGCAGTGGTAGCAC
>JAPOJD010000078.1 GCA_029978585.1 Actinomycetota bacterium
CTTCCGCTCCGACGATTCCGGCGACCACTGGACCGAGATCTCCGCGGGGCTGCCCGAGAGCGAGTTCGGGTTCGTCGTGCTCGCCCACCCCTCGCGCGGCGGGACGGCGTGGGTGATCCCCATCCGCGCCGAGACGATGCTTCCCGCAGACGGCCGGCTCCTCGCCTGGAAGACCGAGGACGCCGGGGCGACCTGGACCGCGCAGGGCGAGGGACTCCCGGAGGAGTTCTACGCCGCGGTCCTGCGCGACGCGGCGCACATCGTCCCCTACGGCGATGGTGTCGCGCTCGCCTTCGGCACGCGCAACGGCTCGGTGTTCGTGAGCGTCGATGAGGGCGCGACGTTCACCGAGGTTGCGAGCAAGCTGCCCGACGTGCTCTCGCTGCGGATCTGGCCGGAATGACCGTGCGGGTGCGCCTGCCGCGCGCACTCGCGGAGCACGCCGGCGGGCAGGGCGACGTCGATGTCGAGGTCGGGCCCGACGCCACGGTCGATGACGTGATTGCCTGCCTGTCGGCAAGCTTCCCCGCGGTCGGGCGACGCATCGTCGACGAGACGGGCGAACTGCGCCGACACGTCAACGTGTACGTCGGCACCGAGGAATGCCGCCGCCTTCAGGGGCTGGCCACCCCGGTGCCCGAGGGGGCTGAGGTCTGGGTCATCGGCTCCATCGCCGGCGGCTGACGCACACGGCCCCAAGGCGGACATCGGGCACCGTCCCAACTCGCCCGATCGGGGGGACACCGCCGTCTCCAAGGTCTACGCTACGGCGCGAGGGGGAGAGCAGGGGAGGCCCATGGCCGACGACCGCGCCGGATCGCTGCCGGCGATCACGCGACGTGGCTTCCTCGGCGCCGTCGGTGTCTCCGCGACGGTGCTGGCCCTGCCGGCAGGCGCCCTGGCGGTGCCCCCCGTCCGTCCCGACAGTGCCGTCACTCAGACCCTCATCATCCGTAGGCGCACCGACCTGCTGCGCGTGGGCATCACCGGCTACGGCATGACGGTGAACTTCGGGTCCGGCTCCATCACCGTTGATGCCGACTCGCCCTACACCACCCTTGCAGGCACGCGGGCCGGTCGGCTCGCCGTGGACTTCGGGCCCCAGCACGTCCTCGAGGAGGCGTTCTCCCTCACCAGCAACCCGAACCCCCAGCCCCCCGCGCGAAGCCGTCTCGCGGGAGCGAGTCGCGTTGTCTTCACCATCCCCAGCGACCTCACCCTCTCCCTCAGCTCGATCCTCGCGTGGTCGCAGTACCTCACCGCGGCTCCCCCCGTGGCGATCTACCCCCCTGACGTCGCAATACCCCCGGCGGTGGTCGGCAAGGGCTACGCCCCCCCGCTGGAGTTCGAGACCAGCATCGAGATCCCGTGGTACCTCATCATCTCCCCGCATGCCTTCAGCGCCTGGTCCCAGATGGTGAACCCCAAGACCGTGGACGGCCGCACCGAGTTGTTCAACAGCTGGATGGGCATTCCCGTGGCAGGCAGTCAGCCGAACGCCGACACTCCCAACGCCACCGTGCGCGGCGTCTGGGTCCGCGGTGCAGTGAAGTCCTCCGACATCAGCGACGGCATGGCCAATCCCGCGCCCGGGGCCGAGGGCAATCCCTTCGAGAGCATCCCGACCCAGAAGGACCGCGTCGACATCGTGCGGCTCACCACCCGGACGGGCAACAACGAGCCGGGCGGCCCGGCCGCACCGGTGCGGGCCCGCCTCACCCTCACGCCCCTCGGTGGACACCTTGATGCGAACGGCCAGTGGGATCAGCCGCAGATCTCGTCCATGATGTCGTGGCAGCAGCGGATCTGGCAGGGCCGTGACACCTACGCCAAGGTAGTGCGCCGCGGATACCTCTACCCCTGGGGCCTGCGAGCCGCGCTCATCGAGCAGGGCATCAGGGTCTGGAAGGCCAGTGCCCGCGCCGGAGGCGACATTCGCCCCTACTGGTTCAAGACCTTCCAGGTCGCCGTCACCGAGCCAACCCTGGAGTACGCCGACATCCCGCTCGTCACCGTCAACGGCAGGCGCGGTGCCCTCTTCCAGTCGGTCACCTGCCTGACCGGGGTCACGCCACTGCTCGCGCCGTCCCAGGCGCCCCTGAATGCAGACGGCTGGGCCGGAAAGGCCGTGTACGTGCCCAAGGTGGCCGTTCCCGGCGGTACCACCCCATTCTCCTTCCCGTTCATGGGCGTCGATGCCAACGGCAACGAGGTCTCCTTCACGATGCCGCTGCTCTTCGCCGAAGACGATCCCGATGTCGGAGCGGGGCGAGCGAACTTCACCGAGCGCGGCGCCGAGGCCCTGCGGCGCTACTACGGGGGCCTCCCGGAGGAGCAGCGCCTGGCTACGCTGGGCGGTGTAGGCGTCGGCTTCGCTTCCGGGGCTCAGCCCCTCGACACGAGCCTGCCCGTAACCGGCTTGATCTTCGACATCGCTGAGGCCTACCCGGGCTCCAACGTCCGGCTGATCAGCGCCAACAGCGGCGCCCTCGAGTCGGCCGGCCAGCCCCGCAATGTGCCTCTGCTGAAGGAGGCGCGCACGATCGTCGAGAACCTCTCGCGCATCGCAGGCCAGCCGGTCATCGCGTCGATGAACTTCCCGCTTCCTTACGTCCAGCACGGCCTCGACCTGGCGCAGAACAAGGGCCTGGTGTTCCTGCAAAACGCCGCCGCTACGGCAACGCGCTTCGGCATGGATGCCGCCAAGTCCGGCGGCGTCGTCGTCCCGTCGATGGACCTCGCGGGGTTCAGCTCGGCGCTCGGCCCGGTCTACGGCACTGCGCAGTCCATCGCGGACCTCGCGACGGGTGGCACGATCACCCCGGGAGACGCCCTCCAGGCGATCAAGCTCCTCGGTGGGGTATCCCTCGCAGACATCCTCCCCGTGACGTTCCCCGCGCTCAATGGCACCGGACCCTCGGACAAGGCCCTGCGGGTGAGCAGTGAGGTCGTGGACGGTGGCCAGGCCACCGAGCGGGTGGTCACCACCATGGCCATGTCGTGGCGCGCCAGCGAACTGATCCCCTCCGGGATCGCGGAGGAACTCCTCGACGTCAGCCGTGCCACCTTGAATCTCCGACTCGTGGTGGAGGTGCCGACCGGCAGTGGTAACGCGACCTGGACGGTCCTCGGGTCCTTCGACGACTTCACCGTGAGCCTCGTGCCGGTGGACGGCCTGCAGTTCGTGGCCATCGACGTCGACACCCTGAAGTTCACCTCAGGAAGCGGCAACTCCTCGGACGTCGATGTCGACGTCCGCGATGTGCGCTTCGGCGGGGCGCTGGCCTTCGTGGCTCTGCTCGCGGAGTACCTCCCCTTCGGAGACGGCCTGTCCGTCGACATCTCCGCGAGCGGCATCAAGGCCGGCATGACCCTCGGCCTTCCGTCGATCGGCCTCGGGGCCTTCACCCTCTCCGGCATCTTCGTGTCCACCGGGCTCACCCTGCCCTTCGGCTCCAGCCCAGTTCGGTTCCGCTTCGGTCTCTCCAGCACGGACGACCCATTCGGTGTGACCGTCATGGGAATCGGCGGCGGGGGATGGACGACCTTCGATCTCGGCCTCGACGGAATCGAGTACTTCGACGTCGCCGCCTTCGTCCAGGCGAAGGTCGCGCTGGACTTCGGGGTGGCCTCCGGATCGGTGTCGGTGCAGTACGGCATGCAGTACGCCCTCGGGTCGTCTCAGCCCGGGGATCCCGAAGAGTGCACGCTCACCGCGTTCGTGCGCATCCAGGGCCGTGTCGACGTCCTCGGGATCGTCACCGTCGCCATCGAGGTCTACCTGGGCCTGGGCATCGACCTCCCACTTGCCATCCCGGCGAACCCCGCCGAGGCCCTGGCGATCACGGTTCACGGCGAGGCACGGTGCTCCATCAGCATCAGCCTCGCCTTCTTCTCCAAGACCGTGTCCTTCACGGTGAAGCGGTCCTTCCAGGGCTCTGACCTGCCCGGGGCCGACTACGTGGTGAAGTCCGTGGGTTCCGGCCCGGTCACGCCGGTGACCTTTGCTCAGGCCGTGAGCGAGCAGGACTGGAACCGCTACTGCGGAGCGTTCGCATGATCCTCGAGACCGTGATCTTCACCGCGCTCCCGGTACGCCGGACCGCGACGGACCTGTACCTCTCCTGCTTCATCTCGCCGCGCCTCAACGGGGTGGAGGGCAATCCCGCGCGACTGCCGCTCTCCCGATACGTCGACTTCGTCGACGGGGCCTGGGCGGAGATCGTGCGCGGGATGACATGGAAGGTGACCCTGCGCTGGAGCGTCGACGACTCCGATGAGCAGGTCCTCACGGCGACGCGCGTCTCCGCGGACCCCGACCGGGCGCTGTCACGCCTGATGTTCCCCGCCACGATGCCGGTCGACCCCTTCGCCTACGACAACATCGCGGCGCTGCCGATCCTGTCCTTCCCCGCCGCCAAGCTGTCGGATGCCCTCGACCAGGTGCAATTCACCGTGGCGCGGGAGTTCCCCGAGACGCGGCCGCGCCGCGACCAGCTTGTAACGGCACGCAGCAAGGACGGTCCGCGGCCCCCGGACACGAGGCCGCTTGACCCGTTCAACCTCGACGCACTGCGACGGCAGCAGCTCGACCGGAAGATCGACGACATGCTCGCCAATGGCGGGGCGACGAAGGCTCCCGCCACAGGGAGCCCGGAGTACGTCGCCACCTGCGTCCAGGAGCTTAACCGCATGCTCACCAGGCCCGACAATGCCTCGACCGCCGCCCCGGTCTGGCCAGACCTGGACTTCCACCAGGCGTTCTCGCTCCTGGCGAACCACCCCAACCTGCTCCGCAAGCTCGGCTTCATCGTCGACCTGCGCGTCGACCTCAGCGCGTGGTCGAAGAAGTTCGGCACGCCGCGGGTGTACGTCGGCACCTCGTGGCCCGGCTCCTACGACCCGGACAAGACCGGGGTGGACATCACGACCGCCTTCCCCCGCGTCCTGAGCCGGCTCACCGCCACCGAGTTCCGTCCCCGCAGCACCTCGACCTTCCTGCGCGAGGACGGCTTCGTGGACGCCTCGCGCCTGTCGCCGGTCACCAGCGAGGTCGAGATCGAGGTGCAGGCCACCCAGACGGAGGCCACCGCGATCGGGCGCGCCCAGTCGAAGCAGCTGACGTCCTTCGGCACGCCCGATCGTGCCGGCATCCCGACGCGCCGCAGCACCGGCATCGCGATCGTCCAGACCGACTACGCGTCGTCACTCAAGGCCATCATGCTGCGGCAGAACGCCGCGGAGACGGCGCTCACCTTCGGCGACGACATCCTGGTCGACGCCGAGGACATCCTCGCCGGCTACCGCGTCGACGTGCGCCGGCTCGGCAGCCCGACGTGGCGCACCCTCCACCGTCGTCACGGCGTGCTCACGCCGTACTCCGGGAGCAATGCGCGGGCCCCGGTCGACCTCGGAGACGACGAGGGGTGGGTCGAGCCGGCGGCGCTCGGCTACCCCGACGCGACGACGTCGACGGTGAGCGGGATCCGCATGTCGGAGACGCTGGCGCGCTGGACCGGCTGGAGCCTGTCGATCCCGCCCCCCGGCAAGCTCCTCGACCAGGAGTCCAAGGCCGCCGCACCCATTGGCCCGGCCCAGGGCGGTGCGGTCATCGACACCCTGCACGGCACGGTCGACTACTCCGCTCCCGCGGGCGGCGCGCTCCTCCCCGCGCTGCGCTTCTCCGACGCCCAGTACGAGTTCCGGCTGCGCTGGGTCGACATGGCCGGCAACTCCGTGGCGCCGGACGCCGCGGGCGGATCGACGTTCAAGGCGTGGTTCCAGCGCCAGGACCCGGTCGCCTCACCCGGGGTGTACCTCGCGGCCGAGCCGGTCTGGGGCGAGTCGGTCGAGGTCGTCGTCCTGCGCACGGCGGTCGAGGCACGCCGGAACCGCACGACCTCGCGGCGCTACGTCGCGCCCCCCAGCGTCTCCGGTGAACTGTGCCTGCTGCACGGGATGTTCGACGATGCCGCGGGGCGGCCGCAGCCTGGCGCCTACGCCACGATCGCGGCCCGCGAGTCCGCCGCGTTGCCGGACACCCCGCTGGCGCGCAATCCCGGGACGGTGCCGTACCTGCCCGACCCGCTCGCCCACCACCTGCTTGTGCGCGGCATCCCCAGCAGCCAGGACGTCTTCAACGTCGAGGACACGCTCGCCTTCGGAGGCGCGTGGCCGGCCGCCAACGTGCTGGAACTCGTGCTCGATGGCGCCATCCCTCCGGGCGTTCGCAAGAAGGCCACGGGACTCTCCATGGGCGTCCCCCAGGGGCGCGTCGTGCGCCTGAAGCTGTCCAATGGCCTCACGGCGGCCGGCCTGGAGACGATGGACCTGTGGCGACGCCTCAGCGGTGCCGCATTCGCGAACGCCGCCTACGCCGCCCGGGCACGTGCTGGGGCGATGTGGCAGCTCACGCCCGATCGCGAACTCGTCGTCGTCCATGCCGTGCAGGTGCCGCTGATCCCGCCGGCGTTCGTCATCCCGAGGAACGCCGCCCAGCGCTGGCGTGCCACCCGTGCTGCCGGTGACACGGCGGCGACCGTCGCTGGGAAGGTCACCATCGACGCTCCGTCGACGCAGTCGGTGACGTTCGACGCCAAGGCCAACTGGTTCGTCGACAACGGCCCCGGCACCGGGCGGCCCTACATCGCTCTCGACCAGCCCATCGGCAGCCTCGGCACGGTCAACGTGCCCGACCCCGCGGCGGGGATCGGCCCGCAGGACGTCTTCGCCAGCCTGCGGGCGCCGCTCACCGACACCCGGCGCGTGCAGCTCACGGCCTCGGCGGTCGCGACCTCCCGCTTCGCGGAGTACTTCCGGGAGAGTCAGAGCTTCGCGGCGGTCGCGAACCCGGTGACGGTCAACGGCGGGGCACCCGTGGTGGCCGACACCGCCAAGGTGACCTACCAGACGGCGCCCAAGTCCGACCCCGTCACCGCCAGCGAGCGCCAGTACTCCTTCGACCCGGCGACGGGCACGTTCACGCGGCTCACGAACGGGTTGGAGCCGAAGGACCAGATCCCGCTCGGTGCCACGGTCACCGTTTCCTACATTCCTGACCCCATCACGCAGGACTCATCCAAGGCGCGGACTGGGAAGACGGTCGGGCTCGCCGTGCCGAGCAGCGCGCGGCCCGCAGCACCCGAGGTGGCGATCGTCCTCCCCGCGTTCCGGTGGTCCAACAGCGGCGCCGGCATTCGCACGAGCAGCACACGCACCGGAGGATCGCTGCGGATCTACCTGCGCCGGCCATGGGGGACGTCCGGCCTCGATGAGGATCTCGGCGTTCTGCTCCTGCGGGCCAGCGGAGGCGGCAACAGCGATGCCGCGAAGGACATGGTCACCCGCTGGGGCCAGGACCCGGCCATGATCACCGATCGCCAGCCGCCCATGCGCATGTTCCTCACCGGCTACCCCAGCTCGCAGTCCTTCACCAACGCGGCCGGCGTTGTTCGCGATGTCGCCCTGGCGGAGACGGGAGCGCCGGTCTACGTCGCACGCTACGCCGTGGGCAGGGGCGATGCGACCGTCGCCGTGAGCGGGTACGACGCGGAGCGCGACATGTGGTTCGTGGACATCGACATCGACGCGGAGGACGCCTACCGGCCGATGATCCAGCTCGCGCTGGCCCGCTACCAGGGCGTGAGCGTGCCCGGACTGGAACTCTCGCCGATCACGCTCGTCGACGTCGTGCAACTGGAGCCGAATCGGTCGGCATCGGTGTCGATACCCGCGAAGCCCGGCACGCGCGCTGACGTCTCGCTGGTCGGGCCGTCGTACCGCACGAATGAGTTCGGGGCCGGTCCTGGCTATGCGCGCGTGGTCCTCGAGGTCTTCCGAGGGGCCAATGCGGCGCGGTCAGCGAGCTCCGCGGCCTGGGAGCAGTCCGGCGCCGTCGACCTCGCCGGGGTGCTCAACAACGGCATCGCCACGTGGACCGGCTCCATCACGATCCCCAGGGTGCGACAGCAGGGGCAGTATCGCCTGGCGTTCGAGCAGTACGAGACCATCAGCAATGACGGGGTGGAAACGCCGACGGCGCGGATGACAGCGGCGCAGCTTGCCGCGGCTCGTGGCCTGCGCCTGGTGCACCAGGACATCGTCTTCCTCGGTGCCGCGTCCAAGTAGTCGATCCGTTCTTTGGGCGGAAAGCGCCACCCGGTGAGCGAATCCGCCCAACGAACGAGTCAGCCCAGGTGGGCGCGGTCGGCTACTCCGGCCGCCAGTTCCAGGTGTAGGTGTTCGGGCTTCCTCCGGGTGTCACGATGTCCGTGAGCGCGGGGTCGAGCACGATCGTCACGGATCCCGTTTCGCCGGGGGCGAGTTGGATCACGTTGCCGGTGCCGGTCGCCTCCGTGCCGTTGACGTAGACGGTCACGATGATGCCGCCGCCGTAGGGCTGCGTGCCGGTGTTGGTGAGCTCGAGCGTCGCGGACACGGGGCACGTCGCACCGTCGGGACACGTGGTCGTCTCGAAGGTGACCCCGTCCAAGCGCAGATCGTCCACCGTCTCCCCGAGCCCCGCGGACGGACGACCGTTCGACGTTGCCTCCTCGACGGCGAACTCCAGGGGCGTGGGGCTCGGGGCGGGAGCGGCCGTGGGGCTCGGACTCGGCGTCGGCTCCGCCGGCTGGATCGCGGGTCCACGGCCGACGAGGGCGACGTAGGCCACCATTCCGACGATGAGCAGGATGACAGCGGCCGCCGCGAGGGGCGCGATCATCCGGAGTCGACGGCGACGTGCACCTGCCCCGATGATCGCCTCGAGATCCGGTCCGGGTCCCGGTGCCATGGCGTAGTTCTGGACTCGCGGGTCGAGCGGGCCGAGATCGTCAGTCACGGTCATCACCCCCCGGGTCACCGAGGACTTCGCGGAGCGACGCGCGCCCGCGCGTGAGATCGGACGTCACGCTGCCGATGGGCCGGTCGAGGATCTCGGAGATCTCCGCCACCGAGGCGTCGGCGAAGTAGTGCAGCGCGATCGCGGCGCGCTGGTTCTTGTTGAGTCCCTGCAGTGCCTGCGTGACGACGAGGCGGTCGACGAGACCCTGCGTCTCCTCGCGCCCCAGGCCCTGAATCTCCCGCGCGTCGGCGACCAGGACGACACGGCGCCGCCAGCCGCTGCGGCGCACGTTCGCCGCCTTCGTCACGATCACGCGCGCGGCGTACCCGAAGGGGTTCTCTCCCGTCGATATCCGGTCCCACCGGCTGTAGACCTCGATCATGGCGTCCTGAAGGACATCATCGGCGGCCCCGAGGTCCGCGCAGACCACGCGCGCGACGGCCCGGAGTCGCACCCAGTGCTCCTCGAGCCAGGCCTCGAACATGCTCCCCCCTTGGAGGGGAGTCTGCCAACAATCTCTGATCAAGTGCAGCAATTTGCCTATCAGCGCGCGTTGACATTGAAGGGAACGCTTGGATGGCTTACAAAGAAGGGGATCTCATGCGTCGCTTGCTCGCCCTGGCCTTTGCTGGGGTGCTCGGCATAGCCGTGCTCACGCCGATGTCTCCCGTGGCCGCCGCGCCTCCGTCGAAGGTCCAGTGCGAGAAGGCCTGGTACGAGTGGCAGTACTTCAGTATCGCCCCCGGCTTCCCGGTCACGCTGAC
>JAPOJD010000024.1 GCA_029978585.1 Actinomycetota bacterium
ATCGCCATGGCCCGTGCGCCCGCGAGGGTGACACCGGGCGGGGCCTCTGTCGCAATCGAGCGAGCCGCGGCCACGGTGACACCGAGTGCACTGCCGCCGGGACGAAGCCGCACGATGATGCCGCGCGACGGCGATGAGCCCGCGGCCGCGCTGGGCCCGGACCCGGGCGGGCCCTCCGCCCGCGCTCCGGACGCCGCTATGCCGGGCAGCGCCATGGCTGCCGCCGTTCCCAGGGCCACCAGGGCTGCCAGTCCACGTCGAGTCGTCATGTGGCCACCCCCTCCGTGGCGCCAGTGTGGCGCATCGGGCTCCGGTGACGCCCGGCGAATGCGGTAACGGACCCTCAGAAGACGCCGTACTACTCCGGGACCTGCTCCACGCGAGACGGGAACATGCGCCAGGCCAAGACGGTCCCCACCGCGACGATCGCCGCCGCCACGAGAAGCGCCGTGGTCATGCCCGACACGAAGGCCCCGCCCGCGGCCTCCCGGATCGGACCGGCCTCGTCGTAGGGAAGGCGGCCCACCGCCAGCACTCCGGCCGCCAGCGACTCGCGAACGGCGTCAACGACGTCGGGAGGGATCGTCGCGATCGCGTCGCCCGCCGCGGTCACCTGCTCCTCGATCCCGTTGCGGTAGCCGAGCGCGAGCAGGGATCCGAGTATCGCGACGCCGAGGGAGCCACCGAGTTCGCTCATCCCGTCGTTGACGGCTGATCCCAGACCACTGCGTTCGCGTGGCACCGAAGCCAGGATCCCGTTCGTAGCCTGCGGGAGCACAAGCCCAAGCCCCAGGCCCATGAGACCCAGGCTGGCTCCCACGAGCGGGTATGCCGAGTCGCGCGTGAGGAAGGCCGCGGCCGCCATGCCTGTCGTCACCAGGGCGAGGCCGAGGACGACGGTCCATCGCGCCCCGATCCTGGCGGCGACGGCCGGGCTCAGAAGCGACGCGACGAGCAGTCCCGCGGCCCCGGGCAGCATGGCCACACCTGACTCCAGCGGGGTGCGGCCCTGCACGAGCTGCAGGAACTGCGGCAGGAAGAACATCACCCCAATGAGCGCGCCGTACACCAGCGCGACGCACACGATCGAGATCGTGAAGGGCCGCTCGCGGAACAGAGACATCGGCAGCAGCGGTCTCTCGACCCGTCGCTCCCACCACACGAAGGCTCCGAGGAACACCACCGCGGCAACCGCCGACGTCACCGTGAGGGCCTCGATCCCGCTGTCGGGCAATTCGATGACCGTGACGACCAGCGCGATGAGCCCCACGGCGGAGAGGAGTGCGCCCACGGGATCGAGCTTGGGCCGGGAGGGATCGCGCGACTCCGGGACGATCGCGAGCGCGGCGACAATGCCCAGGGCGCACAGCGGCGGATTGATCCAGAAGATCGCATGCCACGAGACATACTCGACGAGCAGGCCGCCGATGATCGGCCCGACTCCGACCGCGGCACCGGCGACCGCCGACCAGATTCCGATGGCCTGCACGCGCTCGCGAGGCTCGGTGAAGACCTGCGCCAGGATCGACAACGTCGACGGCATGATGAAGGCGCCGCCGATCCCCATGAGGGCCCGGAATGCCGTGAGCGTGAGCGCATCCGTGGCGAAGCCGGCCGCGAACGATGCGGAGCCGAACACGGCGAGCCCGATCACCAGGGCCCGACGGCGACCGAAGCGATCGCCCAGGCTGCCCGCCAGGAGGAGGGTCCCGGCGAAGAGGACCGAGTAGGCGTCCACAACCCACTGCAGTTGCGAGGTCGTGGCACCCAGATCCTCCTGGAGCGTCGGAAGAGCCACGTTGAGCACGGTGTTGTCGAGCGCGATGATCGCCAGGGCGCCGGAGAGGACGACGAGCACCCACCAGCGATGGACGCGACGAACCGGCATGGCGGGCAGCCTAGGCCCTGCTGGCTCCCAGGGACCGAGGCGCGACGTGACTACACTCCCGAGGACACCGCGGACGGGAGAGTCGCATGGAGCAGGTGGCTCGTCTCGTCGAGTCGATCGACATCTCCACCGACATCTACTCGCTGTGCGTGATCGCCGCGATCGCCGCAGCCGTCCCCCTGATCGTGGGCCTGCTGCGCCTGCCGGTGGCCGAGGTGGTGCTGCTCCTCGCTGCCGGCGTCGTAGTGGGGCCGCAGATGCTCGGCTGGGTGCAGATCTCCCCCAGCATCAGCATGCTCGCCGAGATCGGGATGGCATTCCTCTTCTTCGCCGCGGGCCTGGAGTTGGAGAAGCACGCGATCCGCGGTCGGTCGGGACGGCTGGCCCTTATCGGCTGGCTGACGTCGGTGGTCCTGGCCTGCCTTGCCGCCGGCATCCTGCAGTGGCTCGGCATCATCAGAGACTTCCTCGGTGTCGCCATCGCGCTCACCAGCACCGCCCTGGGCACGCTGCTCCCGGTGCTGCGCGACAAGGGGCTGCTCAAGACTCCGTTCGGCACCTACTTCATGGGTGCGGGCGCCATCGGCGAGTTCGGGCCCGTCCTCGCGATCTCGATCCTGCTGAGCACGAAGTCCCCCGGCATGGCCGTGGTCGCCATCGTGATCTTCGGGGCGGTTGCGCTTGCCTTCGTGAAGGTGCCCGGGTGGCTCAAGACCGAGCGCATCGTCAACCTCATCGAGCAGGGCCACGGCACGAGCTCGCAGACCGCGGTGCGGCTCACCGTCGTCCTGCTCGTCGCGCTCGTGGCAGCGGCGGAGTTCTTCAGCCTCGACGTGGCCCTAGGCGCCTTCGTCGCGGGCATCATTCTCAAGGTGCTCTCCGATGAAGGCGAGGACTCCCTGCTCTTGACAAAGCTCAACGGACTGGCGTTCGGGATCTTCATCCCGCTCTTCTTCGTCGTGTCTGGCGCCAAGCTCGACATCGCGTCGATCGTCGACAACCCTGGCCTGCTGCTCCTCTTCACCGCACTCCTCTTGATCGTCCGCGGAGTGCCGCAGTTCCTCATCTACCGCCGGGCCCTCCCCGAGACACGAGATCGCGCGCGATTCTCGCTCTACGTAGCGACCGCACTGCCGATCATCGTCGCGGTGACGTCGATCGAACTCGAGGCCGGCATCATGCTGCCCGCGGTGGGCGCTGCACTGGTCGGGGCAGGGGCGCTGTCGGTCCTTCTCTTCCCACTCGTCGCGCACGCCCTCGCGCCGAAGGGCACCCCTCAGGACGAGGAGCGTGCCGACGCGACGACGTAGAGGGAGATGCCCGCCGCCACGGCGGCGTTGAGGGACTCCGCCGCGGAATCCATCGGGATCGAGACCCGGTGATCGCAGGCCTCCGCGACCAGACGACTGAGCCCCTTGCCCTCCCCGCCCACGACGATGATCAGGGGATCGCCGGCGAGTCCGTCGGGCAGTGCGTCGAGGCGCAGGTCACCGTCCGCGGCGAGGCCCACGATGGTGCACCCCGCCTTGGCGTACGCGGCAAGGGCCCGTGTGAGGTTGACGGCGCGGGCCACCGGAACCTGCGCGAGGGTTCCCGCGCTCGCCTTCCAGGCGGCGCCGGTCACGCCCGCCGACCGCCGCTCGGGCACGACAACGCCGTGCGCGCCGAATGCCGCTGCCGAGCGCACTACGGCACCCAGATTGCGCGGGTCGGTCACTCCGTCCAGCGCCACGATGAGCGGGGGTGTCCCGGAGTCGATGGCCAGGGCCAGCAGGTCCTGCGGATCGAGGTAGTCGTAAGGCGGCACCGTGAGCAGCAATCCCTGGTGGACCCCGCCCCCGGACATGCGATCCAGTTCCCCTCGCGTGACCTCGAGGAGGGGGAGTCCACGATCCGCGGCCATCTGCACCGCCTCGCGGACCCGGTCATCGGTGTCGACGTACTGCTGGACGTACAGCGCCGACGCCGGAATGCCGGCGCGCAGGGCCTCGACCACCGGATTGCGACCGATGAGGATCTCCCTACCCGACTTCGTGCCGGACCTGGCAGACCTGGTGCCGGACCCCCCACCCGCCTTGCCCGCGGCCTTCTCAGCCGCGCGGGCACGACGGGCCTTCGGGTGGCTGGCGCGCTCCTCCGCTCGCGGAGTGGGGCCCTTGCCCTGGAGGCCCTTGCGGCGCTGGCCGCCGGAGCCCACCGTCGCCCCCTTCTTGCTCCCCGGCTTGCGCATCGCGCCGCGACGCTGGGAGTTGCCAGCCATCAGTCCTCCCCGGCCAGTGACCAGCGCGGTCCCGCGGGGGTGTCCTCGACGAGGATCCCCGACTCCGCCAGGCCATCGCGCAAGGCATCCGCCACCGCGAAGTCGCGGCGCTCCCGGGCGGCAGCGCGCTGCTGCAGGACGACATCCACCAGCGGGCCCAGGGCGCGACGAGCTGCCCCGTCGTCGGACTGATCCGACCAGGGCTCGGCATAGGGATTGACCCCGAGGACATCGGTCATCGCCGCTACGGCGTCGCGCGCAGCGCGCGCGGTCGCCAGGTCACCCTCAGCCAGGGCGGCATTGCCGGCGCGGACCGTGTCGTGGACCACGGCCAGCGCCTGCGGGACCCCCAGGTCGTCGTCCATCGCCGCATCGAACTCCGCCGGTCGAGCGGCACCGGGCGCCGGCGCATCACCCAGGGCCTCGCCGGCACGGCGCAGGAAGCCCTCGATGCGGCGGTACGCCGCGGCCGCCTCCGCCATCGCCTCGTCGGAGAACTCCAGCATCGACCGGTAGTGCGCCGACCCGAGGTAGTAGCGCAACTCGACCGGCCGAACGCGCTGCACGACCTCGCTCACGAGGAGCGAGTTGCCCAGGGACTTGCTCATCTTCTCCCCGGAAGTCGTCACCCAGGCGTTGTGCATCCACAGTCGCGCGAACTCCTCTCCTGCCGCGCGGGACTGGGCGATCTCGTTCTCGTGGTGGGGGAAGAGCAGGTCCATCCCGCCGCCATGTATGTCGAAGGCCGGACCGAGATAGCGCGACGCCATCGCCGAGCACTCCAGGTGCCAGCCGGGGCGACCGGGGCCCCACGGCGTCTGCCATGACGGCTCGCCGGGCTTCGTCCCCTTCCAGAGCGCGAAGTCGCGCGGGTCGCGCTTGACCGCGGCGTCGGAGTCCGCCGCCGGCTGCATGTCGTCGAGGCGCTGGCCGCTGAGGGCGCCGTACTCGGGGAAGGAGCGCACGTCGAAGTACACGTCCCCGTCCGCCGCGTAGGCATGTCCGGAGTCGATGAGCCGCTCCATGAGGACGACCATCTCCGGCACGTGCCCGGTTGCCCTCGGCTCATAGGTCGGGGGAAGGCACCCGAGGGCGTCGTAGGCCCAGGTGAAGGCCCGCTCGTTGCGCATGGCCACCTCCCAGAACGCCACGCCATCATCCGCGCCGCGCTGGAGGATCTTGTCGTCGATGTCGGTGACGTTGCGGATGAGCGTGACCCGGTAGCCCGAGGCCTCCAGCCAGCGGCGCAGGATGTCGAACACGAGCCCGGATCGGATGTGGCCGACGTGCGGGGGCGCCTGCACCGTGGCCCCGCAGAGGTAGATGGATGCCTCGCCCGCGCGGATCGGCTCGAACGCGCGCGCCGAACGCGTCGCGGTGTCGTACAGGCGCAGGCTCACCCGCACAGGGTAGTCAGTGCCGTGGACCGGGCACTCAGTGCAGCCGGGTAACGACCTTGTCGGGGGTGATCCGGCACACGACTCGCACGTTGTCGGTGCCGTCGTCCCCTGTGTACCGGCCGCCGGTGTACTGCTCGCTCAGCCGGTTGATGAGCTCGGGCCCGCCTTCCTCGGTCATGGAGACGGTGCCGCGCACCTCGACGTAGGAGTAGGGATCGTCCTTCGGGTACACGAGGACGCTCACCCGGGGGTCGCGCAGCATGTTGTCGTACTTGCGGCGCCCCTTGATGGTCGAAACGAGCAGGTCGTTGCCGTCGCGGGCAACCCACACCACGGACTGCTGGGGGAAGCCGTTGGGGAGGTTCGTGGCGATCACGGCGAACTCAGGATCGTCCAGCATGCGGTGGACCTCGGGGGGCAGTTGTGCGCTCATGGCCCGACCGTACCGGCCCGCGGGCTCGTGACGGTCAGGCGGTACGCCGGACCAGTGCGGTGGCCATCGCGGCGAGGCCCTCGCCGCGCCCGGTGAGGCCCAGCCCGTCGGTCGTCGTGCCGGACACGGTGACGGGGGTCCCCGCCGCCTCGGACAGGACCCGCTGCGCCTCCTCCCTCCGGGAGGCGAGTCGCGGGCGCACACCAACCACCTGCACCGCCACGCTCAACGGCTGCCAGCCGGACTCGTCGAGCCGACGCGACGTCTCCGCGAGCAGCGTCGTGCCGGAGGCACCCGCCCAGGCCGGATCATCGGTACCGAACTGCGATCCCAGGTCGCCCAGTCCGGCCGCGGAGAGTAGTGCGTCGCAGCATGCATGCGCCGCCACGTCACCGTCGGAGTGGCCGGCGAGGCCAGCGCCCTCCCAGAGCAATCCGGCGACCCACAGTTCGCGTCCATCCTCGAAGGCATGGACGTCCACTCCGATGCCGATACGCAGGTCAGCCGACGACACCGCCGGCCCTTCGCCGCACGAGGATCGCTTCCGCGAGGACCAGATCCATCGGCCGGGTGATCTTGAACGCCTCCTCATGGCCGGCCACGACATGGACCGGGATCGCCATGCGCTCCACCAGGCCCGCATCGTCGGTGACGTCATCGCCGTCACTGCGCGCATGCGCCAGCTGGAGCGCCGACCGGCGAAAGCCCTGAGGCGTCTGGACCGCCTGGAGGACCGAGCGATCGAGGGTCCGCACGACGAATCCCTCGTCGTCGACCTCCTTGACCGTGTCGACGATGGGCAGCGCGGGGATGACGGCATCGGAGCCGCCGAGCACGGCGGATGCCACACGGTCGACGACGTCAGGCGGGACCAGGGGGCGCGCGGCGTCGTGCACGAGCACGACCTCCACGTCCTGGGGCAGCGCCAGGAGAGCCCGGGCGACGGAATCCTGCCGAGTCTCGCCCCCAGCGACGATGACGATCTCCGCCTCCGTGCTGATGTCGGCGAGCATCACCCGGACGTCGTCGACGGATTCCTCGGGCGCGGCCACGACCACGAGGTCGATGGACCGCGCGGCAGCGAGGGCGCGGACAGCGTGCACGAGGATCGGCACCCCGCCGAGAGTGCGCAGGGCCTTCGCCACACCCGGACCCAGGCGCTCGCCACGCCCGGCGGCCGGGACGATGGCTGCGATGCGACCCGGGTCGTCCCCCACGGGGCTGCCGGCAGGCTCGGTCATGAGGCCTCCGCGATCGGCGGGCCGCTCTGCGGCTGCGCGGTCAGGACCTAGGAGGCGAGGACCTCGTCGAGGATGGCCTCGGCCTTGTCCTCGTTGGTCTTCTCCGCCAGGGCAAGTTCGCTCACGAGGATCTGCCGGGCCTTGGCGAGCATGCGCTTCTCGCCGGCGGACAGGCCGCGCTCGCGCTCGCGCCGCCACAGGTCGCGGACGACCTCGGCAACCTTGATGACGTCGCCCGAGGCAAGCTTCTCGAGGTTCGCCTTGTAACGGCGCGACCAGTTGGTCGGCTCCTCGGTGTAGGGCTGGCGAAGCACGTCGAACACCCGGTCGAGGCCTTCAGCATTGACCACGTCGCGGACGCCAACAAGGTCGACGTTGTCGGCGGGAACCCGGACCGTGAGATCGCCCTGGGCCACGCGAAGGACGAGGTACTCCTTCTCGGCTCCCTTGATGACGCGGATCTCGACGGCTTCGATGAGGGCGGCCCCGTGATGGGGGTATACGACCGTATCGCCAACCTTGAACGTCATAGAGTGCGACCCCTTTCCAGGCCCTCCAGGGTAGCACGGGATTCCGACCACCCGGCCCGGGTGGCATCGGACCCGATACGCTGGAACCTGCAGCGCAAGGCCGTCAACGTGACGTCCTCGCGACGCACCAGCGCCGTCCTACCGCAGCATCCCCACCGCAGCATCGCAGGAGTGTCCGTGACTCGGCATCATCGCCCATTCGCCCGGCACGCATCGCGCACCGTCGCTGTCGCGGCCCTGTGCGTCGCCACCGCATCACTGGTCGCCGGGTGCTGGAACGGCTCCAACGCCCAGACCACCCAGCAGGCCTCGATGAACTCCGGCAACGGCACCCAGGCAACACTGGGGCCGCTGCGGATCGAGAACGCCACGGTGGTCGTCGGCGAGGACGGCAAGGCGTCCCTCATCATGAGCGTCTTCAACAACGGTGACTCGGTGGACAACCTGGCCGGTGCGACGGTCAACGGTCTTCCCGCCGCCATCCCGGAGCAGGCCGAGCTGCTGCCCGGTGGATTCCAGTCCTACGGCTACGGCGTCGAGGGCAATCCGCCCGTCGACTTCCTTGCCGTCGAGGGACTCGATGTGCCGTCGAGCAGCTACGTGCCCGTGACGCTGTCCTTCGTGAATGCCGGCGCCGTCGAGATGTCCGTCCTCACGGTGCCTCCCGTCGGCATCTACGCCGGCCTGCTGCCCGAGTGAGCCGCGCGTAGGCCTCGCCGCGGTACCTAGGCGACCTCGAACTTGTAGCCCAGTCCCCGCACGGTGACGATGACTACAGGGCTCGCCGGATCGGCCTCGACCTTCGACCGCAGCCGCTTGATGTGCACGTCCAGGGTCTTGGTGTCGCCGACGTAGTCCGAACCCCAGACCCGGTCGATGATCTGCCCTCGGGTGAGCACGCGGCCGGCGTTCCGCATGAGGAGTTCGAGCAGGTCGAACTCCTTGAGGGGCAGTTGCACCTGACGGCCCCGCACCGTCACGACATGTCGGTCGGTATCGAGCCGGACCGGACCCTCTTCGAGAACCGTGGGCGCGGCCTCGGGATCGCGCTCCCCCCGCCGGCGGAGTACCGCCCGGATCCGCGCCACGAGCTCGCGCGAGGAGAACGGCTTGGTGACGTAGTCGTCCGCACCGAGTTCCAGGCCGACCACCTTGTCGACCTCGCCGTCCTTGGCGGTGACCATGATGATCGGGACGGACGACCGCTGACGGAGCGTGCGGCACACTTCCGTGCCCGAGATGCCCGGAAGCATGAGATCCAGCAGAACCAGGTCCGCACCGTGACGATCGAACTCGTCAAGTGCCGCGGGACCGTCGGTGGCGACTCCGACCTCGTAGCCCTCGCGACGCAGCATGAATGACAGCGCCTCGGAGAACGATTCCTCGTCCTCGACCACCAGCACCCGCGTCATGAGGGCCCCCCCGCCTCCGGGAGCGCCACCAGCGGGAACGCCAGGGTGAACGTCGACCCCACTCCCACCTCCGACCACACGCGGCAGTCACCGCCGTGGTTCTGGCACACGTGCTTGACGATGGCCAGCCCCAGGCCGGTGCCCCCCGTGCCTCGGGAGCGCGCCGGGTCGACCCGGTAGAAGCGCTCGAAGATGCGGTCGAGATCGTGCGCGGGGATGCCGATCCCCTGATCCTTCACGTCGATGGTGACCATGCGATCGTCCCCGCCGACCGCGACGGCGACGCGGGTGTGGGGCGGGGAGTAGGCCAGGGCGTTGGCGAGCAGGTTGCGCAGGGCCATGACGACCTGGTCGCGATCGGCCAGGATGCATGGTCCTGGTTCGCTGCTTACCACGATCTCGATATCACGGGAGAGCGCGAGCGACCGCACCTCTTCCATCGCCTGCAGGACGACGTCATGGACCTCGACCTCTGCCGCGTGGCTTAGGGGATCGCCCCCCTGGAGCCGGGTCAGGTCGATGATGTCGTTCACGAGCCCGCCGAGGCGCTCTGCCTCGGCCTGCATGCGCGCGGCGAACCTGCGGACCTCGTCGGGGTCGTCCGCAGCCGAGAGCACGGCCTCCGCCAGGAGGGAGAGGGCCCCAACCGGGGTCTTGAGCTCGTGGCTGACATTGGCGATGAAGTCCCGGCGGACCGCATCGACGCGGCGCTCCTCCGACAGGTCCTCCGCGAGGACCACCACGCAGCCCGCCGACAGTGGCACGGCCAGGACGCGCAGGTCGAGCAGGTCGCGCCCCAGCGGCGGGCGGCGTACGCGCATGTCGCGCTCAACCACAGCGCCCTCCAGCGCCGCCCTCTCGACCAAGTCGCGCATCTCGGTGATGGCGAGCCGGTCACGGTGAACCAGGCCCATGCCCTCGGCACGGGCACTCGCTCGCATCACCCATCCATCCGCTGCCACCACGAGGCTGGCACCCGGCAGGGCGCTCAGGAGACGTTCGAGGTCGTCGGAGACGGGAGCGGAGTCCGATGCGGGCAGGAGGACAGGATCGTCGCGCATCGCTCGCATGCCGGACATGAAGCGAGAATAGGCCTGCGCCGGTCGGCCCGCCGCTCCTGGCACGCCCCCGCGCGAGTGCGTGCCCGAGGGTTCACCGCGCGAATCCCAGGGTTTACCGTGTGGTCACGAACCGTTCATCGAGCCACCCGAGGATGAGGCCATGCAGGGAGAGCCCATGCGCCAGGCGTTCCACGAGCAACTCGATGAGATGAGTGACGCGCTCGTGCGGCTCACGCGCCTCGTGGGGTCGGCGATGAACCGGGCCACCCAGTCCCTGCTCGATGCGGACCTGCGCATGGCCGAGGACGTCATCGCCGCCGACATCGACATCGACGCCGTGACATCCGAGATCGAGGAGACCTGCTTCGACATCATCGCGCTGCAGGCCCCGGTCGCCTCGGACCTCCGCGTCGTCATCGGGGGCCTCCGCATCGCGGCCTCGCTCGAACGCATGGGCGACCTGGCGGAGCATGTCGCCAAGCAGGCCCGCATGCGCTACCCAAGCCCGGCGGTCCCCGGCGAGCTACGCGGCACGTTCGCCGAGATGGGCGGGATCGCCGAGGCCATCGTCTCCAAGACCGGTGCCGTCATCGCCACCAAGGACGTCTCGCTCGCGGCCGACATCGCCCGTCACGACGAGCAGATGGACCATCTGCACAGGGAGCTCTTCCGCATCGTCCTCTCCCCGCGCTGGACGCACGGGGTGGAGGCGGCCATCGACATCACTCTCCTCTCGCGGTTCTACGAGCGCTACGCCGACCACGCCGTCTCGGTCACGCGCCGGGTGGTCACGATCGTCACGGGCGAGCCGTACGCCGGGGTCACCCTGGAACCGCACGCCTCCTGACCCCCGCCCGTTCTTGACCGCGTCGGCCAGGGCCCGGCTGGCCCCGGTGCCGGGAATGCGTCACACTGGTGGGCCGTTGACGCGGCGGGGAGGTGGACATGGCTCGGCGACTCCGCACGGCGACGCCCCGGCGCGCTGCCATCCTCTCCGTGCACACCTCTCCTCTGGACCAGCCGGGCACCGGAGACGCTGGCGGCATGAACGTGTACGTCCTCGAGACCGCACGCCGCCTCGCCGCCGCCGGGGTCGAGACCGAGATCTTCACCCGGGCGGTCTCGTCGGGCCTGCCGACGAGCGTCGAGGTGGAGCCCGGGGTCACCGTCACCCACCTGCGCGCCGGTCCCCTCGAGGAGCTCCGCAAGGAGGATCTGCCCACCCAGTTGTGCGCGTTCAGCTCTGGCCTGATGCGCGCGGAGGCGGGCCGCCCCGAGGGCTGGTTCGACGTCATCCACTCCCACTACTGGCTGTCCGGTCACGTCGGCTGGCTCGCCTCTGAGCGCTGGGACGTTCCCCTCGTGCACACCATGCACACGATGGCCCGGGTGAAGAACCTCGACGTCGCCGAGGGTGACGCCCCCGAGCCGCAGACGAGAGTGATCGGCGAGCAGCAGGTCGTCGACCAGGCCACCCGTCTCGTGGCGAACACTCGCGACGAGGCCCTCGACCTCCTGCGTCACTACGACGCCGATCCCTCGCGCATCGACGTGATCCACCCGGGCGTCGACCTCGACGTATTCCGTCCCGGGGACCGCGCGGCCGCCCGCGCCGCACTCGGCATCTCCCAGGATGCCGTCCTGCTTCTCTTCGTCGGTCGGATCCAGCCGCTCAAGGCGCCCGACGTCCTCCTCCGCGCCACCGCCCGCATGCTCGAACTCGATCCCACGCTGCGCGATCGGCTCGTCGTCGCCGTCTGCGGAGGGCCCTCCGGCTCGGGCCTGGAGCATCCCTTCGCCCTCGCCGAGCTGGCCCAGTCGCTGGGCATCGCCGACATCGTCCGATTCGAGCCTCCTGGGCCGCGGGCGACGCTCGCCCAGTGGTACCGCGCCGCGGACGCCACCGTCGTCCCCTCGCACTCGGAGTCGTTCGGCCTCGTCGCCGTCGAGTCGCAGGCATGCGGCACGCCCGTGATCGCTGCCGATGTCGGTGGTCTGCGCACCGCTGTCGCACCCGGCAGCACCGGGCTCCTGGTCCCGGGGCATCGCACCGACGATTGGGGCCGCGCCCTGCTGCGGGCGACCACCGGCGAGCGCGACGACTGGTCCCGGGGGGCGCGAGCCCACGCGGAGCAGTTCAGCTGGACATCGACAGCGCAGGGCCTGCTCGACTCCTACTCCCTCGCGATTGCCGACCACCTGCGCCTTCCCGCGGCCGCCGGCCAGCGGTGAGCGACGAGGCAGCCGCCGCCAGCGCGCGCGTGCGCGCCTACCTCGAGGGCTCGGGACTGGAATACGAGAGCACTTCCGGGTCGACGTACGTCGTGACGCTGCTCGGCGAGCGCAAGCTGCGCACCACCGTCTCCCTCTCCGTCGGCGACCACTCACTCACCGTCAATGCCTTCGTCGCCCGCTGCCCCGACGAGAACGCCGAGCAGGTGTTTCGGTGGCTGCTCGAGCGCAACCGCCGGACATACGCGGTCGCCTTCTGCGTGGACCACCTCGGCGACATCTACCTGTCCGGCAGGCTGCCGCTCGCCGCCATCGATGACGACGAGCTGGATCGGGTGCTCGGCTGCGTGCTGGAGTACGCCGACGGATCCTTCAACACCATCCTCGAACTCGGCTTCGCCACCGCGATAAGGCGCGAGTGGGAATGGCGCACCTCCCGGGGCGAGTCGACCGCGAACCTAGAGGCCTTCCGCCACATCGCCGAAGGCGCACTCCTCGACGGTGGCGCGGGTGAACGAGACCTGGGCGAACGGCCCGACTGAGTCTTGGGCAGGATGGCGCCATGAGCGCGCCGTACACCCTCATCCTGCTCCGCCACGGTGAGAGCGAATGGAATGCCCGCAACCTCTTCACCGGCTGGGTCGACGTCGACCTGTCAGCGAAGGGACGCGAGGAAGCAGCCCGCGGCGGGCGCCTGATGCGCGAGGCGGGCATCCTGCCCGATGTCGTCCACACCTCGCTCCTCACCCGCGCCATCGCCACCGCCAACCTCGCACTCGAGGAGGCCGGGCGATCGTGGATCCCGGTCGTGCGCAATTGGCGCCTGAACGAGCGCCACTACGGTGACCTGCAGGGCAAGGACAAGAAGCAGACGCTCCAGGAGTACGGCGACGAGCAGTTCATGCTGTGGCGTCGCTCCTACGACACCCCTCCTCCGCCCATCGACCCGGACAGCGAGTTCGCGCAGACCTACGACCCGCGATACGCCGCCCTCCCCCCGGATGCCATGCCGCGCAGCGAGTGCCTCAAGGACGTCGTAGACCGGCTCATCCCCTACTGGGAGGACGTCGTCGTGGCGGAGGGCCTGCGCCGAGGGCAGACGGTCCTCATCGCGGCGCACGGCAACTCACTGCGCGCGCTGGTCAAGCACCTCGACGGCATCACCGACGCCGACATCGCCGGGCTCAACATCCCGACCGGGATCCCGCTCGTCTACCAACTCGACGAGCGGTTGAGTCCGCTCGTGCCCGGCGGGGAGTACCTCGATCCCGAGGCGGCCGCCGTGGCCGCTGCGGCCGTGGCCCGGCAGGGCCGTTGACGTGCGCACCGAGCGACTCGAGCTCGAGGACGCCACCCTGCGGGAGTGGAGCGCCACCGTGCTCGCCGCCGACCCCGATCAGGGGATCGTCCTGGACCGCTCGGCGTTCTATCCAGGCGGCGGCGGGCAGCCGCCCGACCACGGGGTGCTCCTGTGGGGCGGGGTGCAGACCCGGATCGTAGGCGCCCGATACGCCGACGACCTGTGGCTCGTCCCGGCAGAGGACGATCCGCTCCCGCCCGTCGGGACCGTGGTCCAGGGCGCCCTCGAGGATGAGCGGCGCGGCGCCATGATGCGCACGCACTCCGGGCTGCACGTGCTGTCCGGAGTGGTGTTCCGCGACTTCGGCGCCCTCGTGACCGGCTCCAACATGGAGCCCCTCGAAGGCCGCCTGGACTTCAACCTCGAGGGCATCCCGGAGGGCTTCAAGGAGTCCGTCGAGGAAGCCATCAATGCGGAGGTGGACGCCGATCGCGCGATCCGCGCGTACTCACTGCCCCGCGAAGAGGCGTTCGCGATCCCCGACATCATCCGCACCGCCACCAACCTCCTGCCCCCGGAGATCGAGATCGTGCGGATCGTCGACATCAACGGGCTCGACGTCCAGGCGGACGGAGGCACCCATGTCGCCTCGACACGCCAGGTCGGGCGCATGCGCGTCGTCAAGGTCGAGAACAAGGGCAAGGGATTCCGGCGGATCAGGGTCGCGCTCGAGGCCTGAAGCCGCAGGCGCCGGAGGAAATCTTCCGAGGCGGATGGCTTGCGCTAGTAGCTCAGCGGCCGCCGAGAATGTCGACGATGCGCACCCGCACGTCGAAGAGGTAGACCAACGCCACCACGATCCCGGCGATGCCGATGATCCCGATGGTGAGGCCCGGGATCAGACCGGTGAGGGCCGCGGCGCCGGTGAGGATGAGCCAGAGGACCTTGGACACCCGGCCGACCGCGGGGAAAGCCTCCGCCGGCCGGCGGACGCAGTCGACGAACGCCCAGATCTTGACGATGCCGAACAGGACCCACAGGACAAGGACGACGAGATTCTGGGTGGCGTCGAAGAGCACCCCTCCAACCTACGCGCCCCGCCTGCAGGTCGCAGGCGGGGCGCGCGGCGGCGGGTCCTCAGAGGCCGACGGCCTCGCGAACGAGGACCGCGGCGTGCGCGACGCTGTGGGTCGCCGAGCTCGCGGCCCTCGCCGCGGAGTCGGCCGCGCGGCGTACGTCGTCGGCCACACCCTCGGCATGGGACCGCAGGTGAGCAGGTGCGGAGACGACCGCCTCCTGCACCGACTCCAGGGCGTCCGCTACGGCCTCGCGCACCGAGAACTCGGGGAGGGAGGGGAAGTCCGGGACGCGCGGAAGCTCGGGCAGGCGCGGGAACTCCGGCAGCGCGACCCCGGTCAGCGGGAGCGTCGTCGCCTTGCGGGCCGACGCCTTCGAACTCGACTTCTTCGCGGCGCTTGGCTTCTTCGCGGTTGCCGGGCGCGCAGTGGCGGCATTGCGGGGCTTGGCCGCGGAGGCAGTCTTGGTGCGCGCGGCGGCCTTGCGTGCGGTCGGCGTGCGCTTCGTCGCGGCCTCGTGAGCCGTCGTGCCGGCGACCGGGTGGGTCGGGGTGGTCATGCGGTGTCCCTTCGTTGTGACTGGTTCTCGGCCTGGAAGGCCGAGTAGATCTCCAGCAGCGTCCGGCGCTGGGATTCGGTGAGCGTGGGATCGCAGGCGATCGCGGCGCGGGCGTCGCGGGCCTCCCCGACGTTGCGGCGCTCGGCATCGGCCTCGCTGAGGATCCCGGCCTGGACATAGAGGCTCTCGGCGGAGATCCGCAGCGCCCCGGCGAGCCGGGACAGGATCTCCGCGCTCGGGCGGCGCAGTCCGCGCTCGATCTGGCTGAGGTAGGGGTTGGACACCCCGGCCGCCGCGGCAAGCTGCCGCACCGACATCTGTGCCTGATCGCGCTGCTCGCGGATGTAGTCCCCGAGCGCCTCCATGCGGGCCATGCCTCCATGGTCACCCCCGAGTGCTTGCAATTGCAAGCGGAGCGCTAGCGGAAGCAAGCGTGACGTGCGTCACCCCACCCGTGGCCACAGCACGAGGAGGAGGGCGGCGATGACGGCGAGGCAGCCGATCAGGCCGAATGCGCTGGTGAGCCCGAGGGCCCACGGTGCCCGCGGGGCGCCCCGCGTCGCTCGCGCGATGACGGCGAGGTGGGCCACCGCGTAGTAGGCGAGGATCGTCGCGGCGCTCAGGGCGAGCGCGAACCCGATGCCGCCGATGAGCACGACCGCGGCCGCGAGGGCCCCGGCGAGCAACTCCGCCCGAGCGGGAACCCCGGTGCGCGCAGAGACCGACGCCAGCGCGCGCGGCGCGTCACCGCCCCGGCCCATGGCGAACAGGGTGCGGCCGACGCCGGCAATGAGCGAGAGCAGGACGCCGCCCGCCGCGACGACAGCCCCGATCCGCACGATGACCGCGACGGAGGCGGAGCCGAACGCCTGCGCGATCCCCTCTAGCGGCGCAGACGTCAACTCGGCACCGGCGACGAGCGCGATCAGCACCACGACGGCGATGACCGTGTAGACGACGATGACGACGGCGAAACTGGCGATCATCGCCCGCGGGATCGTCCGAGCCGGATCACGCACCTCCTCGCCGAGCACGGTGACGCGCGCGTAGCCCGCGAAGGCGACGAAGAGGATCCCCGCAGCTGCCAGGACGGCGAGCGGCGACGCGGGTCCTTCGATGGAGACCGGCGTCGCAGGCTCGCGCGCGACGAACGATGAGACGCATGATGCGGCGAAGATGCCGAGGACGCCGAGGACGAACGCAACGAGCACCGCCGTCACCCGCACCGACTTCACGATGCCGCGCAGGTCGAGGGCGAGGGCGAGCGCCACGGCCACCAGCCCGACCAGGCGCTCCTGGCCCGGCCAGGCGTAGGCGCCGATGGTGAGGGCCGCCGCCCCGGCCGAGGCGACCTTGCCGATGACGAAGGCATAGCCCGCGACGATCCCGGCGCCTCGATGCAGGTACGCGCGACCATAGGCGTAGGCGCCGCCGGATTCAGGCAGGGCTCGCGCCAGAGATCCAGTGGCGATGGCGTTGAGTGCGGCGATCACCGCGGCGATGACAAGGGCGAGCATCAGCGCGGATCCGGCGTACGCCGTCGCCGGCGTCCAGGCCGCGAAGACACCGGTGCCGAGCATGGCGCCGAGGCCGACGACCGTGGCCCCGCGGACGCCGAGCACGCGCCTGAGCTCGCCCACCCGGTTCCCTTGCGTCAGGCCACCGCGGGCACGATCTCGCCCACGGGGCGGCCGCCGCCGAGGAGGACCTGGCACGCCTGCTCCTCCACGACGTCGTTGTCGACGCCGATCGCGCGGAGGATGCCCGCCATGGCGACCGGCCGAGCCCGGTTCGCGCCGTCATCGATCTTCAGCGCCACCGTGGTGCCGTCGGGCAGGGCGACCAGATAGACCGCCTCGGCACCCTCCTTCACCAATGCGCCCGGAAGGGATCGCGACAGTGCCGTGGCGTCGCGCTGCGTGCCCGCCACCCAGGGGGGATGCGCCGACATCGCCTCCGCCACGCGGCGCGGCGCGGAGTCCCGGTCGGCCTGGACGCAGGTGGACCCCAGGCGAGCCAGGCCGATGAGGCTCAGGCCGAACACGGGTGCCCCGCAGCCGTCGACCGCCGCGGCCCACGGCTCCTCCGCGGCCAGGTCGGTGATCTCGGCGCGGATCGCGCGCTGGAGCGGGTGCTCCGGGTCGACGTAGGAATCGAGTGGCCAGTCATTCACTCGGCATGTGAGGAGCATGGCCGCGTGCTTGCCCGAGCAGTTCATCGAGATGCGCGACGGCTCCGCTCCCCCGCGGAGGGCCCGCGTGCGCACAGCGTCGTCGATGGGCAGTTCCGGGGGCGTGAGCAGCGCCGACTCGTCGAGATCGGCGAGGGCGAGGATGCGGCGTACGCCGGCGACATGGAACTCCTCGCCGCTGTGCGAGGCAGCGGACAGCGCCAAGAGTTCGCCGTCGAGGGGGGCGCCGGCACGGAGCATGGCGGCGGCCTGGCCCGGCTTGTTGGCCGACCTCGGCAGGATGGCGGCGTCGGGGTCCCCCCAGGCCCGCACGACGCGACCTTCCGCGTCGATGACCACCGCGTGGCCGCGATGGACCCCCTCGACGACGCCGCCGCGCCTGATCTCGACGAGGACCACGCTCACGCGGGCATCCTGCCAGGCCGCCGATCCGGCCCACTAGCGTGCGGCCATGCGAGCGGTGATCCAGCGGGTGGACGGGGCGTCGGTGTCGGTCGACGGCGACGAGGTGGGCCGGATCGAGGGACCCGGCCTTCTCATCCTGGTCGGCGTCACCCACTCCGACACCGAGGCCACGGCACGCCGGCTGGCCCAGAAGGCCTACGACCTGCGCATCTTCGACGGCGCGCTCGCCCAGCAGGACGGTTCCGGGGAGAGGGCTAAGGAGATGTCGGCGTCCGACCTCGGACTTCCCGTGCTCGTCGTCTCGCAGTTCACCCTGTACGCCGACACCCGCAAGGGCAGGCGCCCCACATGGGATGCCGCGGCGCCGGGACCGGTGGCGGAACCGCTCGTCGACGTGGTCGCGGCCGAACTGCGGGCGCGGGGGGCGCACGTCGCCACCGGCCGGTTCGGCGCGGACATGCGCGTGGCCCTGGTGAATGACGGCCCGGTGACGATCATCATCGACGTGGACTGAGACGACGTGGACTGAGCCGATGTGGGCTCACCGGCTACCTGACGAGGATCACCGGCTCCTGGCTCGCGGCGACATCCCCGGACGACGTGCGCACGACGAGATCCGCGCCCGGGTCGACGTTGCGCTTGACCACCGCGGTGGCGATGGGCCCGAACTCGTAGTGGCGGCCCGGCGTGGCTACCCAGCCGACCTCGCGATCCCCCAGCATCACCGGGTCGCCGTGGTCGGGCAGCGTCTCAGCGCCGCCGTCGAGGTGGAGCAGGACGAGCCGACGCGGAGGAGACCCGAGGTTGTGGACCCGGGCCACCGCCTCCTGGCCGCGGTAGCAGCCCTTGGCCAGGTGCACCGCCGGGCCGATCCAGCCGACCTCGTGCGGAAGCGTGCGATGGTCGGTCTCCAGGCCCACGCGCGGCGCGGCCGCGGCAACGCGCAAGGCCTCCAGCGCCCAGGTCCCCGAGGGCCGCTCCCCGAGGGCCTCGATGAGGTCGGCGCGCGGGACAAGCACCTCCCGGCCGACCAGGACGCCGGGGCGGTGATCGACGTACTTGCCGGCATCGCCCCCGCGGTCGGACCCCGCGTCGGTGATCCCCGTGCCGGCGACGTCAGCCGGCACCAGCCATGTCACGCGGTCCGGATCGGACGCGCGCACCGGCTCCCACAGCACCGCCCAATCGGGAGTGGCATCGGCGACGTCTACGCGGAGCATGAAGCGCATGGAGTCGAGATAGGCCACGAGGTCGGCCACAGCGCCGGGCTCCGTGGTGATCCACGTGGTGGTGCCGTCGTCCGACACGTGCAGTTCGAACTCGACGTGACCGTGCGGGCTCAGGATGAGCGCGGAGGTCGACTCGCCGGGGCGCAGTGACTCGAGGTGCTGGGTGGTGAGGCTGTGCAGCCAGGAGAGTCGATCAGGCCCGGTCACGGTGATGACGCCACGGTGCGACAGGTCGACCCCGGTCGCCGTCGCGTCGGCGAGTCGGCGCTGCTCCCCGTGCGGATCCCCGTAGTGCCAGGGCACGCCCCCGTCCGCAGATCCCTCGGGCGGAGGGACGGCGCCCGGTAGGTCCAGGGCCGGGCTTCGGTAGGCGCTCACGTCCGGTCAACGCCCCGCGAGCGCGTGGGCTTCCCGGCCTCCTGGCAGCGTCTGCACAGTCCCTGCACGGTCATGTGGCCGATGTCGGTGGCGAATCCCCGGTCGCGCTCGAGCGCATCGACGAATCCCTGCGCCATCTGGGCCGGGACGCTGTCGACGTCATGGCAGCCGGCGCACACGAGGTGGACGTGGACCTCCCCGTCGACGGCGTGGTACGTCGGAGCGCCGTGGCCGAGGTGCGCGTGGGTCACCAGGCCCACCTCCTCGAGGACCTCCAGCGCTCGGTACACCGTGGACAGGTTCACGCCGGGTGACCTCGTCTGGATCCACGCGAGGATCTCCTCGGGGGTCGCGTGGCCGAGGTCGATGACGGCCTCGAGGACGAACTGCCGCTGCGGGGTGATGCGGTAGCCCTGAGCGCGCAGGCGCTCGCCCCAGGCCTGCGTCGCCGCCGCCACGGTCAGTCCGCGGGCCGCAGACGGGCGGAGAGGTGATTGGTGAGCGGCTGCCCGACGGCTTTCATGTCGAACGTCCACATGAGCTCGCCGTTGACCAGGCCGTACAGCCGCTCGCCCCCGTCGTACTCCTTCGCGCTCGGCGAGCGAGTGACGACATCGCTGGTGAGGGAGGCGCGAGCACCGGTGATGACGGCGTTGTCGATGGCGAGGACCTCGACGCTGCCGAGCCACAGCTCCGCGTAGCCGGTGGGGTGGGCGAGAGTCACCTCGACCTGGTTGTCCGGCCGCGCCCGCCAGAAGCCCGATTCCGTCGCGAGAGGGCGCACCTTCTCGCCGTCGTCATCGAGCAGCCAGCTGCGCGATGCGTAGGTGAGAAAGGGCCGTCCGTCGTTGCTGAAGGAGATCTCCTGCCCGAAGCGGAAGTCGTCGATCGTGGGGTACTGGCCGAGGCCCACGCCGGCCCAGCGACCGATGAGCCAGGACAGGGGGACCAGGTCCTCGGGGAGGTCCGAGACGGACACTCAGCCCTGGCCCTTGTAGAGCTTGTAGACGACATAGCCGGCGAACCA
>JAPOJD010000174.1 GCA_029978585.1 Actinomycetota bacterium
CGGGCGCGGGTGCCGCGGCCGCGGGCGGCACCACGAGGACGCTGGCCGTGAGCAGGGCCGGCATGGCGACAGCGGCAAGACGCCGGGAAGAAGCCGAGCGCGGTGTGGGAGAGAAACGCATGCATCACCTTCCGGACGATGTCCTGACACTGTCGGCGCGGCAGCAGAATGCCACAGGGATGTGTGCCGAGGCACGCCCAGCCGCCTCGCTTCAGGTGACCGCCGTGTCGCCCGAAGGGGGGACGCGGGAGGAGAGAAGTGCATCCCGAAGGCGCTCAACGATGGAGCGGGGCCGGAGGGAACTCCCTCCGGCCCCGCTCCGACGCGGCGAGTCAGGCGTCGCCATTATCTCCGTCGCGATCACCCATCCCGGGCCCGCCCATGCCGTGATGACCGCCCCTCCCGGGACCACCCATGCCACCGCGGTGACCGGGACCGGGCACACCCGACTGCTGCACCATCTCGCCGATGCGAGTGCGGATCTCCTCCAGGCGCTCATCGGCCTCCTGCTGCGTGAGGTCGCCCTCGGCCACCTCCTCATCGAGGTGAGCCTTGGCCTCCGCGACCAGCGCGTCGACCACGGTCGCCAGTGCCACGCCCTTCTCCTGCGCGAGATCTGCCACCGACGTGCCGTCCATGAGCGCGGTACGCACCTCGTCGGGTGTCATCCCCAGCGCATCGGCCAGAACGTCGAGCGCCGGGCCCGGGCCGCTCATCCCGGGACCATGGGGTCCTCCACCCCGCGGCAGCTTTTCGGCGAGAGCCGCCGCCACCGCGTCCGCCTGGGCGGCGGTGATCGTGCCCTCCGACACGAGGCCGTCCAGCGCGCCGCGGATGACCGTGACCGGATCCGGTCGGTCGCCGTCCCTGCGGTCACCATCGAGGCCCTGCGCACCCGAGCTGCTGTCGTCCGCCACGGGCGCAAGGACCCCCGAGTTCGCGGCCACGGCGACGGCCGGGACGGCCGCGGCCGCAGCGAGACCCCCGATGCCCACGACTGTGGCCAGCACGATCGCGCTCGACTTCTTCATATCCTCACTCCTCATCCCCGGTGACCCGTGCCACCGACAAGTCCGACAGTGCCCCGAGAACCTGGGAAAAGCCTGGCAGCCGCCTCAGGACGTCCTGGCAGTCCGGCGTTCACAGCAAACACACAGGTTGCGGCACCAGACTGGGGGAGTGACCGCTCCGCAACCGGCCGAGGCGCGACTCCTGGTCGTCGACGACGAGGCCAACATCCTCGAACTCCTCACCGCCAGCCTCAGTCATGCCGGCTTCGAGGTCACGCCCGTCTCGCGCGGCACGGACGCCGTGCGCGCGGCGACGCGTGAGGCTCCCGACATCGTCCTGCTCGACGTCATGATGCCAGGGATCGACGGGTTCGAGACGCTCCGCCGGCTGCGCGGCGAGGGCATCCGCTGCCCGGTCCTCTTCCTCACCGCGCGCGATGCGGTCGAGGATCGCGTGGCCGGCCTCACGCTCGGCGGCGACGACTACATCACCAAGCCCTTCAGCCTCAGCGAGGTCATCGCGCGCATCCGAGCCGTCCTCCGGAGGGCGGGCCATGAGGGTACGGCGACCGGGCCCTCAGGCCATCCGCTCGCCTTCGCCGACATCACCCTCGACGAGGACGCCCACGAGGTCACGAAAGCGGGAGAGCGCGTCGAACTATCCCCCACCGAGTTCAAGCTCCTGCGATTCCTCATGGAGAACCAGGGCCGCGTGATGTCGAAGGCGCAGATCCTCGACAACGTGTGGTCCTACGACTTCGGGGGCGACGGCAACGTCGTGGAGTCCTACATCTCATACCTGCGCCGCAAGGTGGACACCTCTGAGCCACGGCTCATCCACACGGTGCGCGGAGTCGGCTACGTCCTGCGGAGCCCGCGCTGATGGCTGCCAGCCCGTCACGGCTACCGCTGAGGATCACGATCGCCGCGACGATGGTGATCCTGCTCGCGCTCGGACTCGCCGCCGCGGCGGCCACGGCCACGCTCGCGCTCCGCCAGTACCTGCTGTCGCAAGTGGACTCCGGGCTCGTCGAGACCGCGCGTACATTCAGCGACGGCCCTCCGCGGCGGGGGTTCGGACCCTTCGGCCGCCCGGATGGGGACGACGTTCGCCGCGGGCCCAGCAACTACCTCATCCGGTACGTCAGCGCCTCGGGCGACCAGGCGATCGAGGTGAGTCGCCCCAGCGGCACCGACACGGACTTCCCCGCCTGGCCGCTGCGCGATGCTCCCCCGCCCGGCGAGCCCGTCACGATCGCGATCGGCACGACCGAGTGGCGCGCCGTGACCGAGCGCCTGCCCCGCGACGTGGGCTATGTCCTCGTCGCCACGCCGCTCACCGAGGTCCAGGCCATCCTCGGGCGGCTCATCCTGCTGCAGGCACTCATCGGGCTCATTGTCATCGTGGCCGGCGGTGCCCTCGGCTACCTCCTCGTGCGCTGGGCGCTGCGGCCCCTCGGTCAGGTAGAGCGCACGGCCGGCCTCATCGCGGCGACTGCCGACGACGGCGGACTGGCGCAGCGGGTGCCCGGGGCGGAGCCGCGCTCCGAGGCGGGCCGGCTCGCCATGAGCTTCAACGCCATGATCGACCGGATCGAGGTCTCGTTTGCCCAGCGGGAAGCCTCGGAGGCCGCGGCCGTCGCCTCCGAGGAGCGTATGCGCCGCTTCGTCGCGGACGCCAGCCATGAACTGCGCACCCCGCTCACCACCATCCGCGGGTTCTCCGAGCTCTACCGACAGGGCGCGGTGCCTCCGGAGGACGTTCCCCGGACCATGCAGCGCATCGAGGGCGAGGCCGA
Organism: Actinomycetota bacterium; assembly: GCA_029978585.1. Classification (GTDB taxonomy): domain Bacteria; phylum Actinomycetota; class Actinomycetes; order S36-B12; family S36-B12; genus Mxb001. Next base: position 2,810 of record JAPOJD010000174.1, read on the forward strand.
GCGCATGGGCGTCCTCGTGGAGGACCTCCTCCTGCTGGCGCGCCTCGACCAGCAGCGCCCGCTCGAAGTCGTCCCCGTCGACCTGCTCGAACTCACCACCGAGGCGCTGGCGGGAGTGCAGGCAGCCCATCCCGGGCGCGCGATCAGCCTCGCGACGCAGACCGGTCCCGTCGCACCCGTGGTCGAGGGAGACCGGATGCGCCTGCGCCAGGTCCTCGACAACCTGCTCTCGAACGCGGTGCAGCACACCCCCGCGCAGTCCGAGATCCGCGTCGACCTGTCCCGACCGGACCCCGACTGGGCCGTGATCACGGTCGCCGATGACGGTCCGGGCATGACTCCGGAGCAGGCGGCGCGCGTCTTCGAGCGCTTCTACCGGGTGGATGAGTCCCGCAATCGCGAGTCCGGGGGCGCTGGCCTGGGCCTGGCGATCGTTCGATCCCTTGTCCTCGCCCACGGGGGGATGGTCGAGGTCGCCTCCTCGCCGGATGCGGGCACGACGTTCACCGTGCGGCTGCCACTCGCACGCCGAGAGCGCCTACCCTGACCCCATGGCCATCCTCGTGGACCCGGCCATCTGGCCGTGGCGTGGAGCACTCTTCTGCCACCTGGTGAGCGACCGTGATCTCGATGAGCTCCACGCCTTCGCCCGATGGCTCGGCGTCCCTTCCCGTGCCTTCGGCGGCGACCACTACGACATCTCCGCGGACATGCGCACACTCGCCATCGAGGAGGGCGCACGGGAGGTCACCAGCCGCGAGCTCGTGCGCGCGCTGTACGCGGCCGGCATGCGCTCGCGTCCCGTCGGCGGCTAGCCCTGCCAGGCGCCGTACACGTAGACCGAGGTCCCGATGGCGTTGCCGCCCTTGCGCCAGAGGTAGTCGATGTCCGGGTGCAGCATGCGGACGCATCCGTGGGAGGCGGGGTACCACAGCACCGCCGACGAGGACACGCCCCCGTGGAATGCCTCGCCCCAGGACGTGAAGTACGACGGGCGGTACATGTTCCACCCGTCCGGCGACGGGTAGGACGAGGAGTTGTGCAGTCCTCCGAGGCCCCGTTGGATGACGTGGGGGCCCGGAGACGTCCTCAAGCCCGCCGCTCCCGTCGAGAC